>JBAUMX010000057.1:0-3748 GCA_049578945.1 Candidatus Cybelea sp. | reverse complement strand
GGCGAGGGCGAGCCGCCGCCCCCGCCGCCACCGATTGTGCCCAAGCCGCCGCCGTTGGTGCACGCCGTTATAGCCGCAACCAAAAGCAGTCCGACCCAAAGCACGGGGCCAGGAAGTCTCATCGTGCTGGAGCTGTTCCTTGAGGTCCGGGCGTCGCGTGTGCCGCGACGACGAACACGTCCTGCATTCCCTCGTGGTAGTGGAACGCGCAACCGATCAAATAAATACCTCTTCTGCCGAGCGTTACTTTCACCGATGTGCCTGGAGAGATCGAGCCGCTGGCGTAGCCTTTGCCGAACTTCCCACCCGACGGACTAAACGGAAGGCTAGGATTTGACGGGAACTTTGCCGGCGGTCCTTTGATTTTCGCCACCTCGTTGAACGTATGGTTGATGTTCTTCGAGATGTTCTTAATCGTAAGAACCGTGCGTGGCGGGAAACCGAGAGCTTGAGAAAACGACTGCTGCGTGAAACCGCCGAGCGTTGCTTGCCAGAACGGATCTTTAACGGTGCCGACGCCTTCGCCGGGAAGCTCCTCCATCGCGGTGCCCGTTTTACCGTCGGGAAGCACCGCGGTAATTTGGAGATCGGGCATTCCGGGAAGGGCGAAAGAGGCGCCGCTTCCAGCGGCATTTCCGTAGTGTCCGGCGCACGCCGCAAGCACGGCGGCGCCGAGGGCCACGGCGAGTCCTGCTAGTTTTCTAGACATGTAGCCTCCTGGGAGAGTGAGTAGTCTGGGCATCGTATGGGGTCGTTATGAAAAAAGTCTAAATCCTGATCGAGTCGCGCATCGCGGCGGCGATATTCTGCAACGCCGGATCGCCCGCAGCGTCGAGCGTCGCCTGAGCGAACGCGTTGCGGGCCGCCGCATGATCCCCCTCTCGAAGTAGAACGACCCCGAGCGCGAACCGCGCACGAGCGTAGGATGGTGCTAGCGATAGCGCGCTGCGAAGTTCGCGCTCGGCCGCATCGTATCGGCCGAGACGTTCTTCCGCGAGCGCGAGATCGTAATGAGCGACCGCATAGGAAGGATTGGCGTGTAACAGCTTGCCGAAATCTTCGCGTGCGGTTGCGGCGTCGCCGCCGCGAAGTGCGACGATTCCGCGCGAATAAAGCGCTCGCGCCGAGTCCGGTGCGAGCGTTACGTAGCGATCGGCGATGACGCGCGCCTCGCTCAGGTCGCCGCGCGCAATATCGACTGCAACGAGGTTCGCCATCGCTGCCAGGAAGCCGGGGTCCAGCGCGATTGCGGCACGCAGCTCGCGCGCTGCGTCGTCGTTGCGCCGCAGATTCGCATACGCGATCGCTAGATCGTAGTGAGCCGTGGAGCCCTGCGGCTCGCCCGGCCGGAGCGCGACGATCCGTTCGAACTCAGGCGCGGCCGCTGCCCAGTCGCCGCGGGCCTCGGCGCCCAGCCCGAGCGTGAAGCGCTCTTCGATCTCGCGGCGGACGGCAACCGCGCGGAGTGCCGGAACGGAGGTCGTCCGCGGTACCGGGCTCGGGCTCGAATAGGTTTGTGCGACGCCCGGGGTCGCCGCAGCCGAAACAAGAAGGGCGACGAGAAGGGGGACCCGCATCGCTCACGGAGTGCCGGGGTTAGTTGGTAACTCACCCTCATGCCAGCGAGCAGCCGCTGCTGCCCGCTCGGGTTTGCATTCCCAGCCGACCCGTCCGGCCGAAGTGATCGGGCCCAACAGCGCCGGTGCGGCGGAAGGCGTCAGCGCCCCGGTCAGCATGTCCTCGAGCGATTCTGCGCCGGCGACGGCGAAACGGCCGCATGCAAAAGTCGCGGCCAGCAGAGTGACCGCGAGGACTACGCGGCGGAGTAGGGTTATTGACACTACCTACATCATAGCCGAAAGTCTAAAGAATCCGTGAATCGCACGATCCACGCGGCCGCGTTGCTGCTTCCAGTTTTGCTCGTGGCCATGCCGGCGCGTGCTGCCGCCCCGCTGGTTGTAGGATCGGTGCGCGATCAGCACGGAGCCGCAATCGCCGGAGCGACCGTAACGGGCCAAACGCCCGACGGCAGCCATCCCGCGACGACCACTGACGCCTCGGGGACCTTCGCCCTCCACGCCGATGGGGTCGTTGCGGTCGTCATCAGCTGCCGCTACTGCCGGACGACGCGGGTGGCGACGCTCTCCAGCGAGCCGGTCGTCGCGATCGTCCAGCAATACGCGGTGCTGGCGTTCGAGGCTCCCACGCCCGGCGACCTAGAGAATCTGCCGTACTCGAACGTCGAATCTTCGGTGGCATTGCGGCCGTTCACGCTGTTGGCCCAAACGACCGCGCCATATCCCGGCTCGACGTTGAGCGATCGCGGTCTCTCGTCGACCGGTTCCTTGCTAATCGACAACGGCGTGCCCAACTACGACATCACATCGGGTCAATCGCCGTACATACTGATACCGGCCAACTACGCGCAGAGCGCCGTGGTTCGCAACGCGGCCTACGCATTTCTCTACGGAAACCAAGCCGAGGGTGGTACCGTCCAGCTCGATCCATTCCTGCGCGGAACGAACTGGCAAGTCGCGACGCTCGGCAGCGATACGATTGCGCGCGCGGAGGTCGGATCCGACGCGTCGTCAATCGCATTCGGCACCTCCAGCAACAACGAAGAATCGCGTCAGCGTACCGACCTCGTCGGAACCTGGCCGCTCGGCGCGGATCAATCGGTTACGGTTGGCGGCGGCACCGAGCAGGGACGGCAGTGGGAACCCGATTCGACCTTTGCCGGAAGTTTCTCGTTTGCAGACGCGACGTTTAGCGATCCGCGCGCGCTGAACTTATCGATCTCCGCGCTCGCCGATCGCGGCGACTACGCCCTCACCGAAGGCGAGTATCCCGTCTCGAATACGTGGTCCGATTCGGAGGTGAGCGCCGGAATACACACGGCCGGTGCGGTTGTCGGCTTCGCAGACGCCATGGTCCGCACGTCGAGCGGAATCTACGACCAGCAAGCCCTGCCCGATGGGTTACCGCGGCTTGGCGCGACGCTGGCGCAAACGCACGTCGACGCCGGCCTGGTGGCGAGCGGAAATGACTACGACGTCGTCGCCGGGATCGGAGCCTTCTGGATCGGTTACGGCGGTGGGATCCTGGGAATCTCAAACCCGGCTAATACTTCGCTCATCGTGCCCTCGCTGCAAGCGCGGTTATTTCCGAAAGGCAGGTGGAGCCTGGGCATTCAGCAGAGCAGCTCGTTTTCGTTGCCGACCCTGATCGAACAATCTCTTTACAACGGAGGCCGGCCGCTGCCGGTGCTGATCGAGCATAACGCGCTCTCCGCCGGCACGCTCACCTATACCGACAACGCACGCTTGAGCCTCACGTTCCAAGAAGCCGTGCAGAAGGTCGCTGGAACGTGGCCCGGCACCGTGAGCTCATCCGGTGTCTCGGCGACGTGGCAAGTTGCGCCGGCAATCGCGGTTCGCGCTTGGACGATGCACGTGACCGATACGGCGGCGTTGTATGGCGGCGGCCTGCCTTACGAGGGCATGTCACCGACCGTGAACGCGCTGTGGGCCACCTACGATATAACCGGTGGGGTGCGCGCCGACGTCATCTATCGGCGCGACTTGCTCAACTCGTTACCCTACTACCACGTCGACGGCGCGATTTCGGGGCCAATCGCCGGCGGCGTGCGCTGGTACGCCGGCGCCGAAGATCGAATGCAGCGGACTTTCATCGACGTCGGCATTCGCTTCGGCGGACGTTAGCGCAGCAACCTACTCCTCGTGCCGTC
>JBAUMX010000056.1:0-49335 GCA_049578945.1 Candidatus Cybelea sp. | reverse complement strand
GGCTCGAGCGCCACGCTCGCCGCTCCCGCCTCCGCCGCCCGCGACAATGATGCGATCGTTCCGCGTGCCACTCCCCGTGCGTATGTCAGAGCTTCCGCCGCCACCGAAGGCCGAACCGCTCGTGTTCCCGCCACCATTGAAGCCACCGCGAGCGCCCCTCGCCTGTCCCCCGACAACGACGAGCAACGTCTGTCCCGGCGAAACGGGAAGCGTGGCTTTTATGGCCGCACCCAAACCGCCCCGGTTTCCGCTCGGCGGCGCTTCACCGCCGCCGCGAGCGCCGTACGCGGTGATCGTTACCCGAGTCACGGCCGCCGGCACCGTGAACGTTTGACCCTCAGTGCCTATAAACGGGAAGGCTTGAGTGCCGTGCGGGCCTCTCGCCGTCGAAGGCAAAAGCGCGTTGCCGCTGCTGCACGCAGCCAACGCCGCGATGCAAAGCCACGCTGTCGTGAGCTTGCGTAGATAGAGCATGGACTACCTCCGTCGAACCGAGTAGCAGAAGCGCGTTCGTGATCGCCTGCGCCACGACCGCATTTGATTAAGAAAACGTATACCTCATTTTGGCACCAGCCAACCAAACCGTCCTCGGCGTCGTTAGGCTAAACCTAGCCTTGCGCTGTTCCAAAATTTTTCGCCCACGAGGGTAGTCAATGATCACTCGGTATAGCCTCAAGAAATTGTAGCCGAGGATGCCGTCGAGCTGTAACACGATCAAAGGCTGTGCGCCACCCGCAAGCCTGAACGAAATCGGCGCCGGATTGAGGGCGTTCATCACGCCTTTTGGCCTTTGCGACGGCGGACGGCCTTGCCGCCCTTCCGCCTCTTGCGAAGCGATCGCACAATAGCGTCGTTCAATTCGAGGCGGATAGCCCTGATCTGGGCGCTGCGCTGCGCCGCCTGCTTAAGGAGCTCTTCGTTCGCCTCGATTCCCGTGCCGATCAAAAACGCCGCTGCTTCAGAGCGGCTTCCTAACAGTCCCGACTCAACGAGAGCGTCAAGCTGTCCGAGCGCTTCATCGCCCAGGCGAACCATGACGACGTTGCCGCGCTTGCCCTCCGACCCGGTGAAGCGGCAGAGCAGCTCTTGCAGCTCCGGAATCGCCGATGCCGGCATCGCCGCCACGTAAGCCTTAGCGCGCCTCGCCATTATTACACGAATTATACTTACATTAATCGATCGGGTCAACTGGCTCGCGGCATTGCTTTACTCTGCTGCTGTTCGCAATGTTGACGCCGGCTCGCGCCGGTGGTATAAATATCTTGTCCTATTTAACTAGGACAACTAGGACAAAGGATTGAAGGCAAGCAGCTTATCCGTCGACTTTGAAAGTGCCCTGCCTGTCTATGCGCAGCTACGCGATCAAGTTCTGCATGCGATCGCTCGCGGGCTCTTAAAGCCGAACGATCAGCTGCCGACCGTCAGGGAAGTCGCGGTGCATCTGCAGATCAATCCAAATACGGTAAACCGCGCGTACATGGAGCTCGAGCGGGAAGGCGTTCTGGTGACTGCGCGTAGCCGCGGGACGTTCGTATCCAACGGCGCTCGACGGTCGGATCCGCAGTTACGCCGGGCGCGTCTGGCAGACATCGCGCGTCGGGCCATTGTTGAGGCGCGAGCCGCGGGGTTCACCGAACCGGATTTAGTCAAGGCCATCGCTTCAGTTACGAGACGAGAAAAATAGGAGAGAATACTATGCACGGTTTCGGTTCGCGGTCTCGGGTTCGAGTAAACCCCATTTCGCTGGTCCTCGGCATGATTGCCCTGCTCGTCGGCATCGAAGCCGGCCAGCGGATGAATTCGCCGATCCCGATTGCAGCAGGTACGATCGCGCTTGTTCTAGTCATCCTCGGTCTGCAGATGGCATACGCGTGGGAAGCCGCGGTTGTGCTTCGAGCGGGGCGATTTCGGAGACTCGCCGGCCCTGGGTTGTTCGTCATGGTGCCGGTCGTCGACAACGTAGCCATGTGGATCGATCAGCGCGTGCATACGTCGACGTTCACGGCCGAGCAAACTCTTACAGAGGATACCGTACCGGTTGACGTTGACGCCGTGTTGTTCTGGGTCGTCTGGGATGCAAAGAAAGCGGCGCTCGAAGTAACCTCGTACGAGCAGGCGATCGAGTGGGCCGCGCAAACCGCGTTGCGCGATATTATCGGCAAAACGACATTGGCGGACTTACTTTCTAACCGGCAAATGGTCGATGAGGCGCTGCAGAAGAGCATTGACGCGCGGAGCACGCCATGGGGCATCACCGTTAACGCGGTCGAGATTCGCGATATCAAGATTCCGGACACGTTGCAAGACGCAATGTCGCGCCAGGCGCAAGCCCAGCGGGAAAGCCAAGCCCGCGTGATTCTTGGGGAAGCTGAGCAACAAATCGCAGAGTCGTTCGTCGAGGCGGCAAAACATTACCAAAGCAACCCCGTCGCACTGCACCTGCGTGCGATGAACATGCTTTACGAGGGTCTCAAAGAAAAGGGCGCGATGATAGTCGTCCCGAGCACCGCGGTTGAAACGATGGGCCTTGGCACAATCGGCGGGTTGACGGCGCTTGCCTCGAACCCACCGCAGAGCACGCCGAAAGCGTGACGGACGACGCGCCGTGGGTCTGCGGTTGAGATTTCTTGATGAAACATTGTTTTAGCCGTCGCCGTAGTTCCGGCGTGAAGTACTTCTTATTATTGGTCTGCTGCCTTCTCACTAGCGGCGGCGTAGCGCGCGCGTCCACCGTCGCCCCAGGAGTGTACGAGCGCGGCGGGCACGATCTCTACATAGGAGTAGAGCGCAACGTTCCCGATCCGGCGCTAAACGACTTCTTCGATCCGGGCACGCAGCGCGTGGGTCCCCTAAGCGACAGCGCAGGCCTCCACCGGCGGCTGAGCCTTCGCGAGGAGCGCAGAATTGTTAACGCGCCTGAAGGCCGGCTAGGCGTTTCGCTCTATTACAGCGACCAAAACCCTCGCGCAACGGTCATCTTGGTTCACGGCAATGACCCCGAGACGCGTCAGATGGGATTTATCATTCCATATTTTGTCCGTAATGGTGTTAACGTCATCAGCTACGATCAGCGTGGTACTGGGGAGTCATCGGGCAGCTGGCAATTAAACGGCCCGGAACAGCGCGCGCAGGACGTGGCTGCCATCTACGACGCATTTCGCGCCGACCGTCTCGTTGATTCGCGCCGGATCGGTATTTGGGGATTTAGTAACGGCGCCTGGACGGCTCCAATAGTCACGGTACGGCGCTCGCTCGCCTTCATGCTTTTGAAGAGTGCGCCCGCGGAATCGCTGCTTAGCAATATCGACTACGAGGTGGCCCAAGAGATGCAACGGCATCGAATGGATCTCGAGAAGACGCAAGACGCGCTGGCCGCCTGGCACGCGTTCGAGGCCGCACTCTCCGGGACCGGGCCATGGAGCGACGTAGAGCGCGCGTACTCGAACGCGAAAAAGCAGTCGTGGTTTGACTACTCGCTATTGCTCGACATACCGCTACCGCCCCCGGCGGGCATGAAGGCAGGACTGCTGAAGTTCATAACCTACGATCCGGCAGAGACACTGCAGCACGTCGTTACACCAACCCTCGCCCTCTACGGAGAGCTCGACCGCAATGTGGACGCGCGCGATTCCTCCGCCCTGCTAAGACAATACTTTAACAGGTCGGGAATGCGGGACTTCACGATGCGGATCTACCCGCACGCCGGCCATCAACTCGTTCTCTCAAAGACAGGGTACAACGGCGATGCTATCCCGCCGGCACGCTACGTTCCGGGATACCCGCAAATCATGTTGACATGGCTCGCTCAGCGTGGCTTCACGAAGGCGAGCAGCCGGTCAGCAGATCGATTCGCTCCTTCAACGAACTAGGCGAAGGGTTTTCTTCAGGAAATAACGCTTGTGCCCGGGCGGGCATTCGTCCAAAACGCCAAAAACTTCGTAGCCCAACTTTTCGTAGAAACTCCTTGCTTGAAAATCGAACGTGTCCAAATGACACAGCGTGCCGCCGTAGTTTTGAGCCTCCTCCTCAAGACGACGGACGAGTGTTGCGCCGAGGCCTTTATGCCGATGTCGCTCGTCAACCCATAACGCGTCGACGTATAGGATCTGCCAGCAATAGAGCACTGCCGCGATCCCTGCGATCAGTCTCCCGTTATCATCGCGTATGCCGTATTGCAACCGAACGAACGGCTCGCTTTGCGTAAAAGGGACGACGGAAGAGTTGAAGCGGATCACTGCGTCGTCGACGACACGCGCCTCTTCCGCTGAGAGCATGGCTACATCAGAATGTGACACGACGCGAAGCCTTCGGTCATCCGTACGATGCGTCCGCTTTCTCCACGATCACGGGGATCAAAGATCCTCGAGGGGTCGCGTCGTCACCGCTGGGCGTGCAATAGACGGCTAGAGTTTTTGAGCCGGGGTCGTCGCGATGCCTTGGTTGTAGCTCGATGGGGACATGCCGTGGGTGATCGTGTTGATCAAGGTCAAGTGGTCGGGGCTATAACGATACTCGTCGATCTTTCCCTGCGAGTAGTCCGCCAAGTACAACCGTGACGAATCCCGGGTGAACGAGAAGAAGATTGAGGTACCGGCCAGCTTGAGTTTATGGATCGGCGTCCGTTTCCCGACGTCGTAGACGTTAAGGGTTTGAGCCTGTAAATCGAGAGCGACCAGGTGTCCGGCTTTATCGAACCCAATGCCGCCGGCGGCGCCAAGCTTGATGTGGGTTTCGGTCGCCTTATCCTTGCCGGCCTTGAACTCGACGACGCTAGCCGTGCCGGCCACCATGTGGGCATCATACGAAGCAAACACGTTGCCGTTCTTGTCCAACGCTACGCCAATGACGTAGAGGAAGTGTTCGTCGCTCAGCGTCCGAGTGGGCTTGCCGGCGCCGGGAGCGTAGGCCACGAGGCTGCCGGACGCGCCCATCGGACCCGAGATGCTAGCCACATACGCCGTGCCGTCGGGCCCGATCGCGACGTCATACGGAAACTGATTGGGGTCGTTTAGCGTAGCGCTTGGCGAGGTGGAACCGCTACGATAGACCAGAACGTTCTCGGCATCATTGTTGGCGACGTATAAGTCGCCGGCCTTATCGACGCCCATTCCAACCGGGGCGGAAAAATCTCCCGAAAGGCTGCCCGCGACGGGATTGTTCGGGCCGGTTCCCTTGAGAAAATACTCGATGGTGTTCGTTCCGGAGGCACTATAGATCAGTCCTGAACCGGCATCGGCTCTCGGATGGGTAGAGCTCGGAAGCGCCGCGCCGGCCGAAGCAGCGGTCGTTAGCGACCCGCTTTCGCTGCAACCGAAGAGCAAAGCAACCGAGAACGACGCGCAGAGTGAAAGAGTAATAAGACGCATGCGCGCCACAGTTCGAAGTCATCGAACCACCGCCTGCCGACGAAACGCTAACGAAAAAGCCGCACGTCTGCTCCTTATCCGTCCAATCGTGCGGTGCCGCTGAAATTCGCATCGGCACGAAAGCGTCGCTCGTTACGCGCTATCGCGGTCGTTTCGCTGTTTCAGCCGTCATGGTGCGTCTGATATTATTAATCTCAGCCGGTGTCGCTAGGCTGCGCATAACGATAACTAATTCGTGCCCGATATTCCAGCGTACGGAACCCGTTGCGGCCAACCCGCCGATCCGGAACACGAAAGCATGCGGACTGGTCGGCGTCGTGAGTGCCCGCGGATCGAGAAGAACGATCCGCAACAGGTGGTTCGATCGGCGCCACGATCCGGGAAGATTGTAGTCCACTAGAATGATGCTGGGGCCGTAACCGATCTCACTAATAGTCGTTCCTATCGGTAGGCCGGACGGAAATTCAACGGGGAACGTTGCGCGGTGCGCGACGTTTCGGAGATCATCGTCCGTCGGGTTCTTCTTGACTCTGAACTCGTCGACCGTTGCGAGCCGCATCTGGCCGGAGGGTCCAAACGACACGTGTGCGCCCCGCCACAGCTCCGCTGCTGCCGCGCCACCGACGATCAGGGCTCCCGCCAAAACGAGGGCGCCGATTCGCTTCCGACCTGTGGGCATCGCTGGTTGCCGTGCGGCGTTGCGTATCGCATCTAATGGAATCCTTGGTACGAGGATGCTAGCCCGCGCAGCCTCGCACATATCGTGGAACTTAGATCGCACTTGTTCCCACCTCGCTGGCAGAGCCGGTAGCGTCTTCGAACACGTCGCCCAGCAGCGGACGTAATCGTCGCCTAGCGACCATGAGCCGAAAGCGCACGGCGCCGTCGTGTATCCGGAGGATGGCCGCGATTTCTCGACTCGGCAGATCTTCGAAGTAACGAAGCACGATGACGTCGCGCAGATGCTGCGGCAACGTCGAGATCGCACGCCACACATCGAGGGCGACTGTGCTGTCGTCAACGGCCGAGTCGGGCTCCTGGGAAAGGTCCTCCGTAATCCTTCGGCGGCTGACACTAGCTGCCGCACGGACGACGATGCGATAAAACCAGGCGCGGAACGCCTCTAGGTTGCGCAGTGACGCGATCGTACGATAGACGATGACGCTCGCTTCTTGCGCCGCGTCCTCAGCGCACTGCCGATCGCGCAGCACGGCATACGCCAGACGGTAGGCGTCCGGCCAGATCGCCTCGAGGAGACGCTCGATCTCTACCGTGCCGCCGGTACGGGCGGCGGCGACCAGTTCGGTCGGGACCGGATCGGGCATTCGGACTCCTCCGCTCGAAACGTGTGCCTTCCCTATAGAGCTTTGAAGCGTTCGAGTTTGTTAGCGTTCGTCTCACTCTGAAAGCCGGAATCACCAGTGCCAGCGCGCCGCCGAAGCGTACGGCGATAGATACGCGTACCCCGGCGGCGCGAACCCTTTTAGCCGCTTTGGAATGACATCCACCTCGCTGCGCTGCCAGAGGAAGGCGTACGGCATATCTTCCACCAGTTGGCGTTGCACCAAGCTGTACGCGTTGGGGCCCGCTCCGCGCAGGCGATCATCCACGAGGCGTCCGGATCGGTCTGCGATTGAAACGCAATAAGCGCAACTTGATAGTGTCCGCGATATAGTGGGCCGTCGAGGGCCATCATCTCTTGGCTCGGAAAGCTCTTAATGGTTACATCAACGCCCACGTCCCGCCCTTGTTGCGCGAGCAGTAGCACCGAGGCCGGGCTATCGAAGAAAGATGGCGGCTACAAGAAGTACAGCGGCCCGGCCGGATGGGGATCTCCCACCGGCATTAAAACGTACTAACTTCGCCGAGAAGCGAAACGTAAAGAAGGGCGAGCGCATCGGCGCTCGCTTTTTTTTATGACAAACGCTTTTTGACGCCGTCGACGAGAACTCCAACGATGTTCGCGACTATGGGTTCGAACGAGGCCCTCGGCGTTTCATGACGCCAGTTCATCGCACTACCGACAAGCGCCGAGGCGATCAGCATCCCCGTGCAATGCCCGAATTGGCTGGAAAGAAAGTCGGTCAGCTCGGCCTCCATGCTCCGTTGGAGCTGCGGCTCAAAGTCGCGATCGATCTTGCACCGCCGATGTGAAGCCACAAAAGCGAAGGTGTTTTCACCTACGGCCACGAGCAATGACCGCGTCTCGCGGATGCTCAGCGGATCGCCCTGCGATAGATGCCCCGCAAAATCATCGCGAATCATCGCATCGAGCAGCGCGAACTTATCGGTGAAGTGGGCATAGAACGTAGCGCGATTCACGGTCGCCCGCTCGGCGATATCTTGCACGGTGATCGCTTCGAAGTTGTTCTCGGCGAGCAGCGACCCGAGAGCATCGCGGATCAGCTTTCGGGTGCGCGTGACCCGGGGATCGACGCGCAAGGGGCGCGGCGCTAACGCGCTAACCATCACTTTCTCGATCTCGTCGGATAAGCAACATTTTCGTCATTTTGTCGGTTGACCGAAATTCCCGACAGCCGTAAGATACCCAACATAAGCTGATTATACGACGATCGTCGCGTATCAGCAAGACGCAAATAAGGAGAATCCATGACCGCTCAACTGCAAGAAAAGAGTATCTACACGCTCGACCGCGCCCACACGACGGTGGAGTTCGTCGTACGGCACCTGATGATCACCAAAGTCCGCGGCCGCTTCACGACGTTCGACGGGCAAATTGAGCTGGCGCCCGGCAGTGACCTACCCACCTCAATCACGGCCACCATTGACGCCGCCTCGATAGACACGCGCGAAGAGCAGCGCGACGCGCACCTGCGCTCGGCCGACTTCTTCGAAGTCGACAAGTTCCCGCATCTGATTTTTGAAAGCACGCGAATCGAAGGAACGCCCGACGAGTTAACCATCGCCGGAAGGCTTACGATCCGCGGGGTCACGCGCGAGGTTCAGCTGACCGGCAGCTTCGAAGGACGCGCCGCCGATCCGTGGGGCGGATTTCGCGTCGGTTACGAAGCGCACGGCACGATCAACCGCAAAGACTTCGACCTGGCTTGGAACGCAGCGCTTGAAACGGGCGGGGTCGTCGTCGGCGACGAGGTTCGAATCGAGCTAAACGTGGAAGCCGTGCTGACGCAGGATAAGGCCGCCGGCTAACCAGGGACGCGTCTGCGCGACCCCCATTTCGTTCCCGGTAACGTGCCCTTTCCGTTGCACGCCTCGAACATCGCGTTTGCATTGTGATCGATGTGGTACTTATGCGCCAGACTGACAGCGCGAAGCGTGATGGTGCGGCCTTTTGAGTCAGTCCCAGTTGAGACGGTATAAGCGCCTGGGTATCCCTGGAAGAGATTGTTGAAGCTACGGTTCTCTTGAACGACGTAGACGATGTGAGTGATCTTTCCGCGCAAAAGGCTAGTTTCGGGCCGACTGCGACGGCGGCAACGCGGGCCGAGCGCCGAACGAACAGGCAGCGAAGGTCATCGCCGCCATAAGCGCGTTTGTCAAGACGGAAAAGCGAACCCTCATCGTAGCCAAGGCTATGCCATTTCTCCAGGCGTTCCTCGTTCGGCACGACGACCACCTCGGTCACGCACGGCGGTGGCAGAACGCTCGCGGTAATAGGCCGCAGCGGCGTCGCGACCATTCCGTAGTGAGATGCCGTCGAAGAGTGCGAGGCTGCGTGAGAATTCGCCCGAGCTAAAGGCCTCCACGCCGTCTTCAAATGCTTGCGCATCGGCCACCTTCGCTAAGAGCACCTCGGGTTCGTCGGCATCGCAGACTTCAAAGGCGCCCAGCTCGCTGGAGAGACCGGGAACGGAAATCATGCCGATGTAGCGCAGACGATATCTTTCGCGATCTGCGATTGAGGCCGCGGCAGCGCCGCTGATCACTATTTGCGCGCCGAAGATTTTCGTAAGATGTTCGAGCCGAGAGGCGACGTTGACCGTGCCGGCGATGACCGTTGTTTCAAGCCGGCGCTCCTCCCCTACCGTTCCAAGCATTAGCTTTCCGCGGTGAAGACCGACTCCCACGCAGATTGGCTTCTGTAACCCGCGGGCGCGTTGTTCGTTAAACCGCCGCACTTGCTGCTGCAGCGCGATTGCAGCGTCGAGCGCGTCATCGACGGCGCCGGGGAAGAGGGCCATGATCGCGTCACCTATATACTTATCGACGAATCCGCCGTGTTCGCGGATCACCGGTCCCGCCTGTCCGAGCAGGTCGTTGATGAACTCAAAGCTAGCGCGCGGCGTGAGGTTCTCCGAGATCGCCGTGAATGACCGGATGTCTGTGAACAAGACGTTCATTTCGCGTTCGACGTGGTCGCCGAGCCGCACGTCAACGATATCGCCGCGGCCCAGCAGCGTCAAAAACTCGCGCGGGACGAATCGGCTAAAGGCCTCGTTGTGTCGGGCGAGAGTCTCGATGGATTCGCGCTGCGTCTCCACCAGTTCGCTCTGCGTGGCTAGCGCACTGCGTTGCGCCTCGTCGCGGGCGCGGTTCGCCGAGATGACACGGTCTGCGAGCGCGAACTGGAAGAAGAGCGAATAGAACGCGACGCCGGCGTCGAATCCCCACCGCGCGAAGGAATAGCTCCTCAAAAGACCCGCGGCAACGAAAATTGCGATCATGCCACCGAGCCCAAATGCAAAGAAGCGCGCCTGACGGAAGCCCTCCGCCCATCGAACGAACGCCGCGACGAGCAAGATCGGAAACGGGAGGAAGTTAACGATCGGAGTCACCGCGTTAATGAGACTCGAATCGGGTGCGGCGGGCTCGACCACAAACGTAAAAGCCACATTCAAGGCAAAGGCCGACCACAAGAGCGTGTCGATGGGGCGGTGGTGCCGGTCGAGCGAGAGAAAGCTGCGCGAGAAGAGGAGCAGGACGAACAGATACGCCAGGAACGCAATGCTGTCAGCCAAGACGTAGCTGATCGAAACCGTCGGCCAGAGGTACTTCCACGCGAGTTGACTGTCGACCAGCGTGTAGAGTAGTGAAACACCCATGAGCAGCGCTTGCAGCACGAAAGCGCGTTCGCGCAGGTAGAGTGCCAAGAAGAGACTTGACATGCCGATTGCAAGCAAGAATCCAGCAAAGAATAACGTCCAGCGCTCAATCGCCAACCAGATGCCGTCGACTTGTTGTTGCGGACGGATACTGGGATCGTTTGTCGGTCCGTACGCGCGAAGATAAAGCCGCTCGCCCCCGCGCATATTGCCGGGCAGCGCCACGGCCGGAATGACGAGCGGATAGGGGCGCGCCGCATACGGCAGCCTCATCCCAAAGCGCTCGATCGCGTACGAGCCGTTCGCACGAGGAAAGTAGAGCTCCGCGTCGCTAACATGGGCCGCGACGGTCAAGAGGTAAGTGGTTCCATTTGGGGCTGGAGCAAGAAAGCGGTACCACCGCGCGATGTTCCGATTCGTCGACGGCATCGCCGACGTCGGGCGAAACTGCTTACTGAGTGAGGTCCGGGTGACGTCGTCGATGGTCAAGGGCGTGGCAGCTTCGTCCAGCCCTTCGAAGGTTTGCGCTCGGACGCGGAGGCTCGCGCTGGCGAGGAGCGGCAGTAGAACGACTGCCGCGACGAAGGCCTTACGCGGCCAAGGCATGCTGCGCCGTCGCAGTCGTGAAAATGCTGCGATGATCCACGGAAAAGACATTGAACGGGGATCCGCTTCCCCACCAGCGGTTCCAACTAGTTACCGAAGCCGGGTCCGCCGTACCGGGTGCAGGAATCCGGAGCTGTGCGCTGCCGCGCCAGTAGCCGTCGCGCATGCGGCACCGGGCGAGTGCATCCGCACAACGTCGCGCGTCCGTTCCATCGGCGTTCGTCCGCGATAAGATCGTCAAGAGCAACGCGAGCGTAAACGGTGAAGGATTCTCATCCGATAGCCGCCGCCGTGCCCACGCCACGGCGGACCCTAGGGCGGTTCGGACGCGCGCGGAGCGTGCCGGCACCAATGCGACGACCGACATCGCCGTGGCGTACGCGTCCTCGAACCACCAATAGCTCTGCCACGATCCATCGGGTTGCTGCATCGCTAAAAGGTCGTCTGAAAGTTCGCCGTTCAGAGGACTCACTTGCGCTGCCACCGCCGTGACGCATGCATGGGGCTGGAGCCAGCCGGAAAAATCTGCCGAATCGGGTGCGCCGACGTAACTTCGTATCGCCCGCTCTTCACCGTAAGTTGCGACCCCGCCGTCGACGCGCAGACTTTCGAGGAAGCGACGAGCACGCGCCGCCGTCGCACTCCGTTCTTCGCCGATCCGCTGCGCGAGAATGAGCGCCCATGCCGTTGTGTCGCCGTCGCACGGAACCGCGGGGCCGTACCCCCAACCGCCTTCCTCATGCGTGACGCGCACGAGGTATTGCCACGCGGCACGCGCAGCATCTCTGCAGACGACGTCCGCCGACGACGCTAATGCAGCGCCGACGTACGCTGTGACCCATTCCGAACTGCTGCCTGAAGGAGTCCAAAAATCAGTCCAGGCACCGCTGGGCGATTGCATCGACGCGAGCCAGCGTTCCTTCATGCCGGCTCGAAAACGGCGCCGTAATACGCCTTGGCCGAAACTCGTCCAGCGCCGCCGAGCGAGAGTTTGATGTGTTGCAGACCACGACGGAGGGTTCCGTGCAGCAACTGCTCCTGCGATTCAACGGCGGCGGCGATTAGACGTTCGATCAGCGGCGCCTCGAACTGGCGCACCGATGCCCAGGCGAGCAGCGCCCCTCGCTCGCTTTCGAAACAAAGATGATCGCTCACGAGACGCATCAGCAACTCCGACCAGCGGCGTTCGCGATCTGGTTGGTGCTGCGCGGCCGTGCCATTGTAAAGAAGCTCTAGACCTAGTTTCGGAGAGACAGCGTCGCGCACGTCCACGTGCACGCCGAATCCATCGCAGAGATCGGCGTACGAACCAATGGATGCCTCGAGAGCGCGTTGATCCCCCGGCCACGCGATTGCCTTTAGAAATGCGAGTACGCTTTCCGCACAGAGCGACAAGGCGCAGAGTCGTACGCCGGCAAGAGACCGCGCGAGCATCATGCCGAGCTGAAGGGTATCCGAGGGGCACACCGCAAGGCAGCTCTGGAGAATCGAGCGGCAAGGGTCTTCGAGCAGCTGCGTAGACAAGAACCGAGCCGACTCGCGATCGCATGCGACGAAGACGTTGGGAGGCTCGGTGCAATTTCGACGCGTGTACATGTCGAACTCAAGCCAAACCGCCGGCACGTTCCGTTGGGCTTGCGAGCGCGCCGTTGCAATCAGTTCGGCGAGCGCGGGCCAGCGACGGGACTCCGACGCCCAAACGATTCCGCAAGGCGAAAGACTAAATGCGAAGTCCGTCCTGCGCGTTCGTTTTGCAAGCTGGCGCTCGAACCCGAAGAAGGTGGCGATTTTTGCCGGGAGTGAGCCTGCGAGAAGCCGCAATCGCGCGCTCGCATTCCAATCACTGGATGCCTCGATCCACTCGTGATCAACAAGCGTCAGATAATCGTTCAGCGTTGCAGCGTACGTCGGAAGCACCTTAAGTGATCACGGTTCCAAGTGCGGCCCGCCATCGTACTTCCATTCGCTCCTGGGTCCGTGAGCTGCTGGCAACGGACCGGGCAGCGCGTTCATGAGGTCGTCGGCGGTGAACTCATAGCCTGCCACCGTGGCCGCCGCAACGATCTCTTCGAGAATTGCACCTTTTAGCGCTTTGCGCAGGTCTGGATTTTTGTGGACTAGGTCTTTGAGAAACTCTGGAGCTCCCCCAGGCTCATAACTACACCTCCTAAGGCTAAAGCTTGCCAACGCAAGTATGATTGTGCGTCAAAGGTCACATCTTTTACGGTAGCAGCCTGTCTCGCGGCGTCTTCGGCGTGCACCCGTCTACGACGGGATGAATCGTCCATCCGTTTTGCGGCTCCTGCTGACTGGTCGTCGTCGCCGGATCACCGGCCTCGGTGATCAGCGGGCACCAACCCATGCGGTCGACGGTATTCTGGTTGAGCGTTGTTTCGACGTTGGCGGCACTGAACTGCGGCAGACTCGCCCATGGCGTGCCCGCCGCGAGATCTGCCTGCGGAACGCGCGCAACTTTCTGACAATGCAGCACGGGGTGAAGTTCGTTCCACCCCGAGTGGGCCGAGTCGTAAATCCACCGTCCCGTTACCACGAGCACGTCGATGCCGGGGTAAATCGTCCCGATATTAGGGTCGTCGGCAGCCGGGCTTGCCACGTCGGCCTGCCCGGCTAGGAAGCCGGCTCCCGCGGTCGCTGCGGCGGGCGCCGAAGCTAACGCCTGCGCGATCGCCGCCCCGATGAGGATAAGCAGCGCCAGTAACCACCCCCAGGGACCTGCGGCAGCGGCTGCGGCAGCAGCCGGAAGCGCCGCTGCGATAATTCCAACCGACACGGCCGCGCCTGCAACTGCAAGCGGCAGCGCGATGAGCAGCGCCTGGTAGAGATCGTACATCCCGCCGCCTTCGAACTCGACTTCGATCGTACCGATTGCGTTGATCGATTCACCGACCCTTGTCCAAGTCGCAGGCGACGTCGAATCGGTATCCATCGTTGTCTCGCCGTTGACGGTACTCCAGCTCGGATGTGTCGAGCCCGAAGCGCCGGCGATCGTACACGTTTGTGCGGCACCGTTGCTGTCGGTGATCTGCGTGCCTGCCGGATACTGCGTCGTTGCGTGCCAGGCGAGGTTAGCCGTGCGCGTCCAGGTCACTTGATTGTCGATCGTCGTAGCGCCGATCGACGTCGCCCAGCTCGGAATCGTCGAGCCGGAGTTACCCGCCACCGAGCACTGTTGAAGGTTCCCGTTCGCGTCGATGATCTGGTCGCCGACCAAATAGGTGGTTGTGTGTTGCGCGTACGAGGTGCTGTCGAGATATGTCGGTGCCCACCGGCCGCCGACCCCAAGACACGTCCACCGTACCGTCGGGCCGTCCGAGGTCGTGCTTCCAAAAGTCGTCTGCCAGACCGGCGGCGTTGGCCCGGACGTGCCGGTCATAGTGCAAGACTGCACGACCTGGGTCTGACTCGGCGGATTGCCGACGAGGATCAGATCGCCGGCATTGTAGTTTGTCGAGGGCGACCAGCTTCCGGGATCGACGAGGCCAAGGTTGAGCAGCCCCGCTTGCGTTATCACCGAATAGAGACCGGTGCAGGTCCACCCGATGATGCCATCCTGCGTAGTATCTCCGATCGTGTTCGCCCAGGCCGGCGCGCTGGTGCCCGAGGGCCCCGTATCGTTGCAGGTTTGAAAGGTCGTCTGAAAATCGCTGGTCTGCGCTTGGATTACCGACCCGGGTTGGTAGACCGTGTTCGGCTGCCAAAGATCTACGCCCGGTGCCGCACCTTCCGGATTGATGAGGCCCGAGAACGGTTCCGGCTCGCCTGTGAAACCGAGACCGGGAAAGTTGGACATCATCGTTTGGAAGTCCGGATCGGTAGATTTTGCTAGGAGTGCTCCTTGGACGTCTTGCGACGCTTCGTTGAGACCCTCGAATAGCGTCGTCGGTGCCAGCAATAGATTGACGCTGTAGTCGGTGTCCTCGCGGTCGAGGCCTGTCTTGTCTTCGGGCGGAAACACTTCCAGCGCGAGCCCAATCGCGCAGCGGTTGCCGCCCAGACATACGAGCCGTCCGTACAGCCACCAGCGGCAGAACGCGATGCCGGCCAGAATCGCACCGACCGTTGCGATACCGACGTTGAGCGTGAACAGGCCGATAAGCCCTGCTAACGAGGCGCCGGCGAGAATGTTAACCGGTCCGGTGTAATCCGCCGGTTTTACGCACTTAGTGTAAGAGGTGTAGGCCATTGTGTTGCTCTCTTTAGCCTTTGCTCAAGCGCGATTCACGAGCACGGTGATCCCGCCGATCAGTTGGGAGTCGGTGAAGACGTGAATATTCAGCGGTAGCGTGCCGTGAAATGTATTCGGGGGAGTGACCGTGACCGCGATGGTCGCGTTCCCACCGGCCGGCACGACCGGGTTTGGCGGATCGAAGGAAAGCGTCCAGCCCGCGGGGAGTGGAAAATCCGCGCGACGATGACGCATTGCTGCAGCCGGCGGAACGGTCCCAGGCGGCGGGGCGGCAAATCCGTTGCGCGCACCGGTCCGATCGTTGCAAGGCGGCGGTTGCGGGATCGCGTACGTGTCGTACTCGAATCGAAACGGCCGGCGTTCGCGCGCCGGGTTTGCAACGTCGAAGGTGAACTGAGCCGGCGAGGCAGCCTGCACGACCTGCGTATTCTCCTGACCGAGATTGTTAAGCGGGTTTGAGTCGTCAAGCCACGAGAACGAAACCTGAATGCAGTAGTGGCCGGGTGTTGCGGGTGTCGTCCATAACATCTTCGCGTAGGCCGGACAGTGCGCCGAGCCTTTGACGCCGAGATCCACGACCGTCGCACCGATGAAATGCGATTGTGTCTGAGCTCCAAAACTTAGATAGGAGAACGTTACCGGAAGGCCCGATACTACGGCGTCCGGCGAGCCGTTCCAAATCCGCGCTATGACTTCGTACGTGGTGTTTGGCGCGAGATCGTATGCCGAGGCGACCGGAACGCCGCCCTGATAAATCGTAATATCGGGGTTTTGCCACGATACGGCGAGGCCTAGGCTCATCAGGTAGTATTGGTCGTAGATCAACGGATCTGGTCGCTTGAACGCTGGATGGCTAATCGGAATGGAGGGGGCTCGACTCGGCGGGCGACGCGGCGGCACGCCCTTCCCCACGCCGCAATTGAAAAGCCGTCGCAACAGATGGCAAACGCAGGCGCAGATGTGCCTGCAAAGCCACCTCAGGAGGTGCCGCAATATCTTCGGCAACTCCGTTACCAGGGCGTCCGGAAGTCCTTTGAGCGCCGCTAACCACGCCTCCAGGGCCGCGGTCCAAGACTTGAACATCGGATGCCTAAACGGTGGTGGTTCTGCGATGGATTCGCCGGCTTACGCGTACCGCACTAACCAGCAGCGCAATGGCAATTGGGACTGCGAAGAGCAAAAATTCCAGGGCCCCCGAACCATTATCCGGCGCAAGGCCAAAAAGACGCTCGATGAAGGTCATGGCTGGGACACCTCCCTCGTGCATCATAGCGCGGTCCGGGCTCTCGCGCCAGCCTATGCTTACAACGTTCCTTCTTTTGAGCCGGCCGGAGCGCGCAGAATCTCGGCAAGCGTTGCGACCGCGCGTTTTGCCTCGGGAACCGGCGTCGACGCATATCCGACCACGATACCGTTGAGGAATGGCTCGTTTAAGAAATAGCCGGAAAGCGGAGGAACGACGAGGCCGCGTTGCGCCGCTTTTCGCGATACTTCGGTCGCGGGCGTGGACTTGGGCAGATGCACGATGAAGTGAAGCCCGGCGCGGGTGTCGCTGACGCGAATGCGATCTCCCAGCAGGCGCTCGAGCTCGGACGCGACGGCGAAACGCCGCTCGTTATAGACCTTGCGCATCTTCGTCACGTGGCGTCCGAAGTGTCCGCCCTGCATCATTCGCGCGATGGCGAGTTGAAGGATCGTGCTGGGTTGAGCACCCGTAACTTGTTGCGCGGCGGCAAAAACCGAACGTAGGCTTTCCGGCACGACGACGTAGGCGAGGCGAAGCGCGGGCGAGAGGACTTTGCTGAAGGTTCCGAGGTAGAGCACGCGATCGCCCGTATCTAAACTGTGTAAGGCCGGCTGAGGATTACCGGTGTAGTTAAACTCGCTGTCGTAGTCGTCTTCGATCACCCACGATTCGTTCTTGCGCGCCCAATCGAGAAGCGCGAGCCGGCGTTCCAGCGAAAGCACGGCGCCGGTCGGGTATTGATGCGACGGCGTCGTATGAATCAGCGCCGCGCGGCGCTTGGCAAACCGGGCAACGTCGACGCCTGCGTCGTCGACCGGCGCTGCGACGAGCCGCAAGCTTTCGGCCGCAAAGACCGCGCGCGCGCTCGGATATCCGGGCTCCTCGACGAGTACGGCGTCGCCTCTCTTTAGAAGCACTCGCGCGATGAGCGCCAGCCCGGCCTGCGCTCCGCCGACGATCAGCACCTGGCCGGCGGTGCACGCAAGGCCGCGAGTTTGGTGCAAACGCTTCGCGATCGCTTCGCGAAGACGCTCCTCACCTAGCGGCTCGGGATAATCGAGAGCGCGCGGCGTCCACGTGGAGACGGCAAACTCGCGCCTGAGTTGCGCGGCCGGAAAAAGATCGAGGGCGGGTATGCCCGGACGAAATGGAACCGCTCGATCCAAATTTACCGCAAGGAACTGACTGCGCAAAAAGGCCGCGGCAGCTTCGGTGGGGACGATATCGGGCGCGCCGGTTCGAGCCGGCGAGGCGGCCGCGCGACGATGCAGCGTGGGCGCCACGAAAGTTCCGGCGCCGCGAACGGTGACGAGGTATCCTTCGGCCTGTAACTGATCGAGCGCGCTGACGATCGTGTTTCTCGAGAGACCTAGATGCGTCTGCAGATCCCGGCTGGAAAGGATGCGCTCTCCGGCCTCGAGCTGGCCCGTTAGTATCGCATCGCGCAGCGCGCCCTCGAGTTGCCGCTGCAACGAAACGCGCGAGTTGCGATCGAGAACGATGCCTTTAGGCTCCATAGTGGATCCTAGATTAGTGAGGATTCATTCGTTCCCTGGTGCCACAATCCTAAGCTGCGGGATAGGTGGTCCCATCGTTTTGCATCGGTGCGGAACTTTAACGGCCCGTCGCCGGCGGTTACTATGGATCGTAGTTTTGATGCCGCAGAATATCGCTGCCCTGGGACGTTTTCCCGATCGCGGATCGCACGATTTCGAGACGATCGCCGCGGTCTTGGATCAATGCCTGCAATGTTACGTGGGCTTCGTCGCAGCCGGTAGACCGATCGTCATTCCCACGGTCCACGGACGCATCGACCGAACGCTCTATCTCCATGGGTTTGCGTTGAGCAGATGGATGAACGGCCTGATCGATTCGGTCCCGGTCTGCGTCACGATCAGCATCGCAGACGGCCTCGTACTCGCGCGTTCGGCGTACCAGCATTCGGTGAACTACCGTTCGGTCGTGGCTTTCGGAAGCGCAGCCGAGGTCCGCGATAATGCCGAAAAGCTCGCCGCACTGCGCGCGATCGTGGAACGCGTCTGCCCGGGCCGCTGGGACGACGTTCGTCAACCGGCACCAAACGAGCTGCTCGCCACGCTCGTCCTGCGCATACCGATCGAAGAGGCGTCGGCGAAAACGCGCACCGGACCGCCCGTCGACTTCGACCACGATCTAGAACGCGATGTCTGGGCGGGCTGCCTTCCGTATAGTATCGTCCGCGCCGCACCGGTTCCCGATCCAAAACTCAGAGACGGAATACCGCTGCCGGATTACCTCTTCGATCGTCGCGACGAAGCGGGCAGCCCGGGATAGCGCGTGCGTTTCTTGTGCACCTGGGTGGCCTCCCGCGGTTCGCCGAGGTTCGGGGCCTTGTAGTGCACCAATTTGCGCGTTGCCAAATCAACGGTGACGGAGTCGTCCGGCGCCTTGGCGGACTTTCCATCACTTGCTGGATGATATTCGATCCGAAGCTGCTGTGCGTCGACGACGATCCGTAAGTAGCCGTAGTCCATGTCGTCGTAGTTCTCGAGGACGACCTCCCCCGCGACGCTGTTCGATGCCTTTCCTTGTGCAGCGGTCTGCACGATTTGAGGCGCACGTAAAGCAGCGCCGTCTTGGCCCCGCAGCGCTTGCAAGGCGTGCCCCCCGTTTCCGCAGACCACATAAGGGATTTGCGCATCGGCGATCGTCTCTCCGCCGACGTTAATCGAGCGAATTCGAGTAAAGCGTTGGTAGTTATGGGCGTGTCCCGCGAGATCTGCATGGGGCCAAAACCCGACCTGCCGGCAAACCTCGTCGATTTGCTTCTGCATCTGGACGCTCCAGCCGTGCCGTGAACCGGTGCTGAACGGTGGGTGATGATGCGCCAGCAAAACCGCGCCGCGGAAGCGACCGCTTTCGGCATCTGCTTTCGCACGGCTCAATGCAGCCTTCAAAAAAGTCAATTGCGATACACCGATCTTTGTCCCGGGCGTCGGGTCGGCGATGACCCCAGGGTCCTCCAGCGTATTACTGTAAAGCGCGATAATGCGTACGAAAGGTGCTTCGAATGTGAAGTAGACGCCCGGCTGGATCTGCGCGGTACGCGACAGTCCGCCGGCTTCCGGCAGAACGACGAAATCTTCCTGACAGAAGTTGCGCAGATAACCGCGTAGGCTTGGCACGGCTGCCTCCGGCGGCACCATGCCGTCATGGTTGCCGGCCGCGGCGAGGATCGGCGCCGGATACTCTCGATACGGTTCGTAGAATTGATCGTAGTAGTATTCGATCTCTCCGAAGCTATAGACGACGTCACCAAGCAGAAAATTAAACTGCGGTATTTCGCTTTGGTTCGCTTCTTTGAAATCCGCGAGCATCTTGTCGGTGACTTCGTTCTGAGATTTGGGACCTCGCGTGCTGCCGCAATCACCGCAAGAATGAAAGACGATCTGATTTTTGATGTTCGCAAGCGCTTGGGTGTTTCCGGCGAGAACGTCCGAGAGCGTCAGAACGGGTTCGCCGGCGTTACCGGTCCCGGTCGCCCGCGGGTGTGGGAATTTCGTCGCGTAGAGTTGGTGAGCGGCATTAAGTTGATCGATAGCATGATAGCTCGCCGCATCAGAAGCATGCTTGATCTGAAATGTGGTCGGGTCAGGCGTCGGTTCGGGTTGAGCAAAGACCGGTCGTGAGAGTCTGCGGCCCTGTGGGCCTCCGGCGGATGGGGTTTTTGGCATTATTGTTCCCCCTTACGAATCGCAAATAATGGAAGAAGACGGCCGTCACGAGGCAACCGACAGGCACGTTCAACCTAGCTCGGCACGCGTTCCTCTGCTCCGTACTGTGCGCGTGCTGGGAGCGAGGGCCGATGAGAAGGTGCACGACAAGCTACCTAGTAGTAGCTAGGTCACTTGCAGCCTGAAGCTGGGGCCAGGCGTACTCGCCTAAGCGTCGTGCGTCGAGTTTGTAGCATCGTTTAGGTTGACGGATGCTTCGTTCATCATGAGGAGGGCGCTCGTCGTCATGAATCTCTCAGCGCAGCGATGGTTCGTCGTCTGCATCGAGGTCGTTTACTTGTTGATCCTCTTTGGGATCGCTCTTGACTATTTGCTCGACCCGAGTGGATCGCTTCATAGGACATTGGGGAACAGTTTCGGCCCGATGCCGGTCGGAGTTCCTTGGTTCGGTGCCGTCGGCGCAGTCGTCATCTCGCTTTCAGGCGCGTTCGATCATCGCAACGACTGGGACCCGTCATGGAATCTTTGGCATTTTACGCGGCCTCTTATCGGCGTCACCTTGGCAATTGTCTCATGGCTGATCTTCCAGGCCGGTATTCTCTCGGTCGGCGATAAGACGAGTGTGACCGGCACGACCTCAAACGTCCTGTTCTTCCTTATTGCCTTTATCGTCGGCTATCGCGAGGATGTATTCCGGGACCTGATTAAGCGGGCGGCAGATGTAATACTCAGGCCAGGTCAAGATTCAGCCACACCGAGTCCCCCTGTGATTCGTCAAATTAATCCAGCCACCGGACGAGTCGCCGGAAACGACCCGGTTACGATCGCCGGCAGCGGCTTTTCCGGTACCAGCGGAGTTCAGTTTGGCACGGCCTCGGCCACAAATCTCCACGTCGTGTCCGATGGGGAGATCACGCTAAACACACCCGCCGGAGTTGCCGGCGCCGTGAGCGTCATCGTGACGACCAAGGGCGGCAACGCCTCCGCGCAGTTTACGTACGTGCCGTAAGCACTCACGCTGAGCCTGTCGCGCTCAACGTGTTTTTGCGCTCGGCGAAGACCGAGTGCTATGAGGCTTCTTACGCATATGGAGTGCGACTCTTGGCAATGAACGGTGCGTTTGTCAATGTGCTAAAATAAAGGTATGTCGAGCACGGGCGCTTTTATGAGCTCGCCCAACTCGCGCCCGAGCGGCACGGTCACGTTTCTCTTTTCGGATATCGAAGGGAGCGTGCAGCGTTGGGAGCGCGATCGCGACGCAATGGCGGCGGCGCTGGCGCGTCATAACGAGCTGCTTCGCACCGGAATTGAAGCGCATGGCGGCTACGTCTTCAAGACGATGGGCGACGCCTTCTGCGCCGTCTTTGCGGCCGCACCAGAAGCGACCGCAGCAGCGCTGCATGCGCAGCGCGCGTTGGCGGCCGAAGACTTTTCGGCGGTGGGCGGGATTCGAGTGCGCATGGCGCTCCACGCAGGCTACGCCGAAGAGCACGGCGGCGATTACTTTGGGCCGGCCCTCAATCGCGTAGCGCGATTGGTCGCCGTCGGTTACGGCGGCCAGATCCTGATCTCAGCGGCCGCCGCGGAGCTGCTACGGGACTCCGTCCCCGATGGCGTCGACCTTCGCGATCTGGGGGCGCACCGGCTGAGAGATCTCGCACGGCCGGAACGTATCTATCAACTGCGCGCCTCCGATCTGCTCGACGAGTTTCCGCCGCTGCGTTCGTTGGAGTATCTCCCCAACAACCTGCCTGCGCAGCTGACGTCGTTTGTGGGCCGCACCGGTCTGCTCGCCGAGATCGCGGCACGGTTGAACGAACATCGCTTGGTGACGCTGGTTGGAACCGGCGGCTCCGGCAAGACGCGCTGTGCAATTCAAACCGCAGCCGAACTGCTCGACCGTTACGCTGACGGCGTGTGGATGGTCGAGCTCGCTCCGCTCTCGGATCCGGCTCTCGTTACCATGACGATCGCACAGGTCTTGGGCGTGCGCGAGGTGCGCAACGAGGAGCTCTTGACGACGCTGCTGGCCGATCTCGCGCAGCGACAGATGCTGCTCGTTCTCGACAACTGCGAGCACCTCATCGACGAAACACGTCGCGTCGCCGGCGCGATCCTGGCCGGCTGTGCGGGCATTCGCATTCTCGCAACCAGCCGCGAGCAGCTAGGCATTGCGGGTGAGAATGTTTTGCCTACGCCCTCGCTGACGGTCTCCGATGCCGTCGAGCTCTTCGCCGACCGCGCGCGAGCCTCGGACGCTCGATTCGCGCTCACCGACGAGAACGCGCCTTTGGTCGCCGAGATTTGCCGCCGCCTCGACGGCATTCCGCTGGCGGTGGAGCTCGCCGCCGCGCGAGTCAAGCTGCTCTCCCCTAAGCAACTGACGGAAAAGTTGAACGAGCGCTTTCGCGTCCTTACCAGCGGCGACAAGAGCGCGCTGCCGCGCCACCAAACGCTGCGCGCTACGATCGATTGGAGCTTCGACCTTCTTGACGAAGACGCTCGCGCGCTTTTTCGAAAGCTCGCGATTTTCGTCGGCGGCTGGACCTGGGCGGCGGCCACGGCAATTTGCGTCGATGACTCCGACGAATGGGAGGTGCTGGCAGCGCTGGCGTCGCTGGTGGACAAATCGCTGGTCGCGGTGGAGTCTGAAGACGAAGAGCGCCGATACGACATGCTGGTCTCGATCCGCGAGTACGCCCGAGAGCGCCTAGTTGAAAGCAACGAGCGCGACGCGGCCGCGGCAAAACACGCGCACTTTTATGCCGCCTTCGTGCATGACATCGTACCCCTCGTGCAAGAGCTCGAGGACGTGCAATGGCGGCAGCTCTTCGCGAACGAGCTCGACAACGTGCGCGCGGCGATCGACTGGACGATCTTCCAAAAAAACGATACCCAACTCGGCTTACGGATGCTCGCCGAGATCGAATGGCCCGAGCTGATCGTAACACCACATGAAGCGCTGCGCTGGTTCGAAACGGCCCTCGAGCCGGAAGGAACGATGCCCAGCGAACTCGTTCACGCGCAGCTCCTTCGTCATCGCTTAAAGATCGAGTGGCTCGTCGGCCGGCCGATCCCGCAACGCGAGAAGATCGCACTCGCCGCCGTCGATGCCGCGCGACGCGCCGGCGATCCGAATGAAATCGCACGCGCACTAGGCAATCTCGCTGCGACCTACGGTGCAGCCGGCCGCTTCGACGAAGCCGAGCGCGCGTTCGCGGAGGCGTATGGGGAGCCGGAACGACTCTCGCGAATCACGGTCAACGCCTTGCTGCGCATGTGGGCCGTGAACAGTCTTCAACGCGGCGACGTCGCGGTCGCCCGCCGCCGTTTCTCTGAGGTGGCGCGTTTGGAGCGTCCGGGAAGCGAAGCGCACGCCAGTGCGCTGCTCAATCTCGGGGAGCTCGAATACGCATCGGGCGACGTCGAAGCGGCGCGAACCGCGGCCCGGCAGGCGAAAGGTACGTACGCCGCGCTCAACTCGATTTACACCGTCTTGGTGCTGTCGAACCTCGCTGCCTATGCGATGGCCGCCGGCGACCTCGACGAAGCACGTACGCACTTATATGCGGCGCTGGAGTTGCAGCCGAAGTCCGGCCGGGCTTGGCTGGCCGGCGTGATCGAAGCTCGTGCGCTGCTCGCGGCACTCTTAGCCGACTACGAACGCTCGGCGTCGCTGGCCGGTTTCTCCGACGCCCTCTATCGCGCGCGCGGCGAAATGCGCCAGCACACCGAGCGCGCCGGATACGAACGCCTGATGAGGCGACTCGCGGAGGTATACTCAGCGGAGGAGATCGCAAGCCGAATGGAAGCCGGCGGCCGGATGAGTGAAAAAGAGGCGCTGGCCTTAGCTTCGGCGATACATCAATGATATGACAGACCTAAAAGAAGAAGTCTCCAGCTTACTCCACGCGCACGCTCATGCGATCGACGACCTTCATAGAAAGCTCGCCGCTGTGGCCGGATGCGATAAGCAACGTCTGGAGAAGGCTGTTGCGAAGTATAAAGCCGCGCATGCAGCCTTTGAAGACGACGCGCAGGGCTGCGTCATCCACACCTAAGCGCTTTTTCGATCGCATCGCCGATCGGAACGCCCAGCCCGGTGCACGGATTCCAGCTCGCAGCGCAAGCGTAACGATCGTTTCCTCCCGAGAGCACGTCACGCAATAGCGCGTTCGCCGGTCTGCTGTAGAGTAGCGGAGCAAAAAACCCGAGCGGTTTTCCAAGCCGCTGGTTTAAACGCGCCGTCAGCGCAGCCCACATCGGTGCGGCCGCGCTCGTACCGCCCATCGCAAGCTGTGAACCTTCGAAGAAGACCGCGTAACCGGGCGTCACCTGCGCGGCAACGTCGGGAACGCCGCGTCCCGCTGCGACGTGATAGGCGCTAGCCTCTGCAGCTACCGAACTCTGCCACGACGGCGTGCTGAAGCACTCGCTGAACCCGCCGCCGCTTTGATTCCATCCGCTCTCCGCGGCGGAATCGGCGCCCGCAGGGATCGTCGTGCCGCCGCACGCGTGCGCGAACGGACTCGCTGCCGGCGCCAGCACGTGCGGTTTGCCTTCCTCGTCTAGTTCCGCACCGCGATCGCCCGATGCGCAGAAGATCGTCACGCCGAGCAAGGCCGCGGCGGTGAAAAGCTCGTCGAGGATCGTCAAAGCGACCGGGGTCCATAAGTGCTCCGGAAAGCCGAAGCTGATCGAGAGGACCGAAGGGCGATGCTCTTCGTCGAAGATCGCCGAACGGATGGCATCGAGCACGCCGCGCTCGTCGTCCGGGGTAGCGTAAACGACGATCTGCGCTCCGGGCGCAAGCGCTCCGACGATCTGCGTATCGATCGCCGATTCGACGTCCTTCATCGTTTTGATTTGGTGGTCCAGTTCCGCATTGTCGACGCGCTTAACGACCGGAGTTTTGGCGGCGACGCCTTGTGCATGCATGCACTTCGCAAAGTCGCCGGCGTTGAAGACGCCGCGCATTTGCAGCACGCCGACGGTTACTCCCGTACCGTCCGCATCGGGAAAACTGTAGCGCGTCGCAATCTCGGCTGCGCTTAACGGCTTCACGTCGCTATGCAGCGCTCCGACCGCGTGCGATCGCGGCCACTGATGAATGCCGAAGGGTCCGCGAAGAATTTCGGCGATCTCCGCAGGGGCGGACAGGCCGCCGGAGCGATGCCTAAAACGCCGCTTATCGTCGAGTTGGTAGATTCCCGCGGTCGCGCCGAAGTTCTCGACGAACTTGCGTATCGGTCCGCTTAGGACGACCGAACGCCAGTGCTCCGTAACGATTTCGATGCCGTGCGCCGCACAATAACGGCGGAGCAGTTCGACGTCGGCCGGATCGGCATCCGTCGCTTGTGATAGGGCTGCCCGCTCGGCATACGTTCGCTTCGAAGGCAGCATCGCGCCCAGCGCTTGCGCCTTTGCAACGTCCAACTCGCCGCCGCGCCGCGGGCGCAGCCAGGCCGTAAGCCATACGTTGCCGTCCATCGTCTCGGCGACGGGGCTCGCTCCGGGCCATACTCGCCGCTCCGTTCCTTTGATAGGAACCCGGTTCGCTTTTGAAGGCGGCACGCACGTCGTTTTCGAGCAATTGCCCTCGCGCGCCTCGAAATGCGAACCGAAAAGGGGATGCGGCGCGCCCGCGCGGTCGCGCTCGAGGGCGGCTACCGAGCCTGGGTCGACGCCGGGCTACCTACCGAAGAGCGGAGCTAAACTTTTCGTAGGCGTAGCGTCGAATCGGTTCTAACAGGCTGTAACGAGTGAACGCATTGTGGTGGTCGGCGACGACGAGCGACTTACTAACGAGTGCCGAGACGAGATCGATCACGTCGGTCGTCGCGAGATCGTTGCTACCGCACGCGTTCGTGGCCATGGCCAGCGTGCAGGTCCCTTCAAGAATCGATAATCGTTCGAAGACTCGCCGCTCGCTTCCCGACAAGAGGTCGTAGCTCCAGTCGATCGCTGCGCGTAACGTCCGTTGCCGCGGCGGGGCCGTTCGTTTACCTCCTACAAGGATCCGAAGCGGATCTTCGAGTGCAGCCGCCAGCTCCGCCAAAGATAAAACGGTTACTCGTGCGGCGGCAAGCTCGATTGCCAGCGGAATCCCGCTTAGGCGGCGGCAGATCGCACCGACGAATCGTTCGTTCTCTTCGCTTAGGTCAAAACCCGCATTGGCGGCTCGAGCACGATCGGCAAAAAGCAGAATCGCATGTTTTTCGCTCAGCGACGATAAGCGATAGACTTGTTCGCCTGCCGCGCGGAGCGGTTCTCGGCTGGTGGCTAAGATGTGCACGCGAGGACAACGCGACAACAAGGCCTCTGCCGCGAGCGCGACTTGCTCCAGAACGTGCTCGCAATTGTCGAGGATCAACAGCAACGCTCGAATCTTGAGAGACGCAAGCAGCGTGTCGAGCACCGGACGATTGGGGACTTCCTGGACGCCCAGCGACTGCACGATCGTCTGCAAAACGAGCGAAGGATCGCTGACCTGCGCGAATCGGACAAAGCATGCAGAGATCGCCTCAGTAGCCGCGAACGCCTTCGCGACTTGCAGCGCCATGCATGTTTTTCCGATGCCACCGGCACCGGTCAGCGTGACCAGTCGGCACCCGCGCATCAGCGTCGCGAGCTCTTCCAGCTCGGCTTCCCGGCCGACTAATGCGGTCAGCGCGAGCGGCAGCGTTTCCTGGGCCCAGTGGAGAGCGGATGTATTTGGTTTACGCTGCCTTCCACGATCAGCTGCACCCGCAAGTTCGTCGTATGCTTTGCCGCTAATGCCAAGCGCCTCAGCCAAGAACGCGAGAGTGTCGCGGTGCGGCGCGCGTCGCAAGCCGCGCTCGTATGAGCCTACCGCCCCCACGCTGATGCCTGCGCGTTCGGCTAACTGCTCTTGGGAAAGACCTGCCTCGATGCGTAGCTGCTTGAGGCGCGCCCCAAATTCTTCGCCGGTAACCACACTCCGAGCCTAGCGCTTGGAGAATCGTGGAACCACGAAGTTTCTAGATATTTCGCCTGGGAAGCGCGGCCGGCGCTAGAACAAGCGCGGGTCGGGTGCGGGGATGGCGCCCTCTAGTTCAAGCAATGCACGCTTTAACGGCAAGCCGCCTCCATAGCCGGTCAGATCGCCGTTCGACCCGATCACGCGGTGGCAGGGGATCACGATTGGGATGGGATTTGCACCGTTGGCATAACCGACGGCGCGTGCGCCGTTGAGCAGACCGAGCGCTATTGCGATTGCGCCGTAGGAGGTCGTCACTCCGTACGGCACCTCCAAGAGTCTGCTCCAGACTTGCTGCTCGAACGGCGAGCCCTCAGCCCGCAGCGGTAAATCAAAAACGCGGCGCTTTCCTTCAAAGTATTCGTTCAACTGCGTTCGCGCCGCATGCATTCCTTGCGCCGCCTCCGGCGAAAGCGCCGTCGAAGACCCAGCGGCAGGTCTTCGATTCGGCAACAATATCTCGATCAGGACTCCCTGCCGGTTCACTGCCAGCTGTAAGGCACCAACCGGTGTGTCGAGCGTCGAACGAAAGACCGCGTCAACCATCGCTAAATTACAACATTATACACGCCGCGATTGGTTGCGCGCCGCTATCCGGTTTGCGGTCGGGGCTTACGGTAGCGGTCGTTCAACAGGATAGCCCGGAGCTCGCGTCACAGTTTGATCGGGTTTATGCCCGAACGCCAGCCGCCACGCCACCATTTACATCTCGAGCAAACGCCGCTCGAGCGCGCCCGCCTCTGGGTAGAGATAGCCGCCTTTATCGCCGCGGGGGCTTGGGCCATCTATACCTTCGTCTTTCAGACTCGAATCGCTCCGCTCTTCCTACCGCCGCACGAGAACATTTCGATGAACACGCAGCGCGTCGCCGAAACGCCGGCCAACTACCTCGAACGTGTAGAGGTGACAATCCGCAACGACGGCGACGTCGACATCGACACGGCCGCCCTCGTAATCACCGTGTTCGGCGCGACCGCCGGAAAGGATCTCGCGCTGGACTCGAGCGCGACGAAACACACGATGGCCTATCGACAAATGCCGGATAGCGCGTGGACGCCGGTGGGCGCGTACGGTATGCTTCTCAACGGAGCAGTTGGGGGAGCGCCCCGGCATCTGATCATGCGGCCGGGAGACACCGTGCCGCTTCAGCAGCTTATCGTGGTACCGCGCAAGTATCGCGTGCTGGAGGTGAAGATTCAAACGATCTATGACCGATATCCGATCAGTCAGCGAGTTCCCGCACGCCTTTATAACGAGAACGGAGCGGTCATACTGAAGAGCAAAGGCTTTGGGGTCGATCTCGAAGCCTATTCCGGCGTATAGCTTACTCGCGCCAAGCAGCTTCGACGGCGCGGCGAAGCGACGACTCCGCTAGAGTCCATGCGTCGACGAACGACTTCAGAATACCGGCCGTGAAGCCCCAGACGTGGTACGACTCGTAGTCTAACGCGTACATCGTCCTGCCGCGCAGTCCGCTGCGCTTCACGTCCTCGTAGACGGCGCCGGCGGTGACGATCGAGGCTAAGGGCACCTCGAAGACGCCGGCGATCTCTTCGCCGTCGAGAGTAAACGGCGTTCCCGGATCGATCACGCCAACGATTGGGGTGATAAGCACGCGATTCGAGGCTTGTTTGCGCTCCGGCAGCCGGCCGACGACGTTGACGCGCTCGGCGGCAATGCCGATCTCCTCGAAGAGTTCTCGCAACGCCGTCCTCACCGGATCCCCCGCGTCGATCGGATCCGCGCCTCCGCCAGGGAGGCCTATCTGCCCTGGGTTGCGGCGCATATGTTGCGCGCGTTCGACGAAGATTACGCCGTGAGGGGCGTTCGCGAAAATCGGTAGCAGCACCGCACCCCGCCACCAGCGATCCTCATGCACGATGGAAGAGCTTCGCAGCCCCCCGTGCAAACACCAGCCGGACCCCCGGACGGTGCGTTCAATGAGAGCGCGAAACGCGCGACGAAGCGTAAAATATGACGCGCGACGCGTCGCTTGGAGCCTTCGTCTGGTATTTCTTTCGCCTCGGGCTGACCGGCTTCGGCGGCCCGGTAGCCCTGGCGAACTACATGCGCCGCGACCTCGTGGAAAAGTACGGCTGGATCGGCGCCGACGAGTATGACGAAGGGCTTGCGATCGCCACGGCGTGTCCGGGACCGCTCGCATATCAGTTGGGCGTCTATTGCGGGTACATCACTCACGGCGTCTTCGGAGCATTGGGCGTTGCGCTCGCGTTTGCAGCGGCGCCGTTCGCGATCGTCGTCGCGGTTGCGGCCCTCTACGTTCGCTTCGGTTCCACCTGGCAGCTGCGAGCGATCTTTTATGGGGTAGGGCCGGTCGTCATTGCGATCGTCGTACGATCGTGCCGGGATCTCGGCCGCAAGACCTTGCGGGGCGAGTGGTTGGCCTACACGTTTGCAATCGTCGCCTGTGCGATCACGATCGCCGTGCAACAGGAGTTGATCGCACTTTTTTTACTCGCCGGCGCGCTGGGAATCATCGCGTTCAATCGGCCGCCACCAGCCCGCGCCGAATCCGCGGCCGCGCGCGGTTCCACCGATTTGCGGCTGCGCTCGATCGCGCCGATCGTGGCAGGTACGTATTCCAGCGTCGCCGTCCCGAAGTTATTTTGGTTCTTCTTTAAAACCGGGTTGCTCGTCTTTGGCAGCGGACTCGTTGTCGTCCCTTTTCTAAAAGCCTACGTCGTCGACCAGTACCACTGGATTTCCAATCAGGCCTTCGTTGATGCGGTTGCGGTCGGAATCGTCTCGCCTGGCCCGGTCGTCATCACGGCCACGTTCGTCGGTTATCTCACCGGCAGCCTGGCGGGCGCGCTCGCCGCCACGGTCGGCATCTTTACGCCATCGCTGATTTTCGTGCTGCTCGGCACGCCGCTCTTACGGCGCTACCGCAACAACGGACGGCTGCAGGGTTTCGTCCGCGGCATCACCGTAGCGGTCGTCGGTGTATTGCTCGGGACGTCGTACTTGGTGGCCCGCAGCACGATCCACGATCTCTTCGGTTTGATCGTGCTGACCGCGGCGCTCGTCCTTCTTTACTCGAAATGGAAGGTGCCGGAGGCCGCCTTGGTCGGTGGCGGAGCACTCTGCGGGTTAGTGGTTGGGTTCTTTACACGATGACGCCGGCGGCTGCAGATACGGTTTGGCTGGATCAAGGCGGCATGGCTTAGCAATTCGCTGCCGACCGCGCATGTTTTCCGCGGCTTCCTGTGCGGAGACGGCGCATTAGGCTTGCTCCTGCCTGCGCTGCGGTGCAACAGGATGCTATGATGCGCGTAAACCCCGCTATGAATCGGAGGAGCTATGCGTTCGTACCAGCTCGCACTTGGAGTCCTTGCCGGTCTGTTCGCCGGGTGTGCCGGCGCCGGGCCGGCGCTGCAGCCGTCCATCACGCCGCCGAACGGCAGACTCGTCTCGCACGCGGCGGCGGGAAAGTCGTGGATCCTTCCCGAGGCAAAAAACGACGATCTCCTGTACATCTCCGACTTGGAAGCGCAAGTCGTGGACATCTATACGTACCAGCACGGGCACCAGCCGGTCGGAGAGCTGACCGGCTTCTTCAATCCGGAAGGATTGTGCGTTGATAACACGGGCAATGTGTACGTCACCAACGACACGAGCGAGGGCGTACACCAAATCACCGAGTACGCTCACGGCGGCACCACCCCGATCCGGAACCTGATCGATTCCAACGGCAGGGCGAACGGCTGTTCCGTAGATCCCAAGACGGGAGATCTCGCCGTCGCCAACTTTTGGGGACCCACCGAAAGGATCGGCAACGTCGAAGTCTACCGGCACGCCAGCGGCACCCCGGCAACGTACTCGAACCCGAATATCTATTATTACTATTTCTGCGCGTACGACGGCAACGGGAACTTGTTCGTAGACGGCGAGACTCTGGACAGCGTCTTCGGGCTCGGCGAGCTAGCCAAACGCGGCAAGACGCTCAACTTCATCGCCGTGGATCAGACGATCTACTTGCCGGGCGGCGTTCAGTGGGACGGTAAGTACCTCGCCGTCGGCGATCAGGTCGCCGTCAAACACAACTTCACGAGCACGATCTACCAGTTTTCAATCAGCGGAAGCGTCGCGACGACGGTCACCACGATGGTTCTCACCGGCTCGACGGAAGTCGAGCAGTTCTGGATTCCGCGCGTCGACAGCGGACCGAAACACCGCTTAGGCACGCAGTTGATCGGCCCCGATCAAAATGGTGGAAACACGCTGTTTTGGGATTACCCGTCGGGCGGCAACCCCGTAAAGTCCATCTCGGGCGAAAACGATCCGATCGGCGCAACGGTCAGCCTCGCAAAGAAGTGACGACCTTGTTGTAATGTGACGCCGTTAGTCACCTGGGATGAACCGAAAGCCCCTGGTTGCTGCCGGACACCAATCGGTAGAATCAAGCATGGGTGTAACGCGTGCCCTTATTATGGCTGGGGGAAAGTCCGAGCGAATGCGGGCCGGCACGGGAGGCCCGCATAAGGCGCTGGCTCGGGTTCGGGGTCTCACGCTGCTTGAGTGGAACGCGCGGCAGCTCGTGCGCCATGGCTTCCGCGACATTGTCGTGGCAGTAAGCTCCAAAGAGCGTGAAGTCTCCGATTTCGTGCGCGCTTCGGTCGCGCCGGCCGCCGCGCGTGCCGGCGCAAAAGTAGCGGTATACGAAGAGCATACGCCGCTCGGGAATGTGGGCGCGGCGCGAGAGATCGTCGGTAGCGCGGACGGCGTGCTGATGTTCTACGTCGACAACCTCGCATCGATCGATCCGCAGCGACTCGTCGATTTTCACGACCGTGGCCGTTTTGCCGCGACGATTGCGACTCACGTGGAGCCGGTTCAAATACCCTTCGGCCGGCTTTGGCTAACCGAGAATCAGGTTACGACCTATGCCGAGAAGCCCGCCCTTCACGTGCAGGTCTCGAGCGGCACCTGCGTACTTTCGAAAAAGGCTTGCGCTCTCATACCCGAAGGAAAGGCGACCGGGATCAGCGACCTCTTCGCAATTCTAGCCGAACGCGGCGAAGCGGTGGGTGCTTTTCGGCACGGCGAGCGTTGGATCGACATCAACGATCCCGCCGCACTCGAGAAAGCGCGCGTCCTCTTCGAAGGGGATTACGGCGCCGCTAGCGACTACGGCGTGCCGTGAAGCGCGTGCGCGTGCTTTCGGTGGTGAACACGCTCTACTTCGGTGGCGCGGAGTGCCGCCTTCTGAGCCTTTCGAAAGGAATCGACACGGATCGTTTCGATCAAACCGTGCTTACCCTCAAGCGCATCGACCCGGCATACGAGCGCGAATTCGGAAGCCTGCGTCCACACTTCGCGGCGGCGAACATCGAGGTGCAGAACCTAAATGAAGCGGCGCCACGAACGGCCAGCGCGCACGGCACAGTTACGAAGGTCGCTCGTTCGATGCCGCGACTCACGCGGACGCTCGTAAAATTGATGCGCTACATTCGCGCAAATCATATCGACGTGGTCGATACTCATTGCGGCACGGCTAATAAAATCGGCGTCGCCGCAGCCGTTCTTGCGAATCGCCCGGTGGTGGCCACGACGTACGGTTTGGAAGTATTTCGTCCCTTATGGCTGTGGCACTTGTCGGAATCGGTCGCCCTGACCGCGGCTTCCGCCATTGTCACCGACTCCGCGGCGGTTGCCGCTCAGATCCGGCGCGCGCTGCTCCGACCGCGAAAGATCGCGGTGATCCCAAATGGAATCGAACCGCCGAGAGCCGAGCGCAGCCGTGATGAGATGCGCGCGGAGCTGGGGATTCCACCGGATCCCCGAATTCGCGTCATTGGCCAAGTGGCTTCGTTGACGCCGCGAAAGGGACAGCTCGTTCTGCTCGAGGCCGCTTATCGGTTACGTGAGGTCGATCCTCACGTTCACTTTTTGATCTGCGGGTATCCGCGGGATCCGCTCGACTATGCGCGATCGCTCTACTTGCGTGCCGCCGATCGCGGGCTCGGCTCACGCGTGCACTTCGTCGGATATCCCGGCCCAATCGGTGATATCTTTCGGGCGATCGACATTCAGGTTCACGCCGCGACGGAAGAATCGCTTCCGCAAGCGATTATCGAAGGCATGGCGTTGGGAAAGCCCGCAGTCGTAACCGCGATCGCCGGTATTCCGTCGATGGTCGCCGACGGCGAAACCGGCCTCATCGTTCCACCCGGTGACGCCAGAGCGCTGGCTGCGGCTCTTGAGTATTTGCTGCGCGACCGGTCCGCCGTCGAGCGTTTGGGCATCGCGGCACGGCAGCGCTACCTGGAGCGATATACCGACAAACAGATGGTGAGCAGCCTCGAGAGGCTTTTCGTCGATGTTATGCAGCCTCAGCCGGCGTAAACCGCTTGCGCGCAGATCGCGCGTTCTCGTAACCGGCGGCGGCGGATTTATCGGATCTGCCCTCGTCGAGGCTTTGGCAGCTCTTGACGTTCCGCTCAACGTGCTGGCCGGAGCGCCGGGAGACGCCGTCCGGGAACCGCCGCAGAACGTAACGGCCTATCGGGCGGAGATCACCGACTTCAATGCGATCTGCGCGGCGGCGGCCGGATGCGACGTCGTCGTGCATATGGCGGGTCCACCGTCGGTGCAGGCCTCGTTTGAGGCGCCCGAACGGTATGCGCGCATCCACGTCGCCGGCACTGCCACGGTGCTCGACGCGTGCTTGAAAGCAAACGTCAAGCGAATCGTCTATATTTCGTCCGCCGAGATCTACGGCCGGGCCGCAACTCAGCCCGTGGCGGAGACGCAAACGCCCGACCCGCGTTCTCCTTATGCCGCGGCAAAACTTGGAGCGGAGCATATGGTTCGCGCCTTTGCGAATACGTTCGAAATTAGCGCGCGTATAATACGGCCATTCTCTGTTTACGGGCCGGGGCAGCAGAGCTATGCTTTGATTCCGACCATCGTTCGCCAGGCGCTAACGGCCGACGCAATCGTGCTCTCCGATTTGACGCCGGTGCGCGATTACTGTTATGTGAGCGACCTGATCGATGCCATTCTACTGGCCTGCGATCTCGAGACTTCCGGTCTCGCCGTATTCAATATCGGATCGGGCAGCGGCACCAGCGTCTTACATCTGGCCGAAGCGATCCTGGCACGGGTCCGCCGCAAGATTCCGATTCTTACGACGGCTGGAGAGGGCCGTCCCAAAATGGCGGAGATATACGCGTTAATCGCCGACATCGGTCACGCGAACGAGATTTTGGGCTGGATGCCGCGAACGCCGCTGAGTGTGGGGCTGCAGAACGTCGTTACCAAGATGACAGCATGACGCGCACGCTGATTACCGGCTCGCAAGGCTTCGTGGGACGCTATCTCGTCGCGGCTTTGCTCGCCTCCGATCCAGAGATTCGAATCCTTGGAGTCGGCCGATCGCAGCTTTGTAGCACGTTTACTCATCGCATAACGTTGCCGTCGGCGAGGATCCCCGCTCCGCTGCCCGCGGGCCTCGGGCGTCTTTCAAACGATCGGCGCTATGAGTACGTAACCAGCAATATCCGAGACCACTCCGCCATGCGCGCGATTCTGCGGGAGTTTCGTCCCGACGTTATCTTTCATCTCGCCTCGGGATTGCGCGATGATGCGCCGGATCACTTGTTCGGCACGAGCGTTGAAGGCACGATCGGCTTGTTTGAGAGCGTTCGTGAGGCTGCCTTGAACCTGCGCGCGCTCGTCATTGGGTCGAGCGGTTCCGTTTACGGCGTACCGGCGCATCTTCCGATTGCCGAAGACGCTCCGTGCGAGCCCCGCGATTTCTACGCGGTCAGCAAGCTTGCGGAGGAACAGGTCTCGCGCATCCTGGCGCGCGAACGAGGGTTGCCTCTCATCGTCGCCCGTATCTTTAATATCCTCGGGCCCGGTCAGGATGAACGTCACGTCGCCGGGCGATTTTCAGCTCAGCTTGCGGCGGTCGCTGCCGGCGCGACGGCTGCGCGCGTGAGAGTCGGCGATCTTTCGACGACTCGCGATTTCATCGACGTTCGCGACGTCGCCGAGGCATTAATCGTGCTCGCGCGGCGCGGAGAGCGTGGCAACGTCTATAACGTAGCGAGTGGTGTCGAAACGGCAGTTTCAAGGATTCTGGAAGTGCTAATTCGCGAGGCGGGCCTGAGCGATACGGTCGAAGTCGAATCGGCCTACGCCCGCGCCTCCGACACGCCGCGCGTCGTTGCCGATATCACGCGATTGCGCGCCGCCGGATACCAGCCTGCAACTTCGCTGGAAAAGAGCCTCGCAGACGTCCTCCAATACTATGGCCGAGCGGTGGCGATGGTGCCGCAAGCATCCTAGATCGCGGCGATAACGTCGGCTGCAAGCCTCTCAATCCCGTTGGCGCTGCGTACCCAAGGATGTTTCGCGAGCACGCTCGCGCACGCTGCGGGCTGGTTTGCCAACACGGCGTGCGCGGCCGAACGCTCGTACTCGACGAAACGTTGTAGCGTCTGCGTAAGCGGTTCGGCGAGCTTGCCGCGCCGCGCCAACCTCCGGCGAATCCCGTTTTGGATCGCGAACGGCTGCTCGAGCGTCTCATCGGGCGCCAGGAACTTGAGATAGCCGTCATTCGGCAACGACAGAAAGAAGATGGTCGAGGTGGGTCGGCCGGCGGTAGCGGCGACGAACGGGGCGACCGCGTCCGCGTACCACGGCGTCGGACGCCGGCCGAGCGCCTTGATAATCTCATCGCGTGCGCCGTTAAGAAAGCACTGCATCGCACGATTCGCGATGGCGCGCAGTTCGATGGCGCGCGAAGGTCCCGCGCGCTGCCGGCGCAGCACGCCGGCCGGCTGGTAATGCAGAAGCAAATACTTTAGCGGGATCGCATGATGCAAGCAGATGAAGTCGGCCGACGGAAACTCGGCGTCGCGTCGCTTCGAAGCGTAGTGCGGAATCAGATCGTCCGAACCAAGCCGCAGCCGATCGAACCAGCCCAAGTGATTGACGCCGGCGTAGCCAAACTCGACCTCGCCGACGGGCACGTCTAAGGCCTCGCAGACGGTTCGAAGCGTGACCCACGGCAGCTCGCAGATGCCGGTAACGTCGAGGGACGGAAACGCCGCATTCGCGCATCTGACCAGCAAACTGAGTGGCGCGGTCATCAGCAGCACTTTCGCATCCGGGCTGCGTTGCGCGACTGATTGGAGCGCCTTCGAGAGATGCGGCCACGACCGCCAGGCCGCCGCCAGACCGCCCGGGCCAAGCCCCTCGTCGCCGCAAACGTCGTGGCGTAATGGAAAGAGCTCGTCCCGAGCACGACCTTCGTAGCCGCCGTAACGCGCTTGCATCAGCACCAATGACGCATCTTGCACGGCGTTCAGATCGGTCGAGCATTGCACCGAATGGGCGCCCCCCGTAAGGATCTCGATCGCTCGCCGCACCGCGCGAAGGTGATTCTCGGAGCGCCCGATCAGGGTGACATCGAGCCGGCTAGCGAGCTCTAGAAATTCGGGGGTCAGAAAGAGCGCCGGAGTGCTGGCGGCGCTTCCCCCGACGATCGCGACCTTCATAATACGGCGCGCCGCATCTGATAGAATGCGGCCGCACCAGCCAAGCATGTTTCCTCGCCGTCATTCCAAACGCGGACGAGGTCTTCTGCGACTGCCGCAAAGGCCCGTGCGCTCAAGAGTTCCGACATATGTGTGCACAGCGCTTCCTTATATGTTTTGCCGAGCCGTTGAGCGAAGCCGCCGACCACGACGATGCAATCGAGCCCGAGCGAGGCGGCAAGGACCGACAATACTTGCGCCAGCGGGCGCGCCGCGCGCTCGATGACCGAGAGTGCCCAACGATCGCCCTCGAGCGCCGCCGGAACGAGATGCTGCTCGTTCGTGATGAGCTCCGGGTCGACGTTCGCCCGCGCGATCAGCGAGGTACCAAAGCGATCGCTCTCGGAACGAGCGAGGCGTCGAGCCAATAACTCGGTTCCGCGCCCCGAGGATATTGCACCAAGGTGACCGCGTCCGCCGCAATCGCACCGCCGAGCATCGGGCGCCGGATCCACGACGATATGACCGATTTCGCCCGCATACTCCGCCGAGTCGAGGACGCATTCGGAGTGCCGGCGATCGAAGAGCTTGCCGCCGATGCCGCTGCTAACGGTGACGACGAAGAAACGCTGCGCGTCGAGGCGTTCACCGAGGTACCATGCGGCCGCCGACACGTCGTTGAGCAGATAAATTTTTCGACCCGTTTGCGCCGCAAGCGAGCCGGTAATATCCGGGATCGAGTGATACCGGCCCGTGATGGTCGGCGCGGCGACGAGACGGCAACCGTCCACGACCGGGCCAGGCAGCGCAATGGCGATTGCATCCCCGGTTCGCGCTTCGTTCTCCACCTCTCGGACGTAACGCACGATTGACTCGACGATCGATTCCCAAACGAACGCGCACCCGAAGTAGGATTGCGAATTTGGTATGCGCCGGCGCGAATAGTTGTGCAGCATGCCGGCATCATCCGCGACGGCGAAGCGAAGGTAGGTGCCGCCGGCATCCACGACGATGACCGGCATCGAGCTACGAGCTCGCCGCTAGAACACTCGGATGAGCCCGCCGCATTACCGCGTTTAACGCGACGCGGCAATCGTTTGCGTCCACGTGCTGCAGGAACGCGCAGGCTCCGAGTCCGGCAGGGACTGGGAAGTTCAGCTCGCCACCGCGATGGCCCTTGACGTCAACCAAGGCTTCCATCAAAAGGGGCCCCGTGCACAAGTCGTCGGTTATCGGCAGCCCCACCGTCTCGTACAAGGCGATCAGACGGTCGAATAGTGATTGCCCGCAGATCCCGCGTTGCACCGCGATCGCGGTCGACAGCGACATGTCGAGCGCAACGGCCTCACCGTGGGTCAGCCGGTAATCGCTTCGCAGCTCGAGTGTAGGACTGAATGAGTGCCCGAAGTCCACCGCTCGTTTGAGGTCGTTTTCATAAAGATTTGGAGCGAGCTGCGTCATCATCGCGTACTGCGAGCGCTCCAGGATCTCGCGCGCGGCCGCTGCCGGTTTTTGAAAAGAGCTTTCGATCAAGCGTTCCAGATATTGTTCCAACAGGCAAAAGAGCACGCGGTCTGCGATTAGACCGATCTTGATCATCTCGGCAACGCCGCCGGCAAGATCGCGACGCGACGCGGTTTGCAGAAACGTGGGATCGTTGAGGACGCCGATCGGCGGATAGAAGGTCCCGAGAACGTTCTTCCTCTGGCCAAAATTCACGGCTTGCTTGATGCCGACCGCCACGTCGATCATGCCGAGCAGCGTGGTCGGAATCCGCACGAAGTCGACGCCCCGCCGATAGAGCGCCGCGGCCATGCCGACGATATCGAGCACGACCCCGCCGCCCACGCCGATCATCACTCCGTTGCGCGGAAGGCCGGCTGAAATCGCCGCTTCGCAGACGCGCTCGACTTGGTAGAAGTTCTTGTTCGCTTCCCCCGCTTTGAGGATGACCGTCTTGAAAACGTTGAGGTGGCGTTCCAAGTAGGCGCGAATCGTCGCGCCGTACAGGACGTACACGATCTCGTCAAACGCAATCAAGAGCGGGCGCCGCCCAACCAGATCGGCGAGCGCCGTCACGTCGGTATCGAAGACGTGAGATGTCAGTTGTGTAACGTCGTAGGTAATGTCGCGAGAGACGTCCATCAAAAACGACGTCGATCGATCGGAAACGGACGTCTGCACGCCCATAAGCAACCTTTCCTCAGGTAGCGCCAACTATATTAAGACGATACATCTTTGCGAGCGCGCCCCTCATGGTCTATTCGAACCTCAGTTATTGGGGCTTTCGACGCGCGTCCCGGGACCGGCGGCCCCGCCGTAACTGGGGACGATAAGACGAGGGAGAGCGCCGAAGAAAAAAGTGAATTTGCGTCCATGCTGCAAACAAGTTGGAATCGGCGCGAGACGGGTTTGGTCGCGCTGATCGTCGCCACGACCTCGATTCTGCTCTTCGCAGGCTTTGTCGGGGTACCACCCGCATCAGGCGCGCGCCTTCATCCTCAAGTCGTCCGGGTCGCGGGCTCGATGAAGGGTGATTTTCTCGGTTGTCCCTACCCCAGCGGCAACGTTTGGCAGAAGAACGTCGCCGGCGTTTCGCCGGATCCGCGCAGCTCGGCGTGGCTAGCAGCCACGATCGCGGCCGGCGGGGACGGCGGATTCGAGGCGACCGTTCCAACCAACGAGTTCATTAACGATGCGAACAACGCGACGCCGCGCGTTCCGGTTCGACCGAAGGTCCACTGGCATCAGCCGGTCTCGCCGATTCCATGGGAACCGAACTTCTACATCGAGCCGTTATCCGACGGCCACTCGCTCGTACTGGAGACGAGAACCTGTCAGTACTACGAGGGTTACGAAACGACCTACAACGCACGCGGCGAGTTGTCGGTTTACAGCAATCTGCACGTCAATCTCACCAGGCCCTTCGTTCGTCCGAAAACCAATGCGTCGACTGCCACCGGTCTTCCGATCGGTCTGATGGCGATCCGGCCCGAAGAACTCGCTGCCGGTGTCATCAATCATGCGATTGGCTGGGACGCCGTCGCGGACACGCTCTCTGAGACCGAGTGTGTCTCTCCGGCTGCCATCGAACGCTGCACCGACGGCTTGAGATATCGAGGACCTTCGGGCGAAACCCCGATGCCGTACGGCGCTCACGCTCGTCTCAAAAGCTCGTTTAATATCGACGGCTTTGACCGAGAGGCCAAGATCGTCGCGCAGGCCATGAAGACGTACGGGCTCTACGTGTTCGATACCGGCTGCTGCGACAACGTGGTCGTCCTCGTGAACGACCGCTACGGCGCGCCGACGTGGACGCGCGGCGACTCGAGAGATTTGAAAACCATTTCACCACAAGACTTCGAGATCGTACCGCCGCCGTAGGACGATCGAGCCGTTTCGGCGACCGGCTATTCGTAGTCGGGCATGCGGTAGTCGGTGCCCTGGCGCAAGAAGAACTTCTCTCCCTTCGGCGCCTTGATCGGCACGAACGCACGCGGCATCTGCGAGAAATCTAGGCAGTCTGTCGCGGGCGAGGTTGCGCGCTTGTCGGCAGCTGCGAGCTGATTGAGGCCAAAAAGATCTTCGGCAAAACGCAGTACGCTGGCGGTCTCGTACTGCTTGTGCGAAACGTAGTCTTTCTTCGCGTACGGCGAGATCACGAGCAGCGGAACGCGGAAGCCGGTGCCGTCGTAGCCCTTAAACGGCGGAGGCACGTGGTCGTAGAAGCCGCCCCAATCGTCCCACTGCACGAAGATGACCGTCGAGCCCCAGAACTTGCTCTTACCGACCGCGTTGACGAGCGCGGAGACCCACGACGGTCCGTACCCGGTGCCGCACATCATATGATCGGAGTTGGCGCAGAAGGGCGTGATCCACGTAAAGCTCGTGAGCTTTCCGGCCGCCACGTCGATGAGGAACTGCTTGGGCGGCGTGATGACGTCTTTGCTCCAGTCGGGTCCGTGAAAGATGTGCTTGACGGCCTGGTACCCCGACCAGAAACCGCTCGGCGCTCCAGTGTAGACGCTCGTGTAGAAACGCCAGGGGAGTTTCGCCGCGTCGAGCTCGTCACCGAGCGTTTCGTAGTTGAAGCACGGCCGCTGACTCTTGCCGTAGGTGCGCTGCTGCGTGATCGTCTGCACCTCGTCGCCCGGCTCGCCCCCGCAACCCCACAAACCGGTCGGAACGTTGGCGCTCGAGTTGGCTTGCGCGGCGATGATGTATTGGTGTGCGACGAAGCTCTCGTCGAGCTGCGACTGGAACATTTTGTCGGCCAAGACCCATTCGTGCGCCATCGCCCAATACGGCTTGGTCTCTTGGTGCGGAACGTAGACGTACTGCGGATTGGGAGGGCCGCCGCGCGAGAACTCCTTGTCGAAAGCGTCCATCCGGCACTTCGTGCCCGGGAGCTTGCCGGTTCCGTCGCAGGCTGCAATCATGCCCGAAGCCGAGTGATCGATCTCGTAGACGCGCGTCAAACTCGTTGGCGCAAGCGCGATCGTCCGACCCTGCGAGTTCTTGCCGCTCGAGACCGTATCCGCGCCTGGGTAACCTTCAAAAAGGTTATCGAAGCTGCGGTTCTCCTGCACGATGTAGACGACGTGCGCGATTTTTCCCGCGCCGGTCGCGTCGACTGCTCGCAGCGCCGCATCACTGCGCATGTACGGCAGCGTCCCCGTATCGCCATGACCGCATGCGGCCGGCGCCAAGGCCATCCAGAGCAGTGCGGCACGCAGCGCGCTTAAACGCCGCATACCGGTCCTATTCGTAGTCGGGTGCAAAGTAGTTCTCTGAATCGCGGTTGTGCATGAAGAACTTCGGGGGGAGCGGCGCTGCGATCGGCACGAATTTGTGCGGCTGCTGCGAGAAGTCGAAGCAATCTTCGGCCGGTGAGTGCGCGCGTTTGTCGGCGGGCGCGAGCTGGCCAAGGCCGAAGAGATTTTCGGCAAAGCGCAGCACGCTCGCTGTTTCGTACGGGACGTGCGAGACGCGGTTCTCCCGCGCGTATGGCGAGAGAATCAGCAGCGGAACGCGGAATCCCAAGCTGTCGCGATCTTTGTAGGGCGGCGGAACGTGATCGTAGAGGCCGCCCCAATCGTCCCACTGGATGAAGATTGCGGTCGAGTCCCAAAACTTGCTATTGCCGACTGTGTTGACGAGCGCTGAGACCCACGACGGCCCGTAACCGCCGTAACAGTTCACGTGATCCGAGTCGTCGCAGACCGGCGTGATCCAGGTGAAGTTGGCGAGGTGGCCGGCGCGCACGTCGGTGATGAACTTCCAGTTTGGGTGAATGACCTTCTTCCAATCCGGCCCGTAGCGAATGTGTTTGATCGCTTGGAAGGCCGACCACTCGGCGCCTTCGCCGCTCGACTCGCTCCCGTACGTCGCGGCGTAGAAACGCCACGAAAGCCCGGCCTTATCGAGCTCGTCGGCGAGCGTTTGGTAATCGTAACACGGCGAGATCTTCGGACCCATCGGGTTTCGATCTTTCGTGATCGTAAATACGTAGTCGGTGCTGCCGCCGCCGCAGCCCCACGCGCCGTAGGGCAGATCGTCGCTCCATGCCGCTTGCGCGGCGATGACGTACTGGTGCGCGACGAAGCTCTCGTCCAGCTGTGATTGGAACATCCGATCGGCAAGAACGCCTTCATGCGCCATGTCGAAGTACGGCTTCGACTCGCGGGGCGGCACGTAGACATACTCCGGGTTCACTGGACCGCCGAACGAGCCCTCGTTGTTGAATCCGTTCATCTGACAGTCGGTGCCGGGCAGCTTACCAGTCCCGTTGCACGCCGCGAACATCGCTTGTGCCGAGTGATCTATCTCATAAGAGGTCTTCATCGTGCGTGGCTGCAGCTTGATCGTTTCACCGTGGGAGTTCTTGCCGCTGCCGACCGTATCCGCACCCGGATAGCCGTGGAACATGTTGTCGAAGCTGCGATTCTCCTGAACGATGTAGACGACGTGGGCGATCTTTCCCGCGCCGGTCCCGTTTAGGTCGCGCAGGACGGTGGCGCTCCGCATGGATGGTAAAAGTGCCGTCTCACCCGGAGCTTGTGAAGCGAACGAACAACCGCCGAGAGCAATCGCGAGCGCGCCCGCGATTGCAACCGGCGTGAGGCGGGTCATTGCGTATCCGGAATTCGCGGATCAACGGGCTGATTCAAGAAGAAGTTCGCGTCCTTGGGCGCTTTGATCGGCACGAACTTGCGCGGCGCCTGCGAGAAATCGAGGCAATCACCGGCCGGTGAGGTTGCCCGTTTATCGGCCGCCGTCATTTGCGGGAGGCCGAAGAGATCCTCAGCGTAGCGCAGCACGCTTGCGGTTTCGTAGTGCACGTGAGAGACGTAGTTCTTCTTCGCGTATGGGGAGATCACGATTAAACCGACGCGGAATCCCAAGCTATCGTAACCTTTGTACTCCGGGGCGACGGGCTCGTACATGCCGCCCCAATCGTCCCATTGCACGAACACCACGGTGGAATCCCAGAACTTGCTCTTGCCGACCGCGTTGACGACCGAAGCAACCCATGACGGTCCGAATCCTCCCCCACAGTCCAGGTGATCGGAATCCTCGCACGTCGGCGTGATCCACGTGAAGCTCGCGAGCTTTCCCTTCTTAACGTCTTTCAGGAAGCGGTTCTGCGGCGTGATGATATCTTTCTTCCAGTCGGGTCCGTTGAAGATGTGGCTGACGGCCTGATATCCCGACCAGAAGCCGCCGAGCGGCTCGGTGTACTGACTCGTGTAGAATCGCCACTCCAATTTGGCCTTGTCGAACTCGTCGCCGAGCGTTTCATAGTCGAAGCAGGGACGCTGCGGGGTGCCGTAGCTACGGTCTTGCGATATCGTTGAAACGGTCGCGTAGTCTCCGGCGGCGCAGCCCCAGGTCCCCGAGTCGGGAACGTCAACGCTCGACATCGCCTGAGCAGCGATGATGTATTGGTGCGCGACGAAGCTCTCGTCGAGCTGCGACTGAAACATCCGGTCGGCCAAGACGAACTCGTGCGCCATATCGAAGTACGGCTTCGATTCGCTGTGCGGTACGTAGCCGTACTGTCCGTGATCGGGGCCGCCGAACTGCTCCTCGCGATTGAAGCCGTCCATCCTGCACTTCGTTCCGGGGAGCTTACCCTTCCCGTCGCAAGCTTGGAACATTGCGCCTGCGGAGTGATCGATGTCGTACGACGTCTTTAACGAGATCGGCTGCAGCGCGATCGTCTGGCCGTTCGACATCTTGCCTTGCGAGACGGTATAAGCGCCCGGATACCCCTCGAACATATCGTTGAAGCTGCGATTCTCCTGAACGACGTAGACGATGTGTTGGATTTTTCCGGAACCGCTGCTGTTAAGCGATCGCGCGATTGCATTCGCTTCCGCGTTAGGCAGCATCGGGGAAGATGTTGTGCCGGCGCACGCCGCCAATGCAAAAGCGGCAGCAGATAGTGTTGCGACGTACCAACGTCGCTTGATTGTGCGAGCCAAATGCTCCACGAGCATCGCCTTCCTTCCGTAGCGAAACGGACGTCTCAAAACAAGACGGGCTGGCGCTCGGCCGCCGACCCATACTCGCAGGTGGCTAGTTCGAGCGAACCTAACCCCTACCATCCCAGACAACGCCAAAGAGCGGAAGAGAGTTCGTGCACCCCTTGAAACTTGCGGCGCAGCTGGTTGCAGTCTTCCTGATGACGGCGTGTAATGCCGGCGGCTCTTCGAACGTTTCGCCGCTCGTCCCCGAGGCTCAAATACCGGCGCGCACGATTCCGGAGTGGCAGGCTACCGGAGCCGCGCGAGCTGCGTGTCCGCTGCAGCCGCCCCCGCGCGCGCACTGCGATGCACTGCTGATGAACGGTGCACACAAGTCGATCGCCGGCTGGCAAGCGGCCGATTTTCTTGCGGCCTACAATCTTCCGCCGGCGAGCAAAGGGTCGGGCGAGCTGGTTGCGGTGGTCGACGCGTACGACAATCCGAACGCGGCCGCCGATCTGGCGGCGTACCGCGCTGCGTTTCACCTTGGCTCGTCCAAATTCGCGAAATACAACCAAAAGGGGCAAAAGAAAAACTACCCCGCGACCAATAGCGGGTGGGGGCTCGAAGAGGATCTCGACATCGAGATGGTCGCGGCCGTCTGCCCGAAGTGCACGATCTACCTCTTTGAGGCGCAGAGTGACTTTCCGAACGATTTGCAGATTGCCGAGTTGAGCGCGGTGCGGCTCGGTGCCCACATCGTCAGCAATAGTTGGGGCTGCGGCCCCGGGTCGAACGGCTGCGTCAACCCGGAGGATTTCGCGCAGAGCGACGTAACGTACGTCGCTTCGGCCGGAGATTATGGTTATGGAGCGCAAGCACCCGCCTCGCTCGACACGGTCGTTGCGGTTGGCGGAACCGTGCTCGGCAAGAACGGCTCGCAGTATAGCGAGAACGTTTGGAGAGATTCGGGCGCCGGCTGCAGCGATCGGGTCAAGCCGGCGTGGCAGAGCGATCCAAGTTGTCCGTACCGCACCATGAACGACGTAGCAGCCGTCGCCAAGGACGCGGCCGAGTACGACAGCTTCCACCATCACGGATGGATCCTCGTAAGCGGAACGAGCGTCTCCGCGCCGTTGATCGCGGGCATCTTCGGCGTGGCCGGCGACGCAGCCGGAAACGACGGCGGTGAACGGTTCTGGAATCTGAGCCGAAAGCACGAAAAAAAATACCTGCATGAGATCACGACCGGGCTCGTCTCGGGCTGTCCCGCGGGCCTGCGCGGCACCTATCTGTGCAGCGCGGGAACCGGCCAAGACGGCGGCTACTCAGCCCCAGCTGGGTGGGGAACACCCAACGGCACCAATGCGTTCTAGGTTCGCCGCGCCGATTATTGTTGCGCTTACGGTCGCGGCCTGTAAGGCCGGTGGTTCTTCGAATCTGCCGTTCACGGCAGCCGTAACGTCCACACAGAGTGCTTCGATTCCGCAGTGGAAAGCGAACGGAGAGGCAACGCAGGTTTGTCCGAACGCGCCGCCCGGCTACGTGCAGTGCGACCTATTGCTCATGGGCAAGAAGAGCCGACCGGACGTCGCCGGATACGGACCGCCGGATCTTCAGGCGGCGTATAACTTGCCGTCGTCGACCAACGGTGCGGGACAGATCGTTGCCATCGTCGATCCATTCGACAATCCGAACGCCGCCTCCGACCTCGCCGCGTACCGAAAAGAGTTTAATCTCGGCAAGGCCACGTTCGTCAAGTACAACGAGAAGGGTGAGAAGGGCAACTATCCCACAGCGTGTCCGAGCTCGTTTGCGGGCTGGTGTCTCGAAGACGATCTCGATATCGAGATGGTTGCGGCGGTCTGTCCGAAGTGCACGACGTATCTGATCGAAGCGAACCTTTCGAACGCCAGAAGCCTCGAACGGGCCGAATCGACTGCCGTGAGACTGGGCGCGCACATCGTCAGCAATAGCTGGGGCTGTGCGGGATTGAATCCCTGTCTCGACCCGAAGCACTTCAATAAGCCGGGCGTCCTCTACGTCGCTTCCGCAGGTGACTACGGCTACGGTACGCAGGAGCCCGCTGCGCTTGCAAGTGTCGTCTCCGCCGGCGGAACGATTCTGCATAAGAACGGCTCGTCGTATCGGGAAACGGTCTGGCCCGACACCGGCGTGGGCTGCGCTTCGGGTTTTACCAAACCATCGTGGCAGCACGATCCGAGTTGCCCGTACCGCACCATGAACGATGTCGCGGCCGTCGCACGCGACGTCGCGGAGTACGACACGTTTCGTCCGTATAAGGGTTGGTTCACCGTCATGGGCACGAGCATCTCGTCGCCGCTGCTGGCCGGCGTCTTCGCGCTGGCGGGGAACGCCGGCACGCTAAACGCCGGTGAAACCTTCTGGACGCTCAAAAAGAGGGCCCTTAAAAAGGATCTGCACGCGATAACAAGTGGGCGCGTCTCCGACTGCCCGCCTAGCCTGCAAGACAGCTACATCTGCGAAGCCGGGACGAAGCAGTACCGCGACTACTCGGCCCCGGCGGGCTGGGGAACGCCCGACGGCACCCATGCGTTCTAGGAATAGAAAGGAGCTCTCCCGTGAACATACCTATGAAACTCGCGGCGCCGGTTATTGCGGCACTTACCGTTGCGGCCTGTAGCGCCGGCGGCTCTTCGAATCTGCCGGCAACCGCCGGCCTAACGCCGGTACAAAGTACCTCGATTCCGTATTGGAAGGCGACCGGAGAGGCAAAACAAGTCTGTCCGGACGTGCCGCCCGGTTTCGCGCATTGCGACGTGCTGCTGATGGGCAGCAAGTCCGGACCCGATGTGGCCGGATTTGGGCCGCCCGATCTTCAGGCCGCCTACAACCTTCCGTCGTCCACCAATGGCGCGGGCCAGATCGTCGCGATCGTGGATGCATATGACAATCCGAACGCCGCCACCGACCTTGCGATGTATCGCAGTGAGTTCAACCTCGGCAAAGCGAAGTTCGTCAAATACAATGAGAAGGGAGAGAAGGGCAACTATCCCGCTTCATGTTCGGGCTCGCAAACCAGCTGGTGTCTCGAAGACGACCTCGATATCGAGATGGTCGCGGCCATCTGTCCGAAATGCACGATCTATCTGGTCGAAGCGAATGGCGCCACCACGGGGAGTCTCCAAACGGCTGAAGCCGAAGCGGTGAAGCTCGGCGCGCACATCGTCAGCAACAGCTGGGGCTGTACCGGCCACAACGATTGCGTCAATTCTAAGTTCTTCGATAAGCCGGGCGTCGTCTATCTCGCATCAGCCGGCGATTTCGGCTACGGCACGCAAGCCCCGGCGGCGCTCGCAAGCGTCATTTCGGCCGGCGGTACGGTTCTGCATAAGCACGGCTCGTCGTATACTGAATCGGTTTGGCCCGACACCGGAGTAGGCTGCGCGTCGGGCGTCACCAAGCCTTCCTGGCAACACGATCCCGGGTGCAGCTCCCGCACGATGAACGACGTCGCAGCGGTGGCGCTGGGCGTTGCCGAGTACGACACGTTCGGCCCGTACCACGGTTGGTTCACCGTGATGGGCACGAGTATCTCGTCCCCACTGTTGGCCAGCATCTTCGCATTGGCGGGTAATGCGGATAAGGTGAACGCCGCCGAGGGCTTCTGGACGCTCAAGAAAAAAGCGCTCAAGAAGGATCTTCACGAGATCACGAGCGGCACGGTGTCTGGTTGTCCGGCCAGCCTGGCCGGCAGCTATCTCTGTCAAGCCGGAACGAAGCAGTACAAAAGCTACTCCGCTCCCGATGGGTGGGGAACGCCCAACGGAATCGGCGCCTTTTAGCGCAGACTGAGGGCGGGCGCTGCAAAAGCGCCCGCCTCTATTCGTAATCGGGGATGCGGTCGTCGCGCCCTTGCCGCAAGAAGAAGTCCCGCCCTTCCGGCGACCGAATGCGCACGAACGCGCGCGGGCGCTGCGTGAAGTCGAAGCAATCGGCGGCCGGCGAGGTCGCGCGGCGGTCGGCAGCGGCGAGGTGACCGAGGCCGAAGAGGTCTTCGGCGAAGCGTAGCACGCTCGCCGTCTCGTACTGCACGTGCGAGACGTAGTTCTTCTTCGCGTACGGCGAGATCACGATCAGCGGGACGCGAAAGCCGAGACCGTCGTAATCTTTGAACGGCGGCGCAACCGGATCGTAGAGCCCGCCCCAGTCATCCCACAGCACGAAAATCGCCGTGGAGTTCCAGAACTTGCTCTTGCCGATCGTGTTGACGAGGGTTGCGACCCACGACGGGCCGTGACCGCCGCCGCAGTTCACGTGATCGGAGTTCGCGCAGATCGGCGTAATCCAGGTGAAGCTTGCGAGCTTTCCGGCCGGCACGTCGAGCAGAAACTGCTTCTGCGGATAGATCACGTTTGCCCAGTCGGGTCCATAGTAGATGTGTTTGACGGCTTGATAACTCGACCAGACGGCACCGTTGCCGCTCGACGGCGTACTGTACTGACTCGAGTAAAATCGCCACGAGAGCTTCGCAGCGTCGAGCTCGTCGCCGAGCGTTTGATAGTCAAAACACGGCAGCTCGGAGGGACCGTTGGTGCGATCGGCGTCGATCGTACCGACGAAGCTGCTCGGTCCGGGCTGGCAGCCCCACGGACCGTTCGGCAGATTCACGGCCGATTGCGCTTGCGCCGCGATGATATATTGGTGCGCGACGAAGCTCTCGTCAAGCTGCGATTGGAACGTATGGTCGGCGAGCACCCACTCGCGCGCCATATCCCAGTACGGTTTCGACTCGCTGCGCGGCGCGTAGACGTACTGCGGGTGCCTCAATCTCGTCTCGTCGAAGAACTCTTTGTCGAAGGCGTCCATCCGGCACTTCGTCCCAGGCAGCGTTCCCTTTCCGTCGCACGCCGCAAACATCGCGATCGTGGAGTGGTCGATCGTGTACTCCTTGCTCAGGCTGACCGGCTTGAGCGCAATCGTGCCACCCTTGGAGTCCTTGCCGCTTGAAACGGTGTACGCGCCGGGATAATCCATGAAGAGATTGTTGAAGCTGCGATTCTCCTGCACGATGAAAACGACGTGCTCGATCTTGCCGGCGCCGGTTCGCGCGAGCGACCGCAACACTTGCGCATCGCGCGGCGGCATCGCCAAATTGTCATTCTGAGCGAAGCGACCGTAGGGAGCGGAGTCGAAGGAACATGCCCCGAGCG
>JBAUMX010000055.1:0-32127 GCA_049578945.1 Candidatus Cybelea sp. | reverse complement strand
GCCGCGCGTACGTCGGCCTCCGTTGAAGCGCAAAGCGCGTTTGAAACGATCGCGCGCAGCGCGCTCGAAGCGTCGGCCGTCGTAACCGACTTGTTGACGCTCGCACGCGACCCTCGGCGTCGAGCGCTTCAGTGCGAGCCCGTTGATCTCGCCGCCGTGGTCGTAAGCTCTTCGCGCGAGACGACCCAGGCTGCGGCGGCACGCGGCATCGATTTGACGAGCTCGCCGGCGAGCGCAATCGTCGACGGCGACGAGCGGCGCCTGCGCGAGCTGGCGCGTAATCTTCTCGAAAACGCGATTCGCCACGCTCGCCGAAGCGTTACGATCGCTTCGCGGCAGAACGGCCGGCTTTGCGAGATCGTCGTTGACGACGACGGCGACGGCATTCCGGCCGCCGACCGCGAGCGGATCTTCCAACGCTTCTATCGCCGGTCGAACGACGGCACCGGCACGGGTCTTGGTCTGGCGATCGTGCGCTGGATCGCACGCGCGCACGACGGTACCGTCACCGCGGTTGAGGCGCCCTCCGGGGGCGCGCGCTTCGTGGCTGCGCTTCCATCCCATAAAGACTAGAGGGGTCTCGCGGCGCCTCGACGCGTAAGTCAAGACGCCATGCCTTTTCGTTCGCTCTCCGAGTTCATCGACGCGCTGCGCGGCGCCGGCGAACTGCACGTCATCGGGACGAGCGTCGATCCAAGGCTCGAGATCAGCGAGATCAGCGATCGCGTCGTGAAAGCCGGCGGCCCGGCTTTGCTCTTCACGAATGTCAAGGGTTCGAGCTTTCCGGTCCTCACGAATCAATTCGGTACGCGTCGCCGGATGGCGATGGCGCTCGACGCGGCGCAGCTCGACGAAATCGGCGCGCGCGTTCGTAAGCTCATCGATTTCACGCCTCCGGACGGATCGCTGGTCGGAAAGGTGCGCGGCGCACTCGCGCTCGCGCCGCTCGCAAATGCGATCCCGAAAATCGTTCGCGAAGGCCGCGTTCAGGACGTCGTCGCGACGCCCGACCTCACCAAGCTTCCGGTGCTCACGACCTGGCCGCTCGATGCTGGGCCGTTCATCACGCTGCCGCTGGTAATCACCAAAGACCCGCGCACCGGCCGTCTCAACGCCGGCATGTACCGCATGCAAGTCTTTAACGCGACGCAGACGGCGATGCATTGGCAGCGCCACAAGCATGGGCGCGCGCACGCCGACGCTTCGGGCTCGAAGATTCCCGCCGCGGTCGCGATCGGCACCGACCCGGCGCTCACCTATGCGGCGACTGCACCGCTTCCACCGCTGCTCGATGAATTTTCATTCGCGGGGCTCTTGCGCGGGAAACCGGTCGAACTCGTCCGCGCTAAAACGGTCGATCTGATGGTGCCGGCCGAGGCGGAGTTCGTGCTCGAAGGGTACGTCGACAACGAGGATCTGCGCGTCGAGGGGCCCTTTGGCGATCATACCGGCGTCTATAGCCCGGCCGATCGCTACCCGACCTTTCACGTAGAGTGCATGACCCACCGGCGCAACCCCGTGTACGCAGCGACGGTCGTCGGCAAGCCGCCGATGGAGGACGCGTGGCTCGGCAAAGCTACCGAACGCATCTTCCTGCCGATCCTGCAGGCGATGCTGCCCGAAGTCGTCGACATGAATTTGCCGGTCGAGGGCGGCTTTCACAACCTCGCGATCGTTTCGATTCGGAAATCCTATCCAGGTCAGGCAAAGAAGGTGATGAACGCGCTCTGGGGACTCGGGCACATGATGATGCTGACGCGCGTCTTGATCGTCGTCGACGCCGACGTCGACGTTCAGAACGCGCGCCACGTAGCGTGGTTCGTACTGAACAACTTGGCGCCCGAGCGCGACCTCGTGACGATGCCGGGCCCTGTCGACGATCTCGACCACGGATCGTATAGCGTCGCATACGGGACGAAGATCGGCGTCGACGCGACGCGTAAGGACGCGTCGGAAGGTTACACGCGCGCGTGGCCGCCGGAGATGATCATGGACGACGCAACGCGGCGCCTCGTCAGCGAGCGATGGCATGCGTACGGCCTCGACCGCATCGAGCGTGCGCTTGCGCCGGACGATTGGTCAGGACAAGGACCGCGCCGGTGAAGGTTCTCGGTCTATTTCTGCGAGAGATTCGCATCGAGCACACGCTCTTCGCACTGCCGTTCGCGTACGTCGGCGCAATCTTGGCGGCGCGCGGCATTCCGTCCCCGGCAGCGCTTGGATGGATCACGCTTGCGGTGCTGGGTGCGCGAACCGCGGCAATGGCCGCAAATCGCTTCCTCGACCGTGAGATTGACGCGCGCAATCCGCGGACCGCGCGCCGCGCGCTCGCAAGCGGTGCGCTTCCGCCGGCGGCGATGGTTTGGGCGAGCCTCGCGGGCCTAGCGTTACTGCTCTGGGCGGCGTGGATGCTCAATCCGCTCTGCGTGAAGCTGATGCCGGTCGCGGCGCTGCTCTTGCTGATCTATCCGCTCTGCAAACGCTTCACCTGGGCGAGTCACTTCGTGCTCGGGGCGGTGGACGGGCTCGCGCCGCTCGGCGCCTACATCGGCATCGCCGGGACGATCACGCTGCCCGCGCTGCTGCTCTTCGCAGCGGTCACGATCTGGGTCGCGGGATTCGACATCATCTACGCGCTGATGGATCTGGCGGTCGACGAAGCGCAAGGCATTCGGTCGCTGCCCGCGCGTTTCGGCGAAGCGAGCGGACGCGTGCTCCCGATCGTATTGCACGCCGCGATGCTGCTGCTCTTAGGCGGCGCGGGCCTGCTCGCAGCCGCCGGCCCGGCATACTTTCTCGGCGTGCTCTCAGTCGCAGTTCTCATCATCTACGAAGAGCATCTCTTTCGAAGCGGCGCGAACCTCTTCGTTATCAACGAACGGGTCTTTATCTCGAACATGACGTTTTCGGTTTTTTTCTTGATCACCACCGTCGGCGGATACGTGTGAGACGGCGCGACTTTATCGCGGCCACATCCGCGGCGGCCGCGAGCGGCGTGGCCGTACGGGCGGGTGCGCAAGTCCGTCCGCTGCAGCCGATTGTTTCCCCGCAGCAATATTTGCAACAGCTCACGATCGCCGTCAACGTCACGCTCTCGGGGCCGCTCCAAAAGTACGGCCAGGAGGTCGTCAAAGGCGTTCAAGCCGCCGTAGACGAGCAGAATCGTTTCAACGCGCCGATCTCGCACGCGTGGGCAATGCGTCCGCTCGACGACCGTAACGATCCTGGACTCGCCGCCTCCAACGCCAACGTCGCAGCGGCCGACTTCACCGTGATCGGAATGATCGGGAATCTCACCGCGCCGATGACGCTCGCAGCGCTCTCACGGTACGCCAACGTCGGTTTTGCCGTAATCGTGCCGACCGTCACGGCCGATGCGGTAACCAAGCGGGGATATCACAATGTCTACCGGTTGCCCGCCAAAGACAGCGCCGCCGGAAGGCTTTTTGCGATCGCTGCGCTCGAGCGCAAGCGCGGCGTTCCGGTGATCGCGATCGCGTTCGATGGTGACTATGGTTACGACGTCGGCAGCGGCTTCGTCAATCAGGCGCGAAACGACAAGCATCCCGCCGATCTCGTGCTCTTTCCGCTCGCGAAGACCGATCCGGCGCAGGCCGCGCGGACGGTACTCGACCGTTCGCCGGGCTACGTCTTCCTCGCTGGAAAGACCGCCGAGATGGGGCCGATCGCCGACGCGTTACGCGTGGCAGGTTACGCCGGCGACTTTGGAGCCGCCGACGGGTTCTACAACTCCGACACGATCTCGACGTATGCAAAAACGCTCGATGGAGCCTACATCGCTTCGCCGATGCCGCCGATCGACCGGGTTCCAAGTGCCGTGCAGCTCGTGACCGATTTCGAGCGCGAGGTCAGCCAAATCACCACGCAATCGGCCTACGGATACGCTGCCGCGCAGCTCTTGATCTCGGCCTCGCAACGCGGCAACGCGACGTCGCGCAACGCGCTGCTGATATCGCTGCAGTCGGGGGGCACCTTCACGACCCTCGTCGGCCAGTTCGCGTTCAACGTCAGCGGCGATCCGCTGATTCCGAACGTCTATCTTTATACCGTCGGCAGCGACGGCTTCAAGTTTGCCCGCCCGGCAGTTCGCACGGGATTCGTATATTAGTAACGCCGCTGTAAAGCGCATGAGGTGATCCAGAGCTGCGTCCAAACAACGGCGTTACTAAACCTTAACGGACGTACTCGTCTTCGGGGACGACCCTAAGCCTGTGAGGCGTCCGGACCCGCTCCTTCGGTGGCTCCTCGTTCTCTTCGATCGCGAGCGCGAACCGAAGACGCCAGACTCCAAGCGAGAGCGTAAAACTCGTTCCGATGATTTCCACGATCAAGCCTCCACGCGCTGCCACTGCCAGACGGCAATCGCGCCATACGCGACGAAAAACAGTATTTCGGCTGAGAGCCGCCATTCGAAACCAAGTCCCGCGTAGTTGTCGGTGCCGCTCGTGCCCGCGAGATGCACGTAGGTCAGCGGAATAAACCGTGAGAGCCCCCAAGCAACGTCGTGAACGACTGCCGCGACGGCGTTGCTCGGCTGGATCCGCGTCAACCCGGCGATTAGAATGGCGACCGGCCAGGCGAAGCCGAGTACCGCACCGTAGGAGCGACTGAGCCAGGTCGTCGCCGCGCAGAGCATCGCATACCAGGCGAGGGGTAGAGCTGCGCCCATTACGATCGCTAGCGCGTTCTCTCCCGTAAAGTCGAGGCGCCATGTCTCGAAGAGCAGCTGGCACAGGTAGAGCGCGATGATGGTGAGCAGCGACGACGCCAAGATTCCTACGACGTCGACGCCGATCGAGCCGAGCGCGAAGCGCACGCGCGAGCACGGCCTCGTCAGAGCGATCTCAAGATGGCCGTCGATCTCGCGGGCAAACGGCGCCGCCAAAATCGTTGCGACGATCAGCGCCACAATGTCGGCAATGGCCATATAGAAGATCATTGGCACCGAGCCATGGGTATCGACGACCGTCGTGGTTATGCCGCCGGCGGAGTGCGAGCTGACGACGTTTCCCATGTGGCTGAGATTTGAATCGTGATGCGAATGGCCGGACGGCTCGGTCACGACGATGTGGGTACCGGCCGATCCTCGGTCGTCGATCACGACGTGTGTCCGATCTGCGGGATCGTCGATGACCGTGCGTTTCGTCCCGGCTTCCGGAACCGAATGCGTTATTTTGGTCCCCGGGTCGCTCGTGATATTTGCGACCCATGTCGCGGGCGACGCATATCGGGCGAGCGAGATCCGCAAGACGACCGCTAAAACTACCAGGACCGCTAGGATAATCGCGACCGTTCGCAGGCAGTTACGGACACGCAACCATTCAATGTAATTCATCAAGAGCTTCCTTTGGCGACGATGTCGGTCGTAGCCGTTCCCGGCGAAACGGCATAGAGGAAGATGTCCTCGAGGTTGAGATCCAACACGCGAACGCCCATCGCGCCGGCTCCGGAGAGCCGCGTTGCGATTTCATCGGCTCCGCCGGTTACCAGAAGCCGGACGATGCGCTCGCTGCGGTCGGCGCGTGCGACGCGAGGATCGTTGGCGATTCCGTCGAGTGTAAAGGCTACGTCGGGGAAGATGCCTTCGACAATCTTGCGATCGCCTTTCAAATCGTCGACGAGTCCTTGGAGAACGAGTCGTCCCCGATCCATGATGGCAATCTGTTCGGCCGCGCGCTCGACTTGGCCGATCTGATGCGACGAAAAGATCACTGTATTGCCTTTCGCCGCCTCATTGATCATGAGGCTCAGGACGTGCCGCTGGTTGATCGGATCTAATCCGCCGGTCGGCTCGTCGAGCACGAGAACCTCGGCGTTTTGAGCGAAGGCGAGCGCGACCATGACGGCCGTCTTCATGCCCTTCGAGAGAACTCGCGCGCGGCGACGCCGGTCGACGTTGAACGATTCGAGTAGCTCGTGTGCGCGCGCTGGAGAAAACGCACTAAATGCACGGCGGTTCATCTCGACGTGCTCGTCAACGGTAATCCAATCGTAGAGCACGCTGCGCTCCGCAACGTAAGCGATCCGCTCGAGCGTTGCGGGCACCAGCGGTCTGCCGTCGTAGAGGATCGTTCCGCTCGTCGGACGCGCCAGACCGAGCAGACACTTAAACGTTGTCGTTTTACCGGCGCCGTTGGGCCCAAGCAGGCCGAAGACCGTCGCGGTCGGGATCTCCAGCGAAAGCCCGTCAACGGCCGCAATCGGACCGTAAGACTTCCGCAAATTCGAAATCGTGATACTGCTCATCTCACTCACTTCTCAAAGGTCGCCGAACCAGCGCTTTAAAGCGGCTTCGAAGAGCCCGCGAACTTGCTCTCGTTCGAGCCCCACCGATTTCGCCTCGCGCAGTGCGACGTCCAGAGCGTCACGCCCAATTTCGGCCGCAACTTTCGGCGCCTCGGCTACGCCGTTGGCGCGCACGAACGAACCACGGCCGGGGGCGGTCTCGATCACGCCCTCGCGTTCCAGATCGCGATAAGCGCGGGCAACGGTGTTGGGATTGACCGTCAGGTCCATCGCCAGCTGTTTGACCGTCGGGAGCTGCTCGCCGTCCTGCAAAACCCCCAGCGCGACCGATCGTTTAACCTGCTCGATAATCTGCAGGTAGATCGGCACGCCGCTGCGGGGATCGACGGTCAGTATGGCCGGCATCGGAGCGACCTAATAGCTCCTAAACCTTAGGGCCCCAGCCGGGGAAGAGGCCGGTGCTCCGCTGGTCGGGGAGCCGAACCGGCGTGCGAGTCTCGCGGAGCGAGTCGGAGTTCTGGGCGAAAGTCGTGTGAATCATGTTGGGAGTCCTTTCAGGCGGTCTAGTACCATCAAGCTATCGTACTAGTACACTAGTACGATAGCTCATTAGTACGGGCCCGTCAAGCCCCCTAGCCAGTTTTCTTAGGCCGGTTTTTGCTGGCGCAACTCCATCGACCGCCGAAGCCCGGCGAAACGCGGATCGTTAGCGATCTCGGCGGCGTAGTAGCCGTCGTTTTGGGCTCGCCGCAACCATGTGATGGCGGCCCCATGCTCTCCGACCGCTTCGAAGGCCGCCGCGAGGTCTTCCGGCGAGACATCTTTGACGTGTGCCCTGGCGATGGTCAACTCGGCTCGCGCCCGCGGCATTTGATTTGCCTGCGCGTAAACGCCCGTCAAGAGGGCGGCCGCTTCCGATCTGCACTTCGGACACATTTGCGCGAGCCGGCCGAAGGACTGCACGGCATGCGGTTGATCGCCCAGCGCTTCGTAAGCAAGCCCGAGAGTCTCGTACGCATCGGAGCGTCCCGGCGAAAGATCGAGCGTTTCGCGAGCGTAGGCCACCGCGTCGCGGTAGTTTCGCTGCAGGTAGGCAGTAGTGCCCAGCCACGCGGTCGTTGCGACCGAGAGCGGCTCGAGTTGCGCGGCCTTGCTCAGCTCGGCATAGGCTTCCCCGACACGCCCCTGCTCCAGAAGGGCTGTGCCGTACCATTCGTGCGCGGCGCCGTTGGCGGGGTCGAGCGCGATCGCGCGGCGGAGGTACGTGACGGCTAGTTCGTTCTGCTTTCGCCGCTGCGATTTGATGAAGCCCATGACCGAGTATGCCTCGGCGCTGGCCGGGTCAATGGTCAGCGCTTGGCGTGCAAAAGCTTGGGCGCGGGAGATCTCGGCCATTGCCGGAGCCGACCCATACCCATAATCGGCCATGATCGCGTACGCCGAGGCGAGACCCGCATAACCTCGAGCGTCACCCGGGTCATTGGCGACGATCCGCCTGAAGTATTCGACGCTCTTGCCGATGCCGTCACGGGTGCGCAGGTTCCAGTAGTAGCGGCCGATTTCGTACAGCCGGGTATCTTGGGCGGCGACGCTGGAGCGCGCGTTGGCGACGCTCGTTGCCCCCGGCGTTAGCCCGGAGCCGCCGAGAAGAGCAAGCGCACAGGCTGCAGCCAGCACGGATCCCCGTCGTCGCATCGGCGGAAAGGCGGCCACCCTTGCCGGCTCGGGACGCGGGAGGTCCTCGCGGCGGCGCACGGGCGCTGTGAATCGATATCCTCGGCGAGGAATCGTCTCGATCGCCGCGGCGTTCCAGCGCCCACGCAACGTCTTACGAAGAACGTAGATGTTCTGCGCGAGGTTAGCCTCGTCAACGTAGCCTTCAGGCCAAATACGAGCGAGCAGTTCGTTTTTCGGAAAGACCTCGCCGGGATGCTCGAGCAGCGCTAACAGCGTCTCGACGACCTTTGGACCAATCGGCAAAGGTACGCCTCGATCGAGCAAAAGAAGGCGCGCCTCGTCGAGTTGAAACGGCCCGAATTCGTAAACGCTCATAACCAACTCTCCCGGAGTAACGTATCGATGCCTTGTGTCTCCTATATACGCGTTTGCGCGGAGAAAGTTTTCGTTTTGGCCAGCTTGGTTGCTTTAATCTGCGGCTTGCACTAGGGAACCAAGACGCCGAGCGCCCGCGGCAGGAGTTCGAACCGCGCGGGCGTCGTACCGGCCGGCTCGCCGTCGGCGCTGATATGGTGCGGCCGCCGGGTTCGAATATCGAAGGCGGTCGAGCGAAAGGTGCGCAATCCGGGCGACGACTGTCGCCGGCCTGCAGCAATCGCGGCAGCTAACGAGTAAAGTTCGATGACGCTATTGACCTCGATCGAATAGAGGTCGAGCCAACCGTCGTCGATTGAGGCGTCGTCTACGGTGATGAATCCGCCGAATCGTTGGCTGTTCGCCACCGTAAGCTGCACCGATCTCAACGGCAGGCTCCTGCCGTCGTACGCGATCTCGGCATGGAACGATCGCGCGTGCTGGGCCGCCAGCAGGAGACTCGCGGCGATCGCCACCAGCCCGAAGCGTTTTTTGTCCTGAGGCTTTTGCAGTCGCGCCAGCCGGCTTGAGATTCCGATGCTCGCCTCGGTCAGGAAATATGCGCCGTTGACGCGTGCGGCGTCGATCGTTCGCGCGCGACCGGCTGCAATAACGGCGCAAGCGCCGCTGACGTCGAGCGGAATTGCCAGCGTCCTCGCGAGATCGTTGAAGGTTCCCAACGGCACAACCCCGATCGGCACGCCGAGCGCGATTGCGCGCGGAATCTCTCGCGTTACCGTGCCGTCGCCGCCGGCAACGACGATCGCGTCAAGTTCGGTCGCGGATCCGTCCTCGACGATCTCGACGCCGCGGCGCCGCAGCTCCTCGCGAACCGCATCGGCCAGAATATGCCCTTGCCGCGCGGTCGGATTGATGACCAGCAGCGCCCGCACGCCTACCGGTCTCGTAGAACGATGCGCAGATACGCAATCCCCTGCCAAATCGCGACCGCGGCGAGGACCAGCGTGCCGACGACCATTACGAAGTAGCCGAGATCGATCCCAATTTGCGTTGAGGCGTCGACGTACCCCACCGCTTTGACCGACGCGGTCAGATCCTGATAGACCGCGTGGAAGACGAGCCAGACGATCGCTGCACTGGGCGCGGTGACCAGGAAGAGGACCAAGTGAAGAGTGCGATCGTCCTGGCGACTCATATTTAGCAGCTTCGGCGCAGGCGCCTGAAGAAACCCTCATGGCGATGCACGTTCTTTCACGGCGCCCGCGCCCGCACAACCCGATGCCCGAGTCGCGGTACGAGGTACTCGCGCTCTTCACCGGTGCAATGGTCGGGTCGTCGCTCTTCATTATTTCAACCGGCGCGCTGATGACGTTCTTCATGTCGGCGCTTCACCTGGGACAGACCGAGCTTGGCCTCATCCTCTCGATTCAGCTGACCGGATCGGTCGCGATGACCTCGGTTGCCGGGCTGCTGACCGACCGCTTTGGAGACAAAGCGGTCGTCTTTTGGAGCGGTCTTGTGATGGGGCTCGCGCTGATCGCGGGATCGCTCGTGCCGAACTTTACGTGGCTGATCGGATGGCTTCTCGTCTATGGCATCGGCTATGCCGCCGTTACGCCGGCCGGAAGCCACGCGATCATCTTCTTCTTCAAGAAGGCCGACCGCGGTCTTGCGATGGGCGTGCGTCAATGCGGCGTTCCGCTCGCAGGCGTGCTGGGATCCCTCCTGCTTCCGGCGATCGCGCTGCATTTTGAGTACCGCGGTGCGCTGATTGCCGCCGGCGTCCTCACGCTGATTGCGTGCTCGATTGCATCGGCGCTTTACCGCGAGCCCGTCGAACTGCAAGGTGAGCGCGTTTCGCTGCGCGCGATGCTGCTCGAAATGGTCGAAATAGCGCGTGAGGCTCGTCTCATTTTGCTGACGATCACCTCGATGGTCCTGGCTTGCGGCCAGTTCGCGCTGCTCGCATTCCTGACGCTAACGTTCGTGCATCGAGCCGGCTACGCGCTGCCGGTAGCGTTATCGCTCTTTACGATCTCGCAGCTCGCGGCAATCGCCGGCCGGCTCGCGTGGGGATGGATCAGCGACCACGTCTTTGGAGCGAGCCGAACGCTGCCGCTCGTCGTCGTATGCGTGCTCGTCGCGCTCATCGCGTTCGGCCTCGGCGAGGTCGGACCCGGAACGCCGCTGTGGTTGGCTGCCGCGCTGGCAGCCGCCCTCGGTTTCAACGCCGAGGGATGGTTCGGGGTGAGCATCATCGGATTCGCCGAGATCGGCGGCGAGGAACACTCCGGAAGCGCGCTCGGCGTCGGCTTGACGTGGACGCTCTTGGCCGCGATGGTAACGCCGGCCATCTTCGGTGCAGTCGCGCAAGCAGACGGTTTCGACGTCGCCTGGCGTTGGCTCGCGGGACTTCAATTAGCCGGCGCGATACCGGCGCTTCTCGCGAGTTCGGCGGTCATTCGAATCTTCCAACGCGAACTCTAGCTCGTGCGTCGCTGGTACTCCATGTAATCGGCGGTCGCGTTCGCGATTCCAGCGCCGAAATAACGTTCGACGATGCGCAGGGCGAGATCCAGCCCCGAGGTCAAGCCGCCGGCACAAGAATAACTTTCGTTTTCGACATAGCGCACGCCGCGCACGAGCCGCACGTTGGGAAACTGCAGCGCGAATTGATCGTAAAAGGCGTGGTGCGTCGTTGCAAAGAGCCCGTCGAGCATTCCCGTCTTTGCGAGCGCAAACGCCCCGGTGCACACCGAGGCCGTCACGGCCGCGCGCGGGCTTGCGCGCCGTAGCCAAGAGAGAAGAGGCGCTGATGCCGGTTGGGCGCCAACAATGATGACCTCGGGCTCGGGCGCCGACGCAAACGAGAAGGCCGGTACGACCTGCAAGCCGCGCTCCGTTTCGACCCCTGCGCGCGATTCGCCGACGAGATACTGGTCGAAGGGCATTTGCGCTTCCATCGTGCTGCCAAGCGACGGGACCATCACCTCGCCGAATACTTCCCAGGGGCCGGCGAAATCGATGAGCGTCGCGCCGTCGCCAACTGCGTACGCGACCCGAATTCGTCTTGACGGCGGCAAGGCGAGCGGCTTCCCTCGGTTTTCGGCTGCGCAAGCAGCTCCCGCCGGCGTGCGTCGAATCAGCGTCGCAAGCGTCGTTGCGCACGCGGCGGTGATCCATTGGTTACGTCTCATCGATCGTAGCATCGCAGAGCGGCCGCTAAAAGTCTTGTACGATCTTTGCGTTCGGGGTAGCATTTCTTACGCTATGGCAAGACTTTTCGGCCTCGGTTCCTTTTACGGAGAGACAAAATCGCTAACGATCGCCGGGGCGACCTTCTCCGAAGTGCGCCACGAGCGGCCGATCGATATCCCTGCACACACCCACGAAGCCGGTCATTTTTGTCTCTTGCTCGACGGCACGTACGTCGAGCACTCGGGTGCGGTGACGATCGCTTACGAGCCGCTTACCGTCGCCTTTCTCCCTCCGAAGGTAGCCCACGCCGACACCGTGGGCGAGGGCGGCTGCCGTTTCTTCATCGTCGAGCTGACCGACACGTGGATGGAGACGGTCGCAAGCTACGGACCGGTATGCGAGCATTTGACCGATCTTCATGGCGGAGTCGCGACCTGGCTTGCCGTGCGGCTCCACAACGAGTATCGAAACTCCGATTCCACATCGCAAATCGTCGTGGAGTCCTTACTCTACGAGCTCTGCGGTCACATCTATCGCATGAAACCCGACGAAACGGAAGAGCCGCCGTGGCTGCACCAAACCCGCGAAAAGATCGAGAACGATTTCGCGAGTCATCTCGAACTAACGCGTCTCGCCGCGGATGCCGGCGTGCATCCATGCCATCTCGCGCGAACGTTTCGCCGCCATTACGGCGTTCCGGTCGGCGAGTACGTCGCTCGCCTACGCATCCAACTCGCATGCCGGAGTCTCGCGAACGCGAGCCTGCCGCTCGCGCAGGTCGCGGCCGATGCGGGGTTCACCGATCAAAGCCACTTAACGCGAGTCTTCAAGTCGGTCACCGGCATGACGCCTGCGGTATATCGCCGCCGGCACTGAGCCGGCCAACTGCCCAGAAAGGCGCTCGAACCCCACGGTGTTGCAAATCCCGGCCGCAGCCTGTTTTGAGCGAGCGAAAGCGACTCGAGGGCGGCCGGGGACCCCATTGTTTTAAACCGCTTTGCGGAGCCTGCACTGAGCGAGCGCAGCGAGTCGAAGTGCTTCGCTGTGGTGGCAACACCGTGTGAAACTTGGTGCCCAGAAAGGGACTCGAACCCCACGGTGTTGCAATCCCCAGCCGCTCGCGGCCGGGGACCCCATTGTTTTGAAAACCGCTTCGCTGTGGTGGCAACACCGTGTGAAACTTGGTGCCCAGAAAGGGACTCGAACCCCCACGGTGTTGCCACCACTTGTACCTGAAACCAGCGCGTCTACCAATTCCGCCATCTGGGCGCGGAGCAGCACGATTCGGGACGACCGGAATCGACCCTCTCCACGAAACCCGCCGCGCCCAGCCGCGGTTTGGAGAGTCACTCAATGGCTTTACCCCTCCTCTCAATAGAAAACTCGACTCCCCTCGACCCGTATTCGGCGGCCGTAACTGCGGCAGCCGAACGCGTCAGCCCGGCGGTCGTCAGCATCGAAGCGCGCAGCGGCCGGCGGGGCGGAAACGGCAGCGGGTTCGTCTTTACGCCCGACGGCTTCGTCGTCACAAACAGCCACGTCGTCCACGACGCGCGGCGCATCGGCGTTGCGCTCCTCGATGGGCGTGAGTTACCTGCGCAAGTCATCGGCGACGATCCGCACTCGGATCTCGCGATTTTGCGGGTCGATGCCCCGGACGTCGCCTACGCATCACTCGGCGACTCGGGTACGCTTCGGCCGGGTCAACTCGTCATCGCGGTCGGAAATCCGTACGGGCTGGCATACACGGTAACTGCGGGCGTCGTGAGCGCGCTTGGTCGCTCGTTGCGCTCGCAATCGGGTCACCTAATGGATAACATCATCCAAACCGACGCGGCGCTCAATCCGGGCAACTCGGGCGGACCGCTCGTCACAGCCGACGGCGACGTGATCGGTGTCAATACGGCGGTGCTTCCCGGCCAGGGACTCTGCTTTGCGATCGCGATCAACACGGCCAAGCATATCGCCGGGCTTCTGATACGCGACGGTCGCGTGCGGCGCGGTTATCTGGGCATAGCCGCGCAGGATATCGTGCTCGCACCGGCCGCTGCGCGCCGCCTCGGTCTAGAGGACCGGCGCGCGATCGTGATCGAGTCGGTCGAGGCCGGCAGCCCGGCCGATACGGCGCGCTTGCATGCCGGCGACGTTCTGCTCGCATTCGAAGGCCAGCCTCTCAACGGGATCGATGCGCTCCACAAGTTGCTGACCAGCATCGATCTCAGCCGCTCCTACAAGGTCGATCTCGTGCGCAAGAGCGAGCGCTTCTCGCGAATCGTTCTGCCCGTAGAGTCCTCGCGTTAGAGGGCCTCGAATGACCTCGGCGAGCATGGTCCGCAGGCTTTTGCCGATTCTCGGCATCACGTTCATCGATATCGTCGGCTTCAGCATGCTGATTCCGATGCTGCCGTATTTTGTGACGCATTTCGGGGTCTCGGCCTCTGTCGTGGGACTACTCTTTGCGACGTTTTCTTTTTGTCAATTTGTTTCAGCACCACTCTGGGGTACCATCTCCGACCGCATTGGGCGTAAGGCGGTGCTGATCATCAGTCAGATCGGCGCGACGATCGGGTGGGCGATGCTTGGACTCGCGCCAAATATTGCGGTCTGGCTGGCAGTCGCACCGATCACCATCGTTTTCATCGCGCGTGCCGTCGAGGGTGTCTCGGGCGGAAACATTAGCATTACGCAGGCCTACGTCGCCGATCTCGTCGAGCCGAAAATGCGTTCGCGCGCTTTTGGATTGATCAGTGCAATGTTTGCGGCCGGCATGGTCTTCGGCCCGCTCGGAGGCGGAATACTCTTCGCGCACTACGGCTTTGCCGTGCCCTTTTTGGTCGCCGCCGGGCTGCAATTCTTGACGCTGGTCGTGACCATCGTCATGCTGCCGGAGTCGCGCACGCACACACAAGAGGAAGAGCGGTTATCCATGCGCGCGATCTTGGCGGCCTTCCGTAAAGCGCACCTGGCGAGGCTCCTCTGGCAGAAGCTTGCAATTGCGCTGGCTCTTTACGGATGGTTTGCGGTCTTTTCGCTCTACTTTGCGCGGCAGCTCGGTTTCTCGCTAGCGCAGACGGACTACTTCTTCTCGTTCTTCGCCATTTTCAACGTCATCATGAATGCGTTTGTGGTCGGGCGCGTCTCGGCGCGCGTGGGCGACCGCTGGATGTCGAACGTCGGTCTCGCCTCGCTGATCGTCGGCTTTGCCTCGCTGCCGTTCGTTCACGACATCGGCTTGCTGGCCGTTACGATGCTGCTCTTCTCGTTCGGCATCGCGCTGGCGAACACCGGTATCACCGCGCTCATCAGCAATGCTGCCTCGGATCGCGATCAAGGCATAGTGCTTGGCACGAGCTCGTCGCTCGATTCGCTCTCGGGGATTCTCGCGCCGCCCATTTCGACGACGTTGCTCGCGACCTACGGTCCCGGTTTTGCGGGCGTCGAGTCGTTGACGATGGCCAGCATCGCCCTCGCGATGGGTCTCTATAACGCGCGCGGCGAGGCTTCGACGGCTCGCAGCGACGACGGCGCGCTCGCTCTCGAAGTTGAAGCGGCAAACATCGGCGACTAACTCCCGACATGGGCGATTCGAATCAGCAAGCTTTGAAGCAGCCCTCCATGGCTGGCCCGAAAAAACTGGACGCTTCTCATGGCCCATGTCAGGAGTTAGTCGGCGGTGTTTTGTTATAGATGATATTTTGTTATAGATAAGGATTGTTGATGCGATAGAGGACGTGGCGGCGAAGCGGGTCGCTGGGTTCGAGTTTTGGATGATCGAAGTCGTCGGTGGAAGCGTGCGTCATCCCTAGGCGTTGCATCACGCGCTGCGAGCGAAGATTCGTCGCCGCGGTGAACGCTACGACTTCATTCCACCCGAGTTTGTCGAAAGCAAAGTCGAGGGCCGCCTTAGCACCTTCGGTTGCGTAGCCGCGGCCCCAGTTGGAAGAGGAAAAGCGCCAGCCGATCTCATTTGCCGGCGTGAACGGAGCCGTGAACGGAACCTTCTGCAGAGCGATCACGCCGGCAAAGGAAGCGCCAGCGCGAATCTCGACCGCCCACCAGCCATAGCCGTTCTCTTCGAGCGCTCGTCGAATCGCGACCGCCGAGGCCTCGGAGAGCTCGCGCGAGTTCGATCTCAAGAACTCGGCGACGAGCGGATCGGCGTTCATTGCGACCCACGCTTCGACGTCTGCATCGCGCCAGGGACGCAGTACCAACCGAGGCGTTTCGATCGTTGGAGCTTTGGACACGCGCCGAGCTAGGCTCCCTACGCTGCGGTCGTCTTACCGCGCTTGCTCGCACCCGCTTTGCCGTTGCTCCCGGCGCGGCGTTTCTTGCTCTCCTCGAGGCTTTGCGCGAGGACATCCATGAGGTTGACGACCTTCGCTCGCGCCGGAGCTTTCTTCGCTTTGGGAAGCTCCTTGCCGTTGGCGCGCGCTTCGATCATCGTTAGGAGCTCGTCGTGATAGTTGTTCGTAAACTTCTCCGGCTCGAACTCGTCGACGCTCATCGTGTCGACGAGCATGCGCGCCATCTGCATCTCTTTTTCGGGCAGTTTCTCGCGGCTGGGAATCTCGAGCGTATCCGCGCCAACGATCTCGCTCGCCCAGTGCATGAGCTCGAGCACCAGTGCGCCGTCGATTGGCTTGACCGCCGCAATGTATTCTTTTGTCCGAATGACCACTCGCGCAACCGCGACGCGGTTGGTATGCTCGAGCGTTTCGCGTAAGAGCGCATACGCGTGGCGCCCCTGCTTAGTCGGTTCGAGGTAGTATGGCTTGTCGAAGTACATTGGGTTGATCTTGTCGAGTTCTACAAACTCCAAGATGTCGACCGATTGGGTCGCTTCCGGATTGACCTTCTTGAAATCTTCGTCCGTCAGGACGACGTACTCGCCCTTCTCGTACTCGTAGCCCTTGACGATCTCGTCCCACGGCACCGGCCTGCCGTCTACGCTGCAGACGCGCTCGTACTTGATACGTCCCTCGTCCTTTGCGTGCAGCATATTGAAGGAGAGCTCGTCAGTTTTGACCGCGGTGAAGAGCTTGACGGGAATGGTAACGAGCCCAAAGTTGATAGATCCTGACCAGATTGCATGCGCCATAGCCCGACTATTCTACCCAAGGCGCACCCCTACCACAAGCGGCGGGCCTTCCCAATCGCCGCCTCGAGCTGCTGCTTCTTCCAGGCCTTTGCGCCCCACAGGTCGCCTTCGCGCGCGAGCCGGCCAGGCGTCGACGCGATCGTGTACTTCGCGAACTCGTCGGCCGGCGCAGTCGTCGTGCGCCGGCGCGCGAGGGCCTCGACCTCGCTCCAGTGGAGCGGGGTTGAAACCGGCGCCGCGTCGCGGGCCCGCACCGAGTAGGGCGCGACGATCGTCTTCCCTTGGCCGACTTGAACGTAGTCGATATAGACGGCAGCCGGAGGCCGCTTTGCTATCGCGCGCTGAAGCGTTGCCAACTCGCCAAGTGCAGTGGCGGCGCGGCGGGCGACGATCTCGGCGAAAATTTTTGCAGTATCATACGAGTAGCCGGGCCCCAGCGGCACGATCACGTGCACGCCGTATCCGCCGGTCGTCTTGACTAGGGGTATTAAGCCGATCTCTTCGAGCAAGCCGCGCACGGTCAGCGCGACGGTCGCCAGCGTCTTGAGCGTGCACTTCTCGCCCGGATCGAGATCGAAGACGACGAAGTCGGGTTCTTCGAGCGCCGGCACGCGCGACGTCCAGACGTGAAGCACGATCGCCGCGAGATTCGCAAAATAGACCAGGCTCGGCGCATCGTTACAGACGGCGAACGTGACGTGGCTGCGAGTGCCGCCGGGCGTGGGGACCGTCACGCGGTCGATCCACTCCGGCGCTCCGCGCGGCATCTGCTTCTCGAAAAAAGCTTGAGCGTCGATTCCGTTCGGATAGCGCTGCAGCGTGAGCGGACGCCCTTTGAGGTGCGCGACCGCGACCGGCGCGACCCGCTGGTAATATTCGATAAGGTCGCCTTTGGTGTAGCCGTCGCGCGACCACAGAACCTTGTCGAGATTGGAGAGCGAGAGCGTGCGGGAGCCGACTCGCGCCGTGACACGACGCTGCGTCGTCACACGTTCACCGGTAGCTCGGCGACGACGTCGGTCGCGGATTTGTCCGAACGCAATCCCAAATACGCAGGTTGACGCAAGTATCCGTCGCGCGTCCACTCCGAGAAGCGGACCTCGACGACTAGTTCCGGCGACGTCCAATGACAAGGCGCGGTTGCAACGACGTCATTGACGAACGGGGAGGTTTTCCGCTCGATCGCGCGCAGACGCGCATAAAGCTGCTGCAGCACTTTTCCCGTGAAGCCGGTTCCCACCGAGCCCACGAAGCGCAGCGACTTCGCCTGAAAAACGCCGAGCAGCAGCGCGCCGAAGCCTTTTCGGCTGCCCCTCGGCTCGGTCCAACCGCCCACTACGAACTCCTGCTCGTGGCCGGTCTTGATCTTCACCCAGTCGCGGCTGCGGCGTTCCTGATACGTGGAGTCGCGCTTCTTACCGATGATGCCCTCTAAATCGTTCTTCCGCGCGTTCTCGAAGAGCGCCTTACCGCGTCCGGCGATGTGTTTCGAATAGAGCACCAGATCGTCGCTGCTTATCAGCCGCTCGAGCAGCGACTTCCGCTCTTCGAGCGGCGTTTTGCGCAAATCGCGGCCATCGGCGTAGAGCAGGTCGAATGCGACGTACGTCAACCCGGCCGGCTTCTTCTGCGATTCTTGCAAACGCTGAAACTCCGACCGCCCTTTCGTATCGAGGCTGACGATCTCGCCGTCGACGACGATCGGCAGGCTCGCGAAGGCGCCGGATAAGGCCTGCAGATCCGGAAAACGCTTCAGCATGTCGAGCCCGTTGCGGGAGACTAGCGAGAACTTCTTTTCCTCGATCGTGCACAGCGCGCGATATCCGTCCCACTTGATCTCGAAGAGCCAATCGGGATCGTCGAACGGTTCGGAGACGAGCGTTGCCAGCATCAGCGATTTGGGATGCGGAATGGGATCGCGCTTGACTGTTGCGCGCCGTCGCGGCAGTGTCGCCTGGCGCGCGCTCGGCTTCGACTGCCACGTTTGGGCGTGCGGATCGTTGGCGACGTCGTCGAGCGTCTTTCCGCTCTTCACCGATTCGGGATGCTTGGCGGGATCGTACTTCGGATCGGCGTGCTCGTCGCGGTCCTTGATGAGCAACCACGGATCGCCCGATTCATCGTCGCGCGGCTTGATCTTCACGAGCGTAAACTCGCCGTTGAGCTTCTTCCCATGCAATACGAACTTTATCTTGCCGTTAGCGATCTCGCCGGCGGGATCGTCGCCCTCGGCCAGCGAGTAGGTCCCGCGATCCCAGACGATCACGTTTCCGGCGCCGTATTGCCCTTTCGGAATGTTTCCCTCGAAATCGCGGTAATCGAGCGGATGGTCTTCGACGTGCATTGCGAGCCGCCGGTCGCCGGGCACGAGCGTCGGACCTTTCGGAACGGCCCACGACGCCAGCACGCCGCCGGCTTCCAATCGAAAGTCGTAGTGCAGGCGCGTCGCTCGGTGCATCTGCACGACGAAGCGCAGCTTGCCGGCCCGCTGCGCGACTGTTTGCTTGCGACCGCTCGGCTCCGGCGTTTGGCCGAAATCACGTTTCTTGCGGTAGGTCTCGAGCGAACCTGGCCGCGTCGAATGCGTACGGGACGCCATCGCGCTGGCTTTCGACGCGCTGCCGCGCTACTCTTTAGACCGTGAGCTGGAGTCTCGTTGGATTGGCAGCGGCGTTGCTGGTCGGTGCGGTCGCGTGGCGGCGCAGTCGCTCCCCCGGCGGCTTTTACGACAGCGAAACGTACGCCATGAACCCCATCGCGCACAAGCGCTACGCGCTGGTGAGCTTCGCCTTCGTGCTGTACTTCGCGGCGACGTATGCCTTTCGTCTCGAGCCGGAAGGCATCGCCGGTCTTGCGCTGTATGCGTTGATTGCCGTGTTCTACGCTACGTCTTTCCTCCAAGGAGCCCCAGATGAATGAGTTCCGTTTCTCGCCGCGGCCGAATCGAGCCGGTGAGATCGCATGGATGCCGTGGGGCGCACCGGCGTTCGAGCGCGCCAAATCCGAGGACAAACCGATCCTCCTCTCGATATCGGCGGTTTGGTGCCACTGGTGCCATGTAATGGATGAAACCTCGTACTCCGACCAAGGCGTGATCGAAGCGATCAATCGCAACTTCGTTCCAATACGCGTCGACAACGATCGGCGCCCGGACGTCAACGCGCGCTACAACATGGGCGGCTGGCCGACGACCGCCTTTCTGGCGCCGGACGGAACCACGCTGACCGGCGCAACCTATCTGCCGCCCCAGCAGTTCCTCGGCGCGCTCGACGAAATCGCGCACTTCTATGGCCAACGGAAGGACGAGATCGCACAACACGTCGCCGACCTGAAGGCACGCGACGCCAGCCGCCCTCCGCACGCGAGCGCCGATCTGACCGAGGCTCCCATTGTCGAGCTCACCGGCGAGCTTGAAAATGCTTTTGACGAAGAGTTCGGCGGCTTCGGCGAGGCGCCGAAGTTTCCGCAACCCGAAGCCCTCGAGTTTTTGCTTTCGGAGTGGCGCCTTTCGGGGCATCCGCATCTCCACGCAATGGTGGCAAAGACGATGCTCTCGATGGCGCGGGGTGGTACCTACGATCACGTCGAGGGTGGTTTCTTCCGGTATTCAACGACTCGCGATTGGAGCGTACCGCATTTTGAGAAGATGGCGGAGGATCACGCGGGACTGCTGCGCGTTCTCTCCGAGCTGGTGCTCTACGCGCCCACCAACGAGTTTCGCGAAACGTTGGTTTCGACGACGAACTACGTGCGCCGCGTTTTACGCGATCCCAAAACGGGATTCTTCGCGGGAAGTCAAGACGCCGACGAGGCCTACTACGAGCTGCCGCTGGAGGAGCGGCGCAAGCGCGAGGCACCCTATGTCGACCGCACCTCGTATACGAATTGGACCTGCGCGCTTGCGGGCGGGCAGTGCCTTGCCGCACGCGCGCTCGACGACGACGCGCTGCTCGACGAAGCGCTGCAGTCGCTCGATAACGTTGCAGAGCGGCTCGTCGGCGGCGATGGATTGCTCTTTCACGTGCTCGCGCCGGGTGATGCACCGACGGTGAGCGGCCTTTTCTCCGATCAGGTCGCGTACGCCCGGGCGCTGCTCGACGCGCACGAAATCTCGGGCGAAACGCGCTTCCTTTCGCGAGCCCAATCGCTTGTCGATGCGGTCATCACGAACTTCGAATCGCCCGAAGGCGGGTTCTACGATCGTCTGCGCGGCGGCGAGGCCTTTGGACGTCTCGCCGTGGCCGATCGCCCGATTGTCGATAACAGCCTCTTCGCAGAGGTGCTCCTGCGCTTGTCAGGTCTAACCGGGGATCCCCGTTACCGCGAACGCGCCGAATCGGTTCTCCGGGTGTACTCGCAGAGCACGCGCGGTGCCGGAGCCTTCGCGGCGACGTACGCTCGCGCGTTGCGCCGGTATCTTTGCCCGGAGCTCTCGGTTCGCATCGTCGGCGATCCGGCTGCGACCGATGCTTTTCGCGAAGCGGCGCTGCGCCTTCCGACACCCTTTGCGGCGATTCGCACGCTCTCGACCGGAGCCGCGGCAGAGCTCGAAATGCCGGCGGAGCAGCCGGCCGCGTACGTATGCGTCACTGGAGCGTGCGGCGCTCCGGTTCGCGATGCGGGTGGGTTGCGCGCTGCCTACGATGCGCTCGTTGCGTGAGCTCGTTGCTCCCACTTTTCGACGTTTACACCCATAACGAGAAGCCATACGGTGAGCGAGATCTCGCCGATGCTATCGAGCAACAGCATCGAAGGGTTCAAGACGTTTCCAACTGCCGGCGCCACAAAGAGCGCAAAGCTATTGGTCAGAAAGGCCAAACCTGCAAGTGCGACGAGAACGCCCAGGGTCCGAGGGAAGAAGCGCGACCTAAAGATGAGATAGCCGAGTATCGCTTCATAGAATCCGAAGAACACAAGGCCGATCCAGGAGCCTCGCGCGTGCAGCTTGAGAGAAAGCAGCGCCAGAGCCTGCAGCTGTGCGATGTTGAACGGGCTGAGGTAGCCATCTTTTAAGAGCAGGAGCGGCGCCAAATGACCGAGTGCCGCGATCCCGCCAATCGCGATGCCGACGAGGCTGAAGAACGCTGCGAGCATCGAGATCCGCCTGCTCACGGGCCTGAGCAGCTCGTAGAGCAGTACCGTCACGACGACATAGGCGGCTCCGCCGACGATATCGGCGGCGAAACCCAACCGGTAGAGACTCTCCGACGCCAGAATATTGCGAGCCGTCGCGGCGGCGTCGTTCATAACGATCACGTTTCCGCGAACCGCCACCTCGGCGAAGAGTCCCGTGATCACGGTGATCAAGTAGAAAACGCCCGCTGTGCGCGCCACGACGCGCGGCGAGCTCCTTGCGACTGGCTGCGTCATACTCCCGCTACTGCCGCGCCGGCTCGGTTGTTTCGGCGCCCCAGTTAGGTACGCACGAAGTTCAGCCAGTACCAGCAGCCCCAAAGACCGGCCGCGCACGAGTACGCAATCAGGACGTATCCCCAGCGCGGAAAGCGGTCGCGCACCGCAAGCATCATCAGCGCGACGAGAAAGGGCTCGAAGTCGAGCGCGTGGCGCATCCCGAACTGCGCGAAGCCGTTCACGTAATACAGAAAGTTGGGCACGGCGGCGAGCAGCGCCGCGACCCAGAGCGCGATGACCCATCGAATCGGCGATCGCGCCAGGAACGCCAGCACTAACGCCGGCGACGTCCACGTGATCGCGACGCCGGAGTACTCCGGGCGCAACCACGGGAAGCTCGCAAGCCGTGTGGGCTGCTGCACGAAGAACGACCACAACTCGTAGGGCAGATAGCTAAAACGAAACGGCGATCCGGTCGGCATGCCGGCCTGATCTTGATGATACCAAGTCGAATAGCCGATGTCGCTCCACGTCCCCCAGCGGACGACATTGTAGAGCATCCAAAGCACTCCGACGCCTCCCAAAACCAACGCAAAGGAAACCAGCGGCTGCGCAGCCGTTCGACGAAGTTCACCCTGAGCCGAGTCGAAGGGTTCGACCCGGTCGGCCTCGAGGGGCTCTCGGTAAGGCGGCAGCAGCAAGTATGCGTAGACGGGGAGCGCCGCGATCATCGAGAAGCGCGATTCGAACGCGCAGGCTGCAAAGACGGCGACGAGCCAGCCGCGCCGCTTGCCGGCGAGCTCGACGAGTGCGAGCATCGTGAAGCAAACGGCGGAGACGTGCGCGATGAACCAAACGTCGCCGAACGCCGCGCACCACAACAGATCGGTTCCAGCCAACAAAAACGCGCAGATCCATGCGTTCGCGGAGCCGCGCAAACCAAACCGCTCGCCCAGCTCCCACGCGGCTCCAATCGAAACTCCGGCAAGAACGACTGCAAGCGCGGTCTGATTCGTATGGGCTCCGAAAATCGCGACGAACGGCAGCAATAGGAATGCGGGCAGCGGCGCCTCGATGACGTAGTATCGGCCGCCGTAGTTGAGCGCATCGATGTACGCGCCCGGCAAATCGATCCAGGCACGCCCGTGCAAGAGCGCTTGGGCGAGCAGAACGAAGTTGTTATAAGGTGTCGGGCGAAGATGCGAGAGCAGCGCCGCGACGGCAACCGCGACGAGCGCTGCGGCGTACGCCGGTCGCAAGCGCCTCACTACGGCGAAGTCGTTGCGTGCGGAAGCGGCTCGGGCGGTTGGAAGGTTGAGGGCGGCAGACTTTCCGGAAATCGGTAATCGCTCCAGGCAATCCGCTCGCGCGCCGGTTTCCCTTTTATTCGCGCCTCGGCCACGGCCGTCACCGGCATCCAGTACTTTCCGTATAGTCCGAAGTCGATCTCGCCGCTTCCCTCGGCGAAGGGGCCGCTGCTGCGAAAGTGCACGTTCCGGGGAAGAAAGTTCGCGCCATCGATCGTTAGACGATCGATCGAGGCGCCCCCCGGGTGGTTTAACGGCGTCGCTTCGTAAACGTAATCGAGATGGCGGCCGTCCTTCGCGGTTCCGAGAAAGAGCAGTTCGTATGCGTCGGGCTGGGGAGCGAAACGCGCAACCGTATATGGATCGTCGCGATGCGAAAAGCGTACGATCTTTCGGTGCACCGCATTTCCGTCAACGGAGAGTGTCTCGTCACGCACGTTCGCGCCGCTTCGGTAGATACGATGCCGTTGCTCGATATTGGTCGGGCCGGCCTGCGAGACCGTATAGGAATAGATGACGACTTTCGGGGGCGTCACGGCCGCGACCGCAGCCGCGTATCGCTGCAAGACGTACTGCGAGTCGAGCGCCGCCGGGCTCGCACCTAGCAGCGCATAGAATGCGAGGGCGATCGGCGCGGCTCGCAACGTCATGTCAGGACCGCGTCGCGAATGGCACGGACTGCCGCCTCGGCGCCGCCGGCCTCGGAGCCGCCGCCTTGAGCTTGGGCTGCCTGGCCGCCGCCCTTCCCGCCGACGAGCGGCGCAGCGAGCCTCACGAGGTTGCCTGAGTGCAGCCCAGCCTTGACGAGATCGTCGCTTGTACTAACCAAGATGCTGACGCTGCCGTTGTCGATACCGGCAAGCGCAACGACGCCGCTTTGCAGGCGGCTGCGAATCGCATTGCCGAGATGTCGCAGCGATTCGGCGTTGGCTTCGTGCACGACCGCCCCGACGAAGGCCCGATCCCCGCGCCGCTCGGCACGCTCGACGTACGTTTGAGCCTCGCTACCGGCGATTCGTGCGCGCAGCTGCCCGAGCGCCGTCTGCAGATCCTTGACCTCGCGCTGCATCCGCTCGACCCGCTCGCGCAACTCGTCGGGCGTCGTTGCCAACGACGACGTGAGCGATCCGATCAGCTCGCCCTGCTTGCCGACGTACTCTTCGGCCGACTCGGAAACACACGATTCGATGCGGCGAATTCCGCTGCCGATCGAAAACTCCGAAAGAATGACGAACATTCCAAGTTCGCCGGTCGAGTGCGAGTGCGTTCCGCCGCAGAACTCGACCGACGGACCGGCCTGCACGACCCGGATCATCTCGCCGTAGTTCTCACCGGCCATCCAGATCGCCCCGGTCTTCTTGGCCTCCTCGAGCGGTAAGACGCGTGTGACCAGATGCGCATCGTCGCGGATCATCTCGTTGACGCGATGCGCGACGGATCGCTTCTGTTCGCCGCTCAGCGCGCCGCCGGGCCAGCGAAAGTCGAAGCGCATTCGATCGATGCCGACCCACGATCCGGCTTGATTGACCTCCTCGCCGAGCACGTCCTTGAGCGCGCGTTGTAACAAATGCGCCGAAGTATGGTGGCGGCGAATCTCGCGACGCCAGCGCTCCGACACGCTCGCACGAACCAGATCTCCGGTAGCGATCTCACCCTCAAGGACGATGCCATGATGTGCAATCGCGTCGCCCATATATTGCGTGTCGCGAACCTCGAAGCGAGCGCCATCGGCAAGGAGGATGCCGCGATCGCCGATCTGTCCACCGCGCTCGGCGTAGAACGACGTACGGTCCAAGATCAACGCGCCTTCCTGACCGGCGCTCAGCGATGGCACCGTCGCACCCTGCTTGAGAGCAGCGAGAACTCGACCGTCGGCTTGGAGGCCTTCGTCGTATCCGGTGAACTCGCTTGAAATCGCGGGCAAGTCCGCTAATGCGACCACTTCACGTTTGGCCGCCGCATCGCGACGCGCGCGCTCGCGCTGCTCGTCCATGAGACGGTCGAACGCCACGGTATCGACGGAAACGCCTCGCTCGCCCGCGATCTCGCGCGTGAGCTCGAGCGGAAAGCCGTACGTATCGTGCAGCGCGAAGGCGTCCTCGCCTCCGATCGTTCCGCCACGATGCTCGACTGCGTCGTCGATGAGACGGTCGAGCATCGCGATGCCGCGTTCCAGCGTCCGGTCGAAGATCCGTTCTTCCCGCCGCAGCGCAGCATCAATCCGCGCCTCGCTGTCGGCGAGTTCCGGATAACCCGGTGCCAGCGAACGCACGACGGCCGGAACGAGGTCCGCGAGAAACCCGTCGGGATATCCGAGCAGCTTGCCGTTGCGAATCGCGCGCCGGATCAAAAACCGCAGCACAAAACCGCGCTCGGTATTCGACGGATAGACGCCGTCGTTGATCAAAAACGTCGCCGCGCGGATGTGGTCGGCGATGATATTCTGACGGGCCGCCTGCTCTTGCGGGGCCAGCGTCGTACGCCCGATCTTGGGCTGTGCCGCGACCAAATCGGTGAAGAGGTCGGTCTGGTACATCGAGGCAACGCCGTTGCAGACCGCGAGCATTCGCTCCAGTCCGGCGCCGGTGTCGATCGCCTTGCGCGGCAGCTCCTCGAGTTTGGCGTCGGCCGATCGATTGTATTGCTGAAAGACGATGTTCCATATCTCGACGTATCGATTGCCGAGATTCGGAGCGGTATCGCCGGGACCACTTGCGTATTGGGCGCCGGTATCGTAGAAGATCTCGGTGCACGGCCCGCACGGCCCGGTCGCGCCCATGGTCCAAAAGTTCTCTTCGTCAAACCGGGTGATACGCTCCGGCTCGAGTCCGATCTCATCGATCCAGAGCCGCTCCGCTTCATCGTCACCGGTATGCACCGTCACGTACAAGCGCGACGGATCTAACCGCAGCACTTCGGTCACGAACTCCCATGCCCACGCTATCGCTTCGCGTTTGTAATAATCGCCGAAACTAAAGTTTCCGAGCATCTCCAGGAACGTGCCGTGCCGCCCGGTGCGCCCCACGTTCTCGATGTCGCTCTTCGCGCCCGCCACGCGCAAGCAGCGCTGCACGGTCACCACCCGCGGCGCCGGCGCGGGTTGCTCGCCGAGAAATACCGGCACGAACTGCTCCATCCCGGCGATCGTGAAGAGCGTCGTCGACATTTCGTGCGGAACCAGACTCGCCGGCGGAAGCAGCTTGTGCTGCTTGCCGACGAAGAAGTCGATCCACGCCTGCCTCAGCTCCTGACTCTTCATCCGCCCTATTCTACGCTACGCTCGCTCAATAAACCCATCTAGCATGCTCGACGCTTGTCTTCGTTTACTACTCCGCGAGAACTGAGCGGAGCTTATCCAAAGCCTTTGCTTGCAGGCGCGAGACGTGCATCTGCGAGACGTTGAGGCGCTTGGCGATCTCGGTCTGAGAGACCGATTCGTAGAAGCGCAGGTAGATGATAACGCGCTCGCGTCCGGTCAAGACCTCGAACGCGCGCTGCAGGTTGGCGCGGTCTTCGAGCAGCGCCAAGCCCGCGTCCGAAACGCCCACCGTGTCGGCGAGAGTCTGCGATTTCTTATCGGTCTCGCCGGAGACTTCACTGTCAAGCGAGAGCAGGTTGTACGCCTGTCCGAGCTCTTGAGCCTCGAGGATCTCGTCTTCACCGGCCTTTAAGTGCTCGGCCAGCTCGCCGACGGTTGGACTTCGGCCGAGCTCGACGGCGAGTTTATCGTTGGCGCGATTGACGGCGAGATTGAGCTCCTGCAGCCGGCGCGGCACTTTCACGGCCCAACCTTTGTCGCGAAAGTACCGCTTGATCTCGCCGACGATGGTCGGCGTCGCGTAGGTCGTGAACTCGACCCCGCGTTCCACGTCGAACCGATCGATCGCTTTGAGCAATCCGACCGTTCCGACTTGGACGAGATCGTCGAGCGGCTCGCCGCGATTGGCGAAACGAACCGCGAGAAACCGCACCAGATTGAGATGGACGACGACGAGCTCGTCGCGCAAACCTTCGTAAGCTGCGTCGGGACGCTTCGGATGATCGGTGTGACGCTCGCGGGCGCGAATAAAGCGCGTGAAAAGCGCGCGAGTTCGCTCCCGCTCGGGGCGTGCTTCGTCCCTTTCGGACATTAGCGAATCACGAGTAGGGGGCGGTTGCCAGCCTCTTTACCATCAGCAGATCGGTTCCGTGCTGCGGATGAACGTCGTAGCTCACTTCGTCCATCAGGGTGCGGATCAAGAATACTCCCAAGCCCGCGATCCGCGCTTCCTCGAAGTTCATACGCTGACGTTCGGCGGCATCTACGAGGTGGCGTCCAGTGTCGTGCACGCGCACGCGCAGCGAATCCGCCAGCGCCTCGCAGGTAAGCGAAATGAACTCGCCGTGACTCTCATGCTGGATCACGGCGGTGCAGGCCTCAGCTACGGCGAGCTTGACGTCCTCGATCTCTTCAATCGAAAAGCGCACCCTGTTCGCGACCGTCGCTGCGGCCAGGCGCGCGAGCGCGACCCACTCTGGACGAGCCGGAATGCGCAGCTCGACGAGCTCAGGGTCGGCGTGCTCGACCGCCTGGTTCATACCAAAGCCTTCATCGCAGCGTCTTCGCTGTCGAAGATCCCGAAGATCTTGACGAGTCCAGTGATATCGAAAATCTTCTTGATTTGTGGGTTGGTGCAGACCAAATTCACCGAGCCGCCATGCTCGCGGACCCGCTTGAGGCCACCGATCAGCACGCCCAGACCCGTCGAGTCGATATAGCGCACCTTTTCGAGGTTGATCACCAGGTGATAGACGCCGCGATCGATCAGCGCACCTATCGCATCTTTCACCTTGGGCGAAGTATAGACGTCGATTTCACCGGTAAGGTCGACGACGTAACAATCGCCGGGTGCTTCGCGCACGTTCACCTTGATATCCAACGGTTATCCCTCGGCTTTCCGCTGCAGTTCCTCGGCCGTCTCCTGAGCTGCGGCTTGGCCTTCTGCGATTGCGGCGTCGAGGTTTGCGCGCGCGCCTTCGACGACTTTGCGTCCGCGCTCGTAGAGCTCCGAGACGCCCGACTGCCATTGCGTAGTCACGTCGTTGAATTTGCCTCGCAAATCGCCGGTCGCATCGGCTGCGAAGTTACCTGCCTGGCGCGCCTTTCCGGCCAGCTGATCGCGGGCTTCCTCTTGCGCCAGCAATACCGCCGCGGTACCGCCGACGACCGCGCCGATCAGCAAGCCTGCGAAAAAGCCACCGCCTCCGCCCCCGCCATTGCCCTTACTCATGCTCAATTACTCCCTGTCGTTTCGATCTTTTCCACTAACTAAACGTCGCAAACCCGCGGTAACCCCACCGACCGTGGCGCCGATATTGACGATCGCGGGCACGACCGCGCTCTTCGTCAAGTCGGCCGTCTGCGATACCGAATCGGCGGTGCTCTGGGCCGACTTTACAAGTTTGTCGACCTGTTCGAGCGTATTGATAACCGGCTCGCGGATCTGGTCGATTTCGTCGACCACTTGCTTCAAGGTCGCGCGGAATTGCGTTAGCTCCCGGGCGATCGCCAAGCTCCCGATCAAAACACCGACTCCGATCAAGAGAGCACCGACCCCGCCGAGCACATCGAGAATCAGAGTGCCGTACTCAGTACCGCTCAAGCTTTTCTCTCCAGCCGCGCGCCGTTCGTTTTGAGTCTACCCATTCCCCCTGCAAGTCTCTCGATTGGCCGCCGCACGTCCGCTACGAGGCCGGGCATAACCTCCAAAACCCGCTCGATCTCGGCCGGCGAGGTCGCCCTTCCCAGCGAAAACCGGATACCGCCCCGCTGCCATCGGCTCTCGACGCCGAGCGCAGCCAGGACGTGGCTGGGCTCGAGGCTGCCCGACGTACAGGCGCTTCCGGCCGAGGCCGCGATCCCCGCAAGATCGAGGGCGATGAGGAGCGCCGCCGAGTCTGCGCCGGCAAAGCTCACGTTAAGGATGCTTGCCAACCGCGGCTCCGCTCCGTTGACCCTGACGTCGGAAATCGCGGCCCGGATCCCGGCTTCGAGGCGGTCGCGCAATGCGGCCACGCGCTTGCTTTGAACAACGCGTTCGAGCTGTGCAAGCTCGAGCGCGCGCGCCATACCCACAATCCCCGCGACGTTCTGGGTGCCTGGGCGCACCCCGAACTCTTGACCGCCGCCGTAGGTAATCGGAGCGATCGGCGTCCCTCGGCGGACGAAGAGCGCACCAACCCCTTTGGGGCCGTGGAACTTATGTGCCGAGAGCGCGAGCAGATCGACGCCCAGCTCCCGCACGTCGAGTGGGAGCCAGCCTGGAGCCTGCACCGCGTCCGTATGAAAAACCACTCCGTGCCGGTGGGCGATCCGAGCCAGCTCGGCGATCGGCTGGACGGCTCCAATCTCATTGTTGGCATACCCGACGGAGGCGAGGATCGTCCCCGGCCCGAGGGCCGCCGAAAAGCTCGCTGGGTCGAGCCGCCCATCTGAGTCGACCGGGAGCACGGTTGTTTCAACGCCCTTCTCGGCAAGATGCTCGATCGGGGAGAGTACGGAGGCATGCTCGGTTGCCGCGGTAACGACTCGGCTCCCCGGCGGCCCGGCTCGGACAGCACCCAGCAATGCGAGATTGTTAGCTTCCGTGCCGTTTGAGGTAAAAATGATCTCGCTCCGCGACGCTCCCAAGAGTGACGCAATGCGTTCGCGCGCTGCGTCGACCACGGCTCGCGCTCGCCGTCCCTCGTCATGTAGTGAATTTGGGTTATAATTTGCTTCTAACGTCTCGCGCATCGCATCGGCGACGTCGCCGCGCAGCGCCGTTGTCGCAGAATTGTCGAGATAAATTCGGTCCGACTTCACAGGTCGCTCACAGTATGGGGTTCTATCATCTGGGTGTGCGAAGCTCCAACGCACACTCCGAGAAGTAGCAACGGGAAACTGGCGGTCCGAGAATCACTCGGACCGCCTTTTTTTGTTAAAGTAGCGACGTCCGCTCAAGCTCGGCGGCAGGTTTAGCTGAGCGACATCGTAGTCATCATGAGCATAATGGTACCCCTTCCCATATCCGAGCTGCCGCATCAAACCCGTCGGCGCATTGCGCAGGTGCATCGGGACCGGATCGTTACGCGTCTCTACCACATCCTCCATCGCGGCGTTAAACGCACGCCCAACTTCGTTGCTCTTGGGTGCCGTCGCCAGATAAAGCGTGGCGTGAGCGAGCGGAAAGAATCCTTCGGGCATCCCGACGAAGTGCGCGGCCTGCTGCGCCGCGATCGCAACTTGCAGCCCGTTCGAATCCGCGAGTCCGACGTCTTCCGAAGCCAGGATCACCAGCCGCCGCGCGATGAAGAGCGGATCCTCGCCACCGTCGATCATCCGCGCGAGCCAGTAGAGCGATGCGTCGGCGTCGCTCGCCCGAACCGATTTGATGAAGGCGCTGATGATATCGTAGTGCATCTCACCGCCCTTGTCGTACTGCGAGGCGCGCCGCTGCATCGCTTCGTGCACGAGTGACGAGTCGATCGCGCCGCCGTCGTCCCGAGCGGTCGCCGAGGCGGCGGCAAACTCGAGCGCGTTGAGGGCCGCGCGCGCATCGCCGTTTGCGAGCGAGATCAGCAGCCGGCGAGCCTCGCCATCGAGCGTTACGTGTCGATCGCCGAGCCCGCGTTCGCGGTCCTCGAGCGCTCGATCGACGATATCGCCGAGATCCTCGTCCGAGAGCGGCTGCAAGACGAATACGCGCGCCCGCGAAAGCAGCGCCGAGTTGACTTCGAAGGACGGGTTCTCCGTCGTCGCGCCGATGAACGTTATCGTCCCGTCCTCGACGTATGGAAGCACGGCATCCTGCTGCGCTTTGTTGAACCGATGAATCTCGTCGACGAAGAGCACGGTCCGCATGCCGACTCGTCCCCGCGCCTTCGCCTCACCGACGACCCGCCGTAAGTCCGCAACGCCGGCGCTCACCGCCGACATCCCTTCGAAGTGGGCGCCCGTTGAGCTCGCGACGATCTGCGCCAGGGTCGTCTTTCCGCTCCCGGGCGGACCCCACAGCACCATCGACGGCACCGCGTCGCGTTCGATCGCAGTTCGTAAAGCGCGACCCTTGCCGAGCAGCGCCTCTTGTCCGACGAATTCGTCGAGGGTACGCGGCCGCATGCGGGCTGCAAGCGGCATTTCTTGACGAGCGAAGCCGAGCATCGGTGGCTACAGGCTCTAGGGAGCGGAGCTTGGAACCGGCTCGGTGAGAGCGTTCTTGGGAACCTTGATCGGGCGCGGCGTGGCCAGCTTGCGGTGTAGCTCGCCCGGAAACGCGATCGTAACGTCACCTTCGGCATGTGCGCTCCCGGTGACCGTGTTGTAGAGGACCTTCTGCGCCGTCATGTTGCGCGCGCCCTCGCTGATGTGGACGGCGCCTTCGAGCAGCAGCGTGTGCGCATCGTCGTCGAGCGTGCCGTTGTTCGCATCGACCACGGTATCGGCCTGAACGTAGTGCACGTTCCCAATCGCTTTGTAGAGCTTTGCCGCTCCGTCGACCTGCGCTTTATCCGCGGTCAAGGTCGAGGGACTCGGCGCACTCGGCGCCGGACCGCCCGCGATACTCTGCGCGTTTCCCTGTGTGTCGTGCATCACGACGTGTCCGTTCAGGAAGAGCAGCTTCTTTTTATAGTTTCCGTTGGCGCGATCGGCGCTGACGTCGCCGCCGGCGCGCGTCATGACGACCTTCTTCGGGGTACTGAAGTCGCCGTTCTTGAAGTTTGCATCTAGCGAGCTTGCGTGCACCGTCCAGACTCCCATATCGAAGGAAGCGGGCGCCGCGCTTGAAGAGGGGCTCGGCGCCGGCGAAGCAGCGCGCGCCGGCGAGCCGG
>JBAUMX010000054.1:0-18431 GCA_049578945.1 Candidatus Cybelea sp. | reverse complement strand
AACCGTTTGCGCGCCGCTGGGAGCCCGATGTCGGGCGGTTGGCGCGCGGCGCGCGGCTCGAAGGCGTTATGGAGCACCTGACGCACGCGACCGAACCGGGCGCGATCAATCTGGCATCCGGACACCCCGCGCCCGAGACGTTTCCGCTGCACGACTTTGCGCGCGCCTTTCATCGAACGCTGCTCGACGATTCCGCCGAGCTGATGCAATATCGGTCGTCGACCGGCGACCGCGACCTTTGCGCGAAGCTCGCCGAGCTTCTGCAGGGTCGCGGCTGCCGAGCGGCGGCGAGCGACGTCATCGTCTGTTCCGGCGCGCAACAGGCAGCCGACATCGTCGCGACGGTATTGCTCGACGAGCGCAGCGTGGTTGCGAGCGAGAGCCCTACCTATTGGGGAAGTCTGGGCGTCTTCGACGCGCGCGGCGTCACCTACGTCGAGGTGCGCGGCGACGAGGACGGCGTGCGCGTCGACGACGTTGAGCGCGTCTTTGCCGAGTACCGGCCGCGCCTATTCTATGTCAATCCAATCGCACAGAATCCGACCGGCGCGGTTCTCCCCGCGCGGCGCGCCAAGCAAATCGTCGCCTTCGCGCGTCGTTACGACGTCGTCGTCCTTGAAGATCAGACGGGGTGGCAACTGACCTACGACGCGCCCGCGCCGTCGCCGCTTGCAGCCTACGATACCGACGGACGCGTGATTGTCATGGAGAGTCTGTCGAAGTCGATCTTTCCGGCGTTGCGCATCGGCTATCTCTACGCGAAGGGCGGGATCGCCGAGGCGCTCGAAGCGGCGAAAGTACGCGCCGACGTTTTCACCTCGACGCTAACGCAACGCGCGCTCTGGCGATTCATGGAGAGTCCGGCTTGTGCACGCCACTTTCGTACCACGAGGGCGCTCTATCGCAAACGGCGCGACGCCTTCGTCGAAGCGCTCGCGCCCGTCGCGCGATGGGGTGCGGTGCATTCACCCGGCGCGGGCGTTAACGTCTGGCTTGCGCTGCCCGCCCGCATTTCGACCCAAGCGGCGTTCGACGCGTGCGCGCGGGAAGGCGTGCTCGTGATGCCGGCCGAGCCGTTTTACCCCACTCGCAGCGGGTCGCCCGCGTTGCGGTTGTCATTCGGTCATCTGAAAGAAGAAGAAGCGCGCGAAGGCGTCATCCGTTTGGGACGGGCGCTGGGAAAGCTGTCGCCCCTACAGACGTAGAGGCGGCTTCATCTCCGTGCGATGAGCGCCCGTTCTTCCACGCGGATTCGCCACGAGAGCAGCGCGGCGTTGAAGAACGAGAAGAGTATCGCGATCTCGATCGCGCCGAAAGCAAACGGCAGGACGAAGATCTCCGCACAGACGACGACGTAGTTGGGATGACGGAAGATACGGTACGGACCACGCCTGACGAGCGGCGCACCCGGCACCGTAATAATGCGCGTCGTCCAATACGGGCCGAGTATGGCGATCGTCCAGATGCGCAGCGGCTGAAGAAGCGCATAGACTCCGAGCAGCCACCAATTCGGGATTGTCGCGGGCGGGATGAAGATCGCCATGCTCGCCAGCCATGCGGCGTGCAAGAGCACGAAGAAGGGGTACTGAACTGCGCCGATCTCGATCCCGCCAAGTTCACGCAAACGCTTGGTATTGCGCGCCGAGTAGATCAACTCCAAGGCGCGCTGCAGCGCGACTAGGACGAGGACGATCCAAAGGATACTCACGTGTGCCACCCTCGACAGGTTCAGGGTGATGCGTTCACGGCGAGACGGAGTTTTCGAGGAGCGTAAAGCCGGCCGTGAAGCCCGGGCCCAGCGCGCTCACCAACGCGCGTTTCCACGGCAGCGAATCGCCGATCGCCCGCTCGAGGACGAACATGACGGTCGCAGCCGACATATTTCCGTACTCGCGCAGCACGTCGCGCGCGGTCCGCAGCGAACCGGGCTCCAACTCGAACGCGCTTTCCAAGGCGTCGATGACCTTTGCACCGCCTGGATGGCAGATGAAAGCATCGACGTCGTGTAGCGATAATGAGTAGCCGGCCAGAAAGCTTTTTACGACCTCATTAAGTTTCGTCGTTACCAACTCCGGGATGTCGCGCGAGAAGATCGCCTTGAGGCCGGCGCTCGTGACTTCCCAGCCCATCACGTCCAGCGAATCGGGCCAGGTATACTCGCCGCCACCGACGATCCTTGCGCCCTCACCCGAACATGAGATCAAAGCCGCGGCCGCGCCGTCACCAAACAGTGCGGTCGCAACGATGTTGCTCTTCGAGAAATCGTCGCGACGAAAGCAAAGCGCGCAAAGCTCGACGACGAGAAAGAGGACCAGCGCGTCGGGATTGCTCCGCGCGATCGCGGCGGCACGCGATAGACCGATCGCGCCGCCCGCACAGCCCAGGCCGAAAATCGGCAGGCGCTGCACCGTCCGTCGAAGGCTCATGCGCTCCATAAGCAAGGCATCCAAGCTCGGAGTGGCAATGCCGGTCGTCGAGACCACGACGACCGCGTCGATCTGCTCTGGGGTGCGTCCGGCGCGTTCGAGCGCGCGGCGGGTTGCGCACTCTAGCAGGTCGAGCGCCGAATCAAGGTAGACTTGGTTGCGCTCCGGCCACTCGTGCAGTTGCTCGTACCACTCCATCGGCACGCACGAATAGCGGCGTTCGATGCCGGTGTTGCCGAACATGGGAAGCAAACGAACGATCTCGCGCGAGCGCGGACCGAGCGCGTAGTCGATGCGCCGCATCACTTCGCTTTGGCCGAGCACAAACGGCGGCACGGCCGTGGCGACGGTGAGAATACGCGCGTGCGTGCTCACGAAGCGACGTCCCGTCCCCCCAGCAGGGTACCTGCGTTCCGCATGGTAATGCCATACCTCCCGTGTCGTTTAGACTTATCACTGCGTCGCTATTAGCCGCCGTCTTGCTGGGGGCTGCTGGTCGGCCCGCTCCACTGATTGTGTATTCGTCGCCGGCCGGCATTCGGCCGACCGGTCCCGATAGGATTCATCCTACTACTTCCGTTCTTCCCAACGGAAGAATCGCCGCACCTGCCGGGGCCAGCCTCTTCGTCGGAAGTAATCCGCTCGGTTTGGCGCTTTCGCCCGATGGTCGCTACGCCGTCATTTCGAATGATGGCGCGCCTCCCGGTTCGTCGCTTTCGGTCGTGGACACCAAGACCATGCAAATTGCCGGCCAATATCGCGATCCGGCGGCAGCGTTTTTCATGGGCATTGCGGTCGCGCGCGATCCGAACGATCCGTCCCACGACATCGTTCTCGCCTCGGACGGCGCCAGCGGGACGGTGCGAGTCTTCGATTTGGACGGCAGCGGGCAACTGACGCCGCAAGCCCAATCCATCGCCTTGCCGACCGATGGCAGCCGGCGCGCCTATCCGGCCGAGATTGCGGTCGCCCCCGACGAGCGCACGGCGTACGTTGCGGACAACCTCGGTAACTCGGTCGTCGCGATCGACGTAGCCTCACGGAGGGTGCTGCACTCTTTGCCGGTCGGCGATTTTCCGCTCTACGTCGCCGCAGGCAATCATAACGTCCTTGCCGCCGGGACCGGTCTTTCGGCCTACGTTCCGGTCGTGCCGCCGGCCGAAGCACCGCAGTTCGCGGCGCCGGCGTTCAATCCGGCAAAGTCTTCGTCTTTGACGGTCTTCGAATCGTCGGGCGGCGGAGAGCTCGGCGATCCCGCTACCGTTCCCATGGACGCCGCACCCGACGGCACGCAAATCGTCGGCGGTGCCGCTCCGGGCGCTACGCTGGTTACCCGCAACGGACAGCTCGCATATGTAGCGCTTGCGAACGTCGACCGCGTCGCGGTCGTCTCGCTTGCGGGTGAGCCGCGCGTCGTGCGAGGACTAGACCTGCGGCTCTATCCCGGCGCGCCCTACGGCGCCGAACCAAGCGCGGAAGCGCTCAGCGCCGACGGAAAACGGCTATACGTAGCGCTCGCCGGACTCAACGCGGTCGCCGTACTCGACCCGCGCCGTCCGACGCGTTACCGGTACGGATTGATTCCGACCGCCTGGTACCCGACCGATCTGGCACTTTCACCTAATGGGCGCTATCTCTACGTGCTCGATGCCAAAGGCGTCAACGGTTGGGGCATTCTGCAGCGCGTCGATCTCAAGCGGACGCGCCTGGTACGAACGACCCTCGACGCGTTGCGATACAATCGCACGCCGGCGATTGCAAAGTACAATCCCGTGATTCCGCCGTTGCGCTCCAACCGGCGCAGCGAGGTGATCGATCGCGTCGTCTATATTGCGGTCGGAACGCAGGGCTACGACGCGATCTTCGGCGATCTGAAGGACGATTCGGGTAATCCGCATGGAAACGGTGACGCTGGTTTAGCCGTGTATCCGGCCAGCATCACGCCGAACCTTCACGCCCTGGCTCGGTCGTACGCGCTAGCCGACAACTTCTACGCTTCTGATCAAGACGCCGAGATAGCGAAAGAGTTTGCGACGGCCGGCGACGCCACGCTATACCAGCAGCTTCTCGCCGCCGCCGGCGACGCTCGCTCGCCGATGAACGATCGTGGCGACGACCCTGAGGATTACGGCCGCGCGGGCTATCTCTTCAACGCGCTGGCGCGAGCCGGTATATCATTCCGCGATTACGGCGGTCTCTTGCGCCTTTCGGGATACGACGCGACGGGTTATCATCTGAACGTGCCGGCCTTGGCGGCACTTAACGGAAACGTCGATCTGGATTACGCCGGTTCGACTCCAAAGATTACCAACGAGGAACGCGCGAAGACGTTCATCGCCGATATGCAGCGATACGTGGGAAGCGGCAGCATGCCGAGCTTTACCTACGTCTCGTTGCCGGGCGAGACCGGTCAGGCCGGCGCGACCGATTCCGATGGCGCGGTCGGCTCGATCGTCGATTTCATCTCTCACACGCCGCACTGGAGCTCGACGGCGATCTTCATCGTCCCCGAAGGATCGCAAGGCGCGAGCGATCACGTTCATGCGCTGCGCACGTACGCGCTGCTCGTTTCGCCGCTTGCCCGGCGCGGTTACGTCGGCGATGCGCACCTCGGGATGGCGAGCGTTCTCAAGACCGAGGAGGAGATCTTCGGACTCCCGCCGTTGACGTTGAACGATCTTCTTTGCTCTGACATGGCCGCTTTCTTCACCGATGCGCCGGCGCCGCAGCCGTACCAAGCACTCACGACCGGAGGCAGCTCTAAATGACGGCACACATCAACGTTAACTTCGGGCCGCGCTTGGTTGCAACGGCGACGGGCCGGTTACGTGCCGCCGTGTTGGTGCGTCCGTCGGCAGCCATCGAGAACGCCGAGCCGTTGATCGGAGAACCGGGAGCGATCCACGTGCGTGCGCTCGAGCAGCATGATGTGTTCTGCAAAACGCTCGAATACTTTGGCGTCGAAACAACCGTCGTCGAGTCGCGCGGAACGGATCCTTACGAGACGAGCGCCGGCGACGCCGCGATTGCATTCGAAGATGGTGCCGCGCTGATGCGGCTTAGCTCGCTTTCGCGCCGGGCCGAGGTCGATCGCATGGAGGCTCAGTTTGCGAAGATGGACGTGCCGCTGGCCGGACACATCGCCGCGCCGGCGCTGTTAGACGGCAACAACGTCATCTTGGCAGGGCGGACTGCGTTCGTGGGAGCCGGTGCGCGGGGGAATGAGCTCGGACGCAGCGGTTTCGCACAGCTCGCGCGCGCGCACGGCTACCGCGTCGTCGAAGTCAAGCTCGCGGAGGGCGTCCCGGCGCTGCGGGCCGTCGCCGGTGCGGTATCGGCCGAGACGATCGTGGTCGGGACGGGGAAAGTCGATCTCGAGGCTTTTAGCGGCTTTCGTACGATCGAACTCGAGCTGGGCGAAGCTCAGGCCGCAGGCGTCCTCGTTTTGAGCGACAATCATGTCATCGCCGAAATTCGTTTCCTAACCGCGCTTGCCGGCATGCGACGAGCGGGCGTTGCCGTCGAAGCGATCGATCTTTACGAGTTCACCAAGCTTGGGCTGACGCCGTCGATGTTGACACTCGCCTTGCGGCGAGAGTAAGTCCGCGCATGCGTATCGCCCTTCTTTCCGACATCCACGGAAATCTTTTAGCACTCGACGCGTGCCTGGTTGATTTAGAATCGCAAGGGGGCGCCGACGCGATCGTCGCGGCCGGCGATCTCTGCTTGGATGGGCCGAAGCCGAAGAAGGTGCTGCAAAGGCTCGAAGAGATCGGCGCTGCCTGCATTCGCGGCAACACCGAGCGCTATCTTTCCGAAGACGGTTCCGGTAGGACGTTTTCGTCGGCGGAGATTGCGCAAATCGCCTGGACTCGGCGCGAGATCGGCGAGCGCTGGCTGTCGTGGATCAAAGAGCTGCCGTTCGCCATGCGCGTCGGCGAAGATTCGAATCAGCTCTTGATCGTCCACGCCAACCCGAAGACCGACGACGAGTACATTTCTCCCGATGCGGACGAGGCGGTACTGCAGCGCCTGATCGGCAACGAGCGAGCAACCGCGATTGCCTTTGGGCATCTTCACATTCCGTACGTGCGAATCTGGCGCAAAAAGCTGCTCGTGAACGTGTCAACGGCGGGTTTGCCGAAGGACGGGGATCCGCGCGCCGGCTACGCGATCCTCACCGAACGCGAGGGCGGCTGGCAAGTAAAGCACAGGCGGGTGCCGTTCGACGTGAAGAGAGTCGCAACCCAATTGGCCGATTGTGGGATTCCGGAGAGTGCAGAGCTCATCGCCACCCTCCGCCGCCATCGGTACAAGCAATTAAAGCATTTGATTCCATAGTCACGGACACGACACTCGCTCCCGCGCCCGCCGTCGAGATCGATCGCCTCATAAAGAGATACGGCGACTTTACGGCAGTCGACGGAATTTCGCTGCGGGTCGAGGCCGGCGAATTCTTTGGTTTCCTCGGGCCAAACGGTGCCGGCAAAACGACGACGATCAATGCAATCGTCGGTTTGGCCCAGACGAGCGGCGGAAGCATTCGCATCTTCGGCCACGATAACCGGCGCGAGTGGAGGCTTGCGCGCCGGCTCGTCGGGCTCTCTCCGCAAGAGTTCAACTTCGACCGCTATCTTTCGCTGCGGGACGTCCTGATCTTTTCCGCAGGCTATTACGGGCTGCGTGGAAAGGAGATCGCCGAGCGCGCCGATATGCTGCTCGAGCGTTTCGGTCTGACCTCGCGCGCGCATCTCGAGTTCACGAAGATTTCGGGCGGACAGAAACGCCGGCTCTCACTGGCGCGCGCGCTGATTCACCAGCCCAGCCTGTTGATTCTGGACGAGCCGACCGCCGGCGTCGACGTCGAACTACGCCTGGAGCTGTGGCAGTGGCTTCGCTCGCTCAACCAGGACGGGCTCACAATCTTTCTGACGACGCACTATCTGGAGGAGGCCGAACAGCTCTGCAAGCGGATCGCGATCATTCGGGACGGCCGCATCGTGGCCGAGAAGCCGACCGCGGAGCTCGTCGCCGAGGGCGCGTCGCTCCAAGACGTCTTCCTGGAGCTGACGCGAAACTGATGTTGGGCAACCCGGTCGGTCTTTGGACGTTGGTTAAACGCGAAGCTATTCGCAGTCTCAAGATCATCAACCAAGTGATCTGGCCCCCGATAATCACGACGCTGCTCTACGTATTCATCTTCGGATTGGCACTGGGAAGCCGAATTCCGGTCGTGCAAGGGGTCAGCTACGTTCAGTTCCTGATACCGGGCCTGATCATGCTCCAAGTCATCGACGCGTCGTACGGCGAGTGCTCCAGCTCGCTCTTTCAAGCTCGCTTCATGAACTCGATTCAAGAGCTCCTGATCGCACCGATGTCGGCGTTCGAAATCGTGTCGGGCTATATCTTGGGAAGCGTTGCCAGGTCCTTCCTCATTGCCGGTCTGATCACGGCGCTTGGCGCGCTGCTGGTGCACAGCGTACCGCGCGACTGGGTGCTCTACGTCTTCGTGATCGCGTTGGTCTCGGTCTTGTTCTCGGCGCTTGGGCTGATCTTCGGCCTGGTCGCCGATAAGTTCGATCACATCGCGATTCTGACGACCTTTATCATCACGCCGCTCACCTTCGTCGGTGGCGTCTTCACGTCGGCGGAGATGCTGCCGCCACCGCTTCGAAAGGTCGAGCTTTTTAATCCAATTTTCTATACGATCGACGCTTTTCGACGCAGCTACACCGGCGTTAGCTACCTCACGCCTGCATTCTCGATTGCGATGATTGCGTTGCTTACTCTGGTTTCGCTCGGGATCATCTTGCGCGCGACCGCAATCGGTTATAAACTTCGTACTTGATGATCCTTCTTGCCATCTTGGTTGCGCTCGCGCAGTCGTCGACCGAGCTATCGATCCAGCCGTGGACCGGTTCGGATCTCCAAACCACGACCGAGCGCGCTGCAAAGTACCGTTTGAACGTAAGCGGCAAACCGAACGCGACGCTCCGCTTGCAGGCGCGCGGCGTCGCGCAGGGATGGCTGGCCGCCTTCTGCACCCCGCGTCTCTGTTCTCCGCAACGCGTCGACCTCACGTTGCCGGGGTCCGGCGCTTCGGTCGTTCAGTTCGAGCTGATCCGGGAATCGGAGAGCGCTCCCGAGCAAAGCAGCGCGACGATCATCTCCCAAGACGGCGCTTCGGTTTACGTCCCGGCCGCATCACGGCGGTAGCGCGTTTAAAAGAACGGGTTGTGCCGCTTCTCGAGTTCGAGCGTCGTCGGCGGTCCGTGCCCCGGCATGACGACCGTATCGTCGGGCAGGGTGAAAAGCTTGCTGCGCACGCTGTTGAGGATGTCGTCGTAGGTGCTCGCGTCGCCATACGCGCCGCCGACGCTCGCCGCAAAGAGCGTGTCGCCGGAGAATAGCGTGTCCTTGAAGATATAACATGACGATCCGTCCGTGTGACCGGGCGTGTGGAGCATGCGAATCGTCGAACCCTCACCGAAGGGTAGCGACTCGCCGTCGCGCAGAAGCGTTGCCTGACTCGCGAGCGAGCCGATGGCGTGGACGTCCAGAGCATGCATGACGACCCGTGCGTGCGGATACGCCTTCGCGACGTCAGCGGTCGCGTCGCAGTGATCGGCGTGCTTGTGCGTGATCAAGATATACTGCAAGTGGTACTCACCGTCGCGCAAAATGCGAAGCAGGTTTTGCGGGATTCCGGCCGGATCGACCAGCGCCGCGACGCGGCCGCCCGCGAGGAAAAAGACATAGCCGTTGCTGGGTTGCGGCAACTGCGGATGCCGGCGCACGTCGGAACGCTCGATCGGGGGTGGATACCAACGTTGTGCGGCGCTATCGGCGAGCTTGCTCCCATCCAGGCGTAGCACGGTCGCCAAGGCGCGCGCTTCATCGTCGCTCGCGGCGCCATCGTCTTTCAGCCATTTCGCGATCGCGGGCGCCGGAACGCCGCTTGCGCTTGCAAGCCTCGCCGAATCGATCGCGGCGCCGCGCATAGCTTTTCGCAGAATATCGCCAAAAGTGTCTTCGAGCGGCAGTCGCGCATCGGTCATCGCCCGGGACTTCGACGGAGAGCCGCCGGGGACTGCAACCGGGAAGGCGCGGACGGGAGGAAACCTTATCATTCTAAGCGGAGTCGAAGAACCGAATGGAACGCGTCATCATCGTTGGGTCGGGACCGGCGGGCCTTACCGCGGCGGTCTATGCGGCTCGCGCGAATTTGCACCCGCTGGTGTTGGCCGGGGGACTCTACGGCGGCCAACTCATGCTCACCACCGAGGTCGAAAACTACCCCGGTTTTCCCGAAGGCATTCTGGGTCCGGAGCTGATGATCAAGTTTCGAGAGCAGGCCGAGCGTTTCGGTGCGCGCATCGAAAACGTCGACGCCACCTCGGTCGATTTTTCGAAGCGCCCGCTCATCGTGCGTACCGATGACGCGCAGCACGAGGCGGAAACCGTAATCGTCGCGACCGGCGCGAGCGCACGGTGGCTCGAGATCCCCGGTGAAGAACGTCTTCGCGGGCGAGGTGTCTCCAGCTGCGCCACCTGCGACGGCGCCTTCTTTCGAGAGAAGCGTATTGCAGTCGTCGGCGGCGGCGACTCTGCGGCCGAGGAGGCGCTCTTTCTAACCCGCTTCGGCAGCCGCGTGACGGTCATCCACCGTCGCGACCGTTTGCGCGCCAGCAAAATCATGGCCGACCGCCTGCGATCCAACGAGAAAATCGGCTTTATTTGGAACGCCGCCGTCGAAGAAGTCTATGGTGAAACGCGCGTCACCGGCTTGCGGCTGCGCAATCTGACGGACGGGAGTACGTTTGACATCGAGACCGACTCGCTCTTTATTGCAATCGGCCACGAGCCGAATACCGGCATCTTCGCAGGCCAGCTCGACCTCGACGCGCGTGGCTATATCGTCTCACTCGACGGCAGCGTGACGAACGTCGAAGGCGTATTCGTTGCAGGTGACGTCAACGACCATCGCTACCGCCAGGCGATAACCGCGGCCGGAGCCGGTTGTCGCGCCGCGATGGACGCCGAGAAATATCTCGAGGCGCTCGAGTTTAAAGTAGATTCGCTAGCGCGCCTTTGAGTTCCGGAAACTCAAACCGGTAGCCAAGCTCTTGCGTGCGGCGAGGCAGCGCGCGCTGGCCCCGCAGCAGCATCTCGGCCCCTTCGCCGAGCATCGCCCGCAACGCGAGCGTGGGAACGGGCAAAACCGTCGGACGGTGTAACGCGGTGCCGAGCTCTTGTGTAAGGGTCGCGTTGGTCACGGGATTCGGAGCACAAGCGTTGAGCGGCCCCTGCGCGCCGTCTAGCGCCAACCGATAGATACCGATCAAATCGTCAACGTGGATCCAGGAGAGCCACTGACGTCCGTTGCCGATCACGCCGCCGATCCCGAGGCGGAATGCGGGCAGCATTTTTGACAGCGCGCCGCCGTCGGTGCCGAGCGCGATGCCGGTTCGAACCAGCGTCACCCGCATGCCTAAGGTCGCCGCGCGTCGCGCTTCGCGTTCCCAACCGACGCAAACCCGCGCTAAAAAATCATCTCCCGGCGGGCTCTCCTCGACGAACGTCTCGGTTTCGCTCGTGCCGTAGTAACCGACCGCGGATGCGCTGACGTAAACGCCGCAACGGCGCTCGCGCTCGGCGAGAGCATCGAGCAAGTCACGCGAGGCGTCGACGCGACTCGATTCAATCCGGACCTTGACGCGGTCGTTCCAGCGTTGGGCGATCGGTTCGCCGGCGAGATTGACGATCGCGTCGCATTGGGCAGCAACGTTCGCCGCGGCGTCAGGAACGCGCAGCGACGCGCCGACGACGTCGTCGCCACGCGCTCGCAGCGCGGCAGCGAGATGCCTGCCGACGAAGCCCGAACCGCCGAGCAGCAGAACCTTCAAATGCCGCCCACAAAGCAGCCCGGGTTCAGCGTCCGGTTCGGATCGAAGCGCGCTTTGAGCGCGCGCATCTGTTCGACGGCCGCGGGCGCCGTGCCCCAGACCCGCAGATACGGGCGTTGCGGATGTTTGCCGGCCACGATCTGGGCGCGCGGCTCCCGTTCGTGCAGAGCGTCGTCGAAGGCTTCGATCTTCGATCCGAAGGTGTGCGGGTCGAGATCGCTCACGCGCAGGACGACGTCGCCGTTGATCACGTCGCCGACCGTTTCGCTACGCAGCTTAAAGCGGCGCGCCAGATCGTGCAGACTCAGCACGCATCGCTCCGATAAGTCGGCAGCGGGATAGAGACGGTACGTTACCGATCGCTCGCCCAGGCACGCAACGTACGCGTCGACGACGCGCTCGAATGCCTCCCGAGCCCCGGCATCGACGATGCGCGTCTCCGGCACGCCGGCGCGGCCGATCGCCGAGCGCAACTCGAGGGTCGCCCGTTCGAGCAGCGCCTCGCTGCCCTCGAGCAAGACGAGAATCCGTCCTTCGGGACCTTCGTCGCCGTCGATGGCGTGGTCAAAGCCCTCGATCCAAAAGGCGGCAGACGCAGGAATCCCAAGCGCAGCGAGGTGCGAGCAGGCGCGTTGGCGCGTCCGTTCGGGCAGCGGTGCGAGAAAAAGACGCGCGTGCGGCGGCGCCGGTATCGTCTTGAGATTTGCTTGCACTAAAACGCCGAGCGTACCGAAGGAGCCGACGTAGAGCCGGCTCATGTCGTATCCAGCGACGTTCTTTACAACCATGCCGCCGGCGCGCGCGATCGTTCCATCGGCAAGCACGATCGTCGTGCCGATCAGGTACTCGCGAACGCGGCCGTAGAGATGACGCCGCGGGCCGAGCCATCCGGCCGCAAGCGTGCCTCCGAGCGTCGCGTAATGCGGCTGCGGGGCGTCAAACGGGACGAACTGCCCCTGCCGGGCGAGCAGCGTCGCGATATCGGCAAGCGGAGTGCCGGCGCGCGCCGCAATCACTAAGTCGGCGCATTCGTTCGCGACGATGCCGGTCAGGCTGGTGGTCTCAAGCGTGACGTCGAGACGTTCGGGAGGAAAGCCCATTCCCGCCAGCGTCTCGCCGCCGGCGATTCGAATCTTTTCGCCCGTTCGATCGCAGCGTGCGACGAGCTTGCTCACCGCTTGCGCATCCTTGGGCGCCACGCGCTGTTGGGCCGCCTTCATGGCGGCACGACCTCCGGGCAGCGCGCGCCGGCTGGAAAGATCTTCTCCGGATTGAGCACGCGCGCGGGATCGAAAACGTCGCGCACGCGCGCCATCGTTGCGAGATCCGCGGTTGAGTAGACTCGCGTCATCGCGTCACGCTTCTCCCAGCCGATACCGTGCTCGCCGCTGATCGTGCCGCCCAGGTCGATCGCCGATTGCAATATCTCGTTACCGGTTTCGACGACGGCTGCGACTTGTTTGCGATCGCGCCTGTCGTACATCAGCAACGGATGCAAGTTGCCGTCCCCGGCATGAAAGACGTTTCCAACGACGATTCCGTTCGCGTGCGAGGCGTTCTCGACGGCCCGCAAGGCTTGCGGCAGCTTACTTCGCGGCACGCAGACGTCTTGCGTGTAATAGTTCGGCGCGATCCGTCCGGTCGCGCCGGCCGCACCCTTGCGACCGGCCCAGAGTGCTTCGCGCTCGGCCGCGTTACGAGCGCTGCGCCAGGACCGCGCACCGTGCTGCGTGACGATCGAACGGATCGACGCTTCAGCGGCGGTGACGTCTTCGTCGAAACCGGCGTTCTCCACGAGCAGCACGGCCGCGGCCTCGGTCGGGTAACCCGCGGAGAACGCCGCTTCGACCGCTTTGGTGATGACCGCATCCATCATCTCGAGCGCGGTCGGTAGAATTCCGGCACCGATGATCGCGGAGACGGCTTCGGATGCCGAATCGATGTCGTCGAAGGCTACGACGGAAACGCGCACCGATTCCGGCATCACGAGCAGCCGAAGCCAAGCCGAGGTTACGATCCCGAGCGTCCCTTCGCTGCCGACCAGCGCGGCGGTCAGATCGTATCCCGCTTCGTCGATGTTCGTGACGAAGACTTCGCCGTTGGCGTCGACGACCTCGAGCCCGAGCACGTGATTGACCGTCGTACCGTAGGACAGACAGTGCGCGCCTCCGGCATTGGTCGCGATGTTGCCGCCGATCGTCGAGATGCGCTGCGACGACGGGTCGGGCGCATAGAAGAGCCCACACGATTCGACGTGGCGCGAGACGTCCAGATTGATCGACCCGGGTTGCACGTGCACGCGGCGGTTGCGCTCGTCGAACTCAAGCACTCGATTCATTCGAGCAAACGAGAGAATCACACCCCCCGCGATCGGCACGGCTCCGCCGCAGAGCCCCGTGCCCGCACCGCGAGCGACGATCGGCTCGCCGAGGTCGCGAGCGATCTTGACGATCGCGCAAACGTCGCGGGTCGACTGCGGCAGCACGACTGCCGACGGTAATCCGCCGTCGGTATACGCATCGAAGGCATAGACCGCGAGGTCTTCGGGCGCGGTCTTCACCGCGTCGCTTCCCAGCGCTTCGATCAACCGCTCGCGGAGCATCCGGAAAGCTTCGCCGGGCCTTTGACAATCACCGGCGCCCGGTGATTCGTCGCGCTCCTATTTACCCGCTAATCGTAGAGTAAGTACTTTCTGCGCATCGATACAAAATCCGCGACCGAAGGGCTCCACAGTGCAAGGATCTCCGCAGCGGACTTGCCGGCGAGCAAGGCCTGCCGTATAGAGTCGGTGCCCCAGTCGCGATCGAGCCCGTTGACGCTCGCGATATCGATCGCGCGCGGAAAAAGATCGCGAACCGCAACCAGGATCTCGACGGCCGTGCGCACCGCGTAAAAGCGGCGCGGATCGAAGACCATCAACTCGACGCCGGTCAGCTCGTGATCTTTCCAGAAGCCGACGTATGGCGACCAGGCCGCGGGTCGAAACCAGACGCCTGGAAGATTGCGCGAGTTTAAATGGGCGGCCAGCTTAGCGCCATCGATGCCGGCCGTGCCCGCAAGGAAGAAGGGCTTCGTGTAGCCGCTTCCGTTGTTAATCCCGGCACTGTCGAGCAATCCAGTGCCGACGTAAACGATCGTCGTCTGCCAATCCGGAATGTTCGGCGACGTCTGTACCCACTGCAGCCCCGTATCGGGCCAGATCATCGAGCGTCTCCAACCGTTCATGCGCACGACGCGCAGCTTTGCGCCGATGCCGAAACGCTCGTTGAAGAGCGTGGCGAGCTCGCCGGTCGTCATTCCGTGGCGTACCGCAATCGGATAGAGGCCGATGAACGATTCGTAGGCGGGCTCGAGGACGGGACCTTCAACGATCGCTCCGCCGATCGGATTGGGCCGGTCGAGCACCCAGAACTCCTTACCGAACTGGCGCGCACTCTGCATTGCGTAGGCCATCGTCGAAATGTATGTGTAGGCGCGCGAACCGACATCTTGAATGTCGAAGAGCAGAACGTCGACGCCTTGGAGCATCGCCGCGCTTGGATGGCGCGATGCACCGTAGAGGCTGTAGACCGGCAAGTGGGTTTGTGCGTCGACGTACGAGGCGACCGAGGCGCCGGCGTTACGGTCGCCGCGGAAACCGTGCTCGGGTGCGTAAATCGCCGCGATCCGAATGTTGCCGTGGCGCCGGATTGCGTCGACGATCGACTCCAAACCCGACGTGACGGCGCTCTGATTTGCGATGACGCCGACCGCCCGGCCGCCGAGATCGCGCCAGGCGCTGCGCAAGAAGACCTCGTTGCCTAGTTCGATACGTGCGGGCGGCAGCGATTCGGCGCCGACCCGAGCGCTGCTCGTTGCGGCAAAGGCGGCGCCGCAGGCTAGAAAGTGGCGGCGAAGCGTGGTTCCGACTCCTTATGGAGGATGCCCGCGTCGTGCGCCCGCGAGAAGAGCGCGTGAACGGCCTCGCGCCCCGATACGCCGAGATCGACCGTAAACTCATTGACGTAAAGCTCGATGTGTGCGCGCATCACGTCGTCGCTCATCTCCACGGCGTGCTCGCGGACATACGGCATCACCTCTGCTTCGTTCGCGCGTGCGAAATCCAGGCTCCGACGAATCGCGTTTTCGATCGAACTCACCTCATCGTCGCCGACGTCGTTGCGCACCAGGATAGCACCGAGTGGGATCGGCAAGAGCGTCATGTTCTCCCACCATTCGCCGAGATCGGCAATTGCAATCAGACCAGCGTCGCGATAGGTGAAACGCGACTCGTGAATGATCAGCCCGCCGTCCACGCGACCGTTCGCCACCGCCGCAACGATCTGGTCGAAGCGCATTGGGACGCTCTTCGGACGCGTCCCCAGCGCCAGCTGCAGCAACATGAACGCGGTCGTGCGTTCGCCCGGAATCGCGATGCGTTTGCGGGCGAACTCGCTAAAGAGCGGCGGCGATTGAGCGGGACGTGCTACCAAAAGCGGGCCGCAGCCGCGCCCGATCGCGCCGCCGGAGGAGAGAATCCGATAACGATCCATCAGAAACGGGATCGCGCCGTAGCTGACCTTCGTCAGCGCAAACTCGCCGCGGGCGGCAGCCTCGTTGAGCTCCTCGATATCGGCAAGGTGCGCGCGGACCTCCGGCGCACCGTCGAGCAGACCGTTCGTCAGCGCGCCGAAGATATAGGTATCGTTAGGGCAAGGCGAATAGGCCAGCGTGTACGTCACGGTTGCGACTCGAAGAATGCGTTGACGATTCGCTCCAATCCCGCAATTCCTGCGGAGAAACTCCATCCGCTGCGCTCGCGGTCGCCGCAGCGATTTGAAATTCCGCGCAGCTCGATCGCCGGCACGCCCGCGAGCCCGGCGGCACGCAGGGCGGCAAAACCTTCCATCGACTCGACTTGGGCACCGAGCTCGCCGGCGAGACGGCGAGCCGTCGCCTCGCTGGAAGTGACGCGGGCGACGGTCACGCCGCGCAGCACCGGAAAACCCTTGGCCCGAAGTTGAGCTACGAGCGCAGGAGCGGAACTCGCGCTCTCGATAAGCTTCACCCCAGCCGGAAGCGCCAGCGGTGCCCCGCTTTCGAGATTCAGCTCGATCGCCTCATCGCCGACGACGACGCCGTCACCGATGCGGGCCGCGCCGTCAAATGCACCGCCGAGCCCGGCGTTGACGACGAGCTCGTACTGGGTTGAGGCCAGCGCCGCGGCCAGGGCGCAAGAGGCTTCGATCGGACCGATGCCGGTAACTAGCGTTGCGACGTTTTCGCGTGCTTGCCAGAAACGGAGTTCGGCCTCAACGGCGGCCGCCAAAAGAATCACGGCGCGCCGATGAACTTGTGCGTCTGCAACGAGAGACGAAAGCGCTGTGGATGGGCCTTCGCGTATTCTAGCGCGATCGCAACGTTCGCAGGCTTGTTCCCTTCAGGCTGCAGCAGAATTGTCGGCTTGCCGGCAAAGAGCGCCAGGTGCTCTTCGGGCACGCGGCTATCCACAATGAGCTTCGCTTCGTTTGCGCGGCCGGCCATGCGAGGATCGACGCGCTCTTTGGGCGATACGCACAGCCACACGTCATCGGGCAGCTCGGTGAAGATCGTGCCGTTCGATTCGATATGCACGCGACGGCCGGCGCGGCGCAAGGCTTCGATGAGGGCGGGTGTTTCGGCTTGGGCGAGCGGCTCCCCGCCGGTCAGGACGATCATCGGGCACTCCCCGCCAACCTCCGTAACCATCGCGACGACCTGCTCGGGCGTTGCAAAAAACTTCATCGAGTAATCCGTGTCGCAAAAATCGCAGGCGAGATTGCATCCAGCCAGGCGCACGAAGACCGCCGGCGTGCCGCTCCACAATCCTTCGCCCTGAATGCTGTAGAAAATCTCGCTCAGCTGAATCATGGGGCGATGTCGGTGCGGCGCAGGACGGCGCAGGCCGTCGAGGTCTCCCAAAGGACGAGCTCGTCTAAGCTGAGCAGCTTGCCGGCGAGACGTTTCCAAATCCAAAGCACGATGTTCTCGACGGTAGGGTTTTCGATGAACTCGTTGAGGTTTTGATGATCGAGAAGATCGAGAACTCGAGCGTTGACGACTCGCTCGATGCGGTCGAAATCCTCGATCATTCCACGGGCCGGACCGCGGCTGCGAAGCGGCCCGCGGACGGCGACCTCGAGGCTGTACGAATGCCCATGCATGCGCGCACACTTTCCCGGATGAAACGGCAGCGTGTGCGCGGCCTCGAATCGGAAGCGTTTGCGAATCTGCGCTTAGAGCTCTCCTTGCGGACCCATCGCTTCGAGGTGGCGCTTGAGCGCAGCTAGGAAGCCGCTGGCGACGTAGCCGTCGACGACGCGATGATCGAGCGAAAGGCACGAGTTCATCATCCGCCGGATCGCTATTGAGTCATCGTCGCGCACGACCAGTTTCTTGACGATCGCTTCCATCGTGACGATGCCGGCTTGCCCGGCGTTGATGATCGGCGCAGAAGCCCACGAGCCGTTGGCTCCGTTATTGTTGACGGTGAACGTGCCGCCGGCGAGATCGTCGACCCCCAGCTTACCTTTGCGGGCCCTCTCAATCAGCTCGGCAGCCGACATCGCGATTCCCTTGATCGAGAGCTTATCGGCATGCCGGATAACCGGAACGACCAGATTCGCCGGTAAGCCGATCGCTATGCCGACGTTGACCTCGTCGTTGACGTAGATGCTGGCTTGGCTCGATCCGGATGCCGGCACGAACTTGGCATTCATCAGCGGGAACTCGGCCAGTGATTGGACGACGGCGCGAATGAAGAAGGGCAGCAGCGTTAGCCGGTATCCGGTCTCGCGCTCGAAGCGGTCTTTCTCGCGCACCCGCCATTGCCAAACGTCGGTCACGTCGATCTCAACCATCGACCAGGCGTGGGGCGCCGTATGACGGCTTTCGACCATGCGCTCGGCGATGATCCGGCGAGCCTGCGTCAGCGCAACGAACGTGCCGCGGATAGGTTGCGCGTACGTCGAGGTCCGTGCCGCGCCTGTAGCGGCGGGCGAAGGTGCCGCCGGCGGCGGAGCGATCGAAGATGGGGCCGCCGGAGGAGGTGCGGCCGGCGGCGCTACGGAGGGTGCTGCGA
>JBAUMX010000053.1:0-3898 GCA_049578945.1 Candidatus Cybelea sp. | reverse complement strand
TATCGGCCGGAGCGTTCACTCTGCCGAGCGTCGCATAGAAATGATTTCAAGCCCGTACGTTCGGCGTCTAATCGGAAAGCACAAACCCCGCCCAGTATTTTGGGATGTCTCTGCCGTACCGTTCGATGACCCGTTTCCGAACCTCTAGTTCCGCTTCCCTGAGCGCCTGATGCATCTCCGTTCCGCCAAGCCATTTGGTGTAAAACTCTGACATAAGCTCTTCCGTTTCGCGATCAGGTACTGACCATAATGAAATCAAAACCGCTTGAGCGCCCGCCTCGTGTAAGGCGCGCCTCAGCCCGAGTACACGTTCACCATTTTCGGTCTCGCCGAGTCCGGTGTCGCAAGCACTAAGAACCACCAGTTCGGTTCCGTGTAAATTGAGGCTCGATGCCTCGTAGGCTGTCAAAATGCCGGCGGCTTGGCTTCCACTCGAATGTGAGGCCGAACCTGCAAAGAAAAGCCCGGAGCGGAGCAGCACATCATCCGCGTACCACGTTGGCATGTTTTTCGCCATAGCAAGGGCTTCGGATCGCGAAATAAAGTAGCCGTGGGTTGCAATGTGCAACAGACGTGGGTGATCGAGCGATTTAACAACAGCTTTGGTAGCCGTCGCCCCGGTGAACAAATCAACGGCCCAGCCATGGTTACGAAGTATCGAGGACACATTTCGGACCTCGGCCGCGGTTTCAGGTAGCGCAGCCAAATGAATGTTGGGCGTGAATGCACCCGCATCGCGAAATGATTTGAAGCTGTCCGGGTTTCGTGGACACTTTCCACGTTGTGGAGAAGGGTCCACCAATGGCCAAGAAACATCCTCGCGCCTATCCCTTGGAGTTCCGGGCTAAGATCGTTGAACTGGCTCGCGCAGGCCGTCGCCCCGAAGATCTCGCGGCCGAGTTTGAACTCTCCAATCAGACGATCCGGAACTGGATCAAGCAGGCTGATCTCGATGCCGGGAAGCGAACGGACGGCCTGACGAGCGAAGAGCGATCAGAGCTCTTCATGTTGCGTAAGAAAGTGAAACAGCTCACGATCGAGCGCGAAATCTTGTCAAAAGCGGCGGCCTGGTTCGCTCGGGAGACCGAGACACTGCCGAAGAGATCTTCGGACTCGTGAAGAGCAATCAGGCCAAGTACCGCATTTCCACGATGTGCCGTACGCTTGGGGTCTCCACCAGCGGGTACTATGCGTGGCTCCTTCGTCCACCGTCCGCGCGCAAACAAAGCGACATTGCGGTGGGCGATCGCATCGAGGTCATCCACCGGCGCTCGCGCAACACGTACGGGCGACCCCGAATCAAGGCCGAGCTCAAAGACGATGGAATATTGATCAGCAATGATCGGCTAGCGCGATTGATGAATGAACGACAGCTTCAAGGCGCCAGCCGCCGCAAGGGTATTCGTACAACGGTGCGTGATCGCGACGCGCGACCTGCTCCTGATCTCGTCGAGCGCAAGTTCGTCGCCGACGCACCGAACAAGCTCTGGGTCGCTGACATCACCTACGTGCCGACTTACGCCGGCTTCCTGTTCTTAGCCATCGTTCTTGACGCATTTAGTCGGCGAGTCGTGGGCTGGGCGACGAGCTCGAACATGAAAACGCAGTTGGTCCTCGATGCGCTCAATATGGCGATCTATCGACGCCAACCGAGCGACGTCATCCATCACTCAGACCAGGGAACGCAGTACACATCAATCGCGTTTGGTTCCCGCTGCCGAGATGCAAACATCCGCCCATCGATGGGATCGGTAGGAGACTGCTACGATAATGCGATGTGCGAGAGCTTCAACGCCACGCTGGAGTGCGAACTGATCGACAAGCACCGCTTTCGCACACATAAGGAGGCGGAACTCGCGATCTTCGACTTCATCGAAGGATGGTACAATCTTCACCGTCGGCACTCCGCACTCGACTACCGATCGCCGGCGTCCTTTGAGCGGGAAACCGCCGCATGACTTTCCAATCTCAGACTATCCACGAAAGCCGGGCAACTTCAAACCGTCAGAGTTCTGGACTGTCGCGTAGGCTGCTGGAGCGCCCGACTGGAGCGCCCATTGCGAAGTCGATGGAGTGAACTGAGCGCCATAGACGCGAAACATTTGCGTGCCCATGGCGGTCGTAGTCACTGACCGATCCTCGCGGTAAACGCCAGGATTGTTAACGTCTATAGTGTACTCAGTGCCGGGATTCGATCCCGAGGCGACGAGATCTGCCATGATGAATTCTCCTTTTCTAGATTCTTCTAAGCCTTTAAAGCCCGCAGCGCCCCAACCGTCGCTAAACAAGACGATCTGCGGGCGTTCATCGTAACCCAAATAAAATGCTAACCGCAATTGGCTAAAGTCTCAGACTTTAGTGTTAAGCTGTCTTACGCTGAACTGCGCGCTTCGGGTCGTTCAGAACGTTGAACGAAGTCAACTTAGACTCGAAACCAAGGAAGTTTGAGCTTGGTAAGATACAGCCGCGATCCGATACGCCGTTATCGGCGACGGAGTTTATATCGCGATAATTCTACGCGCTGAAAGCTGCGTCCGAAAAGGCGGTTAGGCTCAAGGTAGTAATGCTGGGTAACAGGCGACGCCCGCAGGGTCCCACAGGCCCTTGCTGATTCTCCTTTTCGACGGATTGAGCGACCCAAGCGGAAACTCGAGGACCGTGTGATCTCCTGTATTAGTAACGTACAGTACACCTTTTTTGTCGACCGTTACACCCACCGGGCCTTCCATGGCTTTCGTTATTGTCTGGAATGGCTTGCCCTGTCCGGAGTGATATTCTGCGATGTTATTTTGGGTGTAGTTCGTGTTTGCCACGTAGAGTGTTCCATTCGAGTCGACGGCAAGGCCAACCGGGTAGGTGACGCCGTTGGTGATGGTCCTCGACGGCGACCTCTTTCCCGGCCTGTACACCTGAACGTTTGACGTACCGGACGGCTGGAGGTTTCCAACGTAAAGGTTACCTGAGCGGTCGATCGCTATGCCGTCGGGATAGGTTAGCCCCTCAGTCAAGACGGTGTGCGGCTTCGTCGTGCCTTTCGAGTACTCCGCAACATCATCGAGACCGATGTTGGAAACCCAAAGATTGCCCTTCGCGTCGATCGCGCAAAAAGCTGGCGTATTGATCCCATTCTTGATGATCTTTGACGGTGTCGTCTTACCGAGAGGGTACTCGGAGATCCAACCGGGGCCGTTGGACGGTTCGTTGGTCACGTACAGCGTGCCTTGACCATCAGTGCAAGCACCCGAGGGGTTCTCGACGCCGTCCGAAATAGTCGCTAACGGGCTGGGGTCGTTGACTCTGGCGTGATATACCCTGACGTCGTTGTAGGTGGCGGTGGAGTTATTGACATAAAGCAGCGGACCGTCTGCCTTATAGGTAGCATCCGCTAACGCTCCTTCGGCTGCCCCGGCGCGAACAGCACCCATGCGTGCGCTTGGCATTTCCGCTATTGGCGGCCCCACATGACCGCAGCCCGTGATCAGTAAAGCCGCAACACCAGCGGCGAACGAATAGCGTGGTCTAACGGTAGTCATAGTCGGCGGTCTCTCCCTGAGGCTGGAACGGATTGGCGACTGAGAAAGTTCCGCCGCGGCCAGGTCGTTTCCCCAGCGGAGCGAGTGTTTTTACGAGCCGGCGAGCATGCGCAGCGCCTCTCAATGGCGCGGGTGCGGCATGCGTTTCCGCGCTCGAAACCGCGAGCATGCCGCGAGCGATAATTTCGTGGCCGCCACGATCTCGTTCAGCGGAAACTCATCGAGCAGTGGCAGTACCTCGCGCCGCCAGGGCACGGCTTCGCGATTCGCGAGGCCATATTCTTTGCGGGCATCGTGGCTTGGATGGGCATTACAGCTTCGCCTGCATGACGGCATTGCCACCGATCGGCCGCGCGGGTCCATCG
>JBAUMX010000052.1:0-2214 GCA_049578945.1 Candidatus Cybelea sp. | reverse complement strand
TGCTGCGCTTCGCCGAGGACGTCTTCGGTCTCGCGCGGCTCTCGGAAGCCGACGCGCGAGCGACCTCACCGGCTGCCGACTGCTTCGATTTTAAGGCGAAGCCGCGCGCGTTCGTGCCGATCAAGGCCCCGCAGAATGCAGCGTTCTTTTTCAATCAGCCCAACGATCCGCGGATACCCGATACGCAATGAAGCCTCTCTTGACAGCCTCCATCGCCTTTGCGCTCGGCGGCTGTTCCGTATCGGGCATGCCGAGCGATGACGCGTTGCGGATACTGAACTCCACCGGGGCCGGAAAGATCGCCCACGTCGTCTATATCGTGCAAGAGAACCGCAGCTTCGACAACTTATTTCAGGGATATCCCGGAGCCGACACCGTCTCGAGCGCCAAGGACTCGCGGGGCAAGACGATTCGCCTCCAGCCCGTGCATCTCTCAGTCCAATACGATCTCGACCACTCGGCAGCAGCGATGTTCACCGATTGCAACGGCACCGGAGCATTGCCGGGTACGAAATGCCGCATGAACGGCTTCGATAGGGAATCTATTGAAAGCGCTCCGGAAGGCGTCAAGTACCCGATGTACGTCTACGTGCCGCACGAAGACTCCAAGCCGTACTTCGACATGGCCCGCCAGTGGGTGTTGGCCGATCGGATGTTCCAATCGCAGCTCGACGAAAGCTTCGTCGCGCATCAGTACGTCATCGCAGCTCAGGCCCACTCGAGCGTCGATCTGCCGCTTTTTTTGTGGGGCTGCGCCGGAGGTTCGACCGACCCCGTTCGCACGATCAAGCAAAATCGCAGCTACGGCGGCGTTATCGCACCCTGCTTCGATTACCAGACGCTTGGCGATGAACTCGATAACGCGCGCCTTTCGTGGCGCTTTTACGCGAGTCGTTTCGGCAGCGAGTCGAGCGGCGATGGCTCGTCGTGGTCGAGCTATCAGGCCGTGAGGCACATTTATTACGGGCCCGACTGGCAGAACGTCATCTCGCCGAACTGGAAGTTCATCACCGACGTCCGGGCAGGCAAACTTGCGCACTTTACGTGGATCACGCCGGTTTGCGACGACTCCGATCATGCTGGTTGCGGCGGCGGCTACGGGCCGTCGTGGGTTGCCGCGCTCGTCAACACCGTCGGTCAGAGCAAGTTCTGGGCTTCGACTGCGATCTTTGTGCAGTGGGACGATTGGGGCGGTCTCTACGACCACGTCCCTCCGCCGTACGCGGATTATGACGGCTTGGGCTTTCGGGTTCCGCTGCTGGTGATCTCACCTTACGCAAAGCAGAACTACGTCTCGCACGTGCAATTCGAGACGGCAAGCGTGCTGCGCTTTGCGGAGGATCTGTACGGTCTCGGTCAGCTGGCGTCGGCCGACGAGCGGGCACTCTCGCCCGCGGCCGATTGTTTCGACTTCTCGCAAAAGCCGCGCCCGTTCGCGAAGATCGAGGCGCGGTTGCCGCCGAAGTTCTTCATGCACCCGTCGCCCGGCGACTACTTCGCTCCGGACTATGAATAAGAATGTGACGAGACGGGACTGTGCCCTTAGTTGCGTCGCATTGCTATCGCTGGCCGGCTGTTCGCTCGTTTCACAATCCTCGTTACCATACATTCAGGCGGCCCCGGCGCTGCGAGCGTTGCGCTCCACCGGCGCCGGTAAGATCACGCACGTCGTCTACGTCGTCCAGGAGAACCGCAGCTTCGATGACATGTTCCAGGGCTATCCCGGAGCCGATACCGTTTCGAGCGGAAAGAATTCCCACGGCGATACGATCCAGCTTGCGCCGATCTCATTAAAAAAAGGGTACGAGATGGATCACTCCGCGTCAGGGATGTTCGTCGCCTGTAACGGAACCGGCAAGCTTCCAGGCACGAAGTGCCGCATGGACGGCTTCAATCGCGAGCAACAGTACGGCGGTCCAAAGAATGGGCAATACGCTTACGTTCCGCATGCGGAATCGAAGCCGTACTTCGACATGGCGCGCGAATGGATTTTGGCCGACCACATGTTCGCCTCGCAGCTTGACGAAAGCTTCGTCGCGCATCAATACATCATCGCCGCACAAGCGAAATCGAGTGTCAACAATCCCGTTTCCTCCTGGTGGGGCTGTGGTGGAGGGCCCGATGAAACGGTCTTGACGATCACGGACCAACGCACGTTCGGTAGTACGCAGCGTCCCTGCTTCGACTACGAAACGCTCGGCGACGAACTCGACG
>JBAUMX010000051.1:0-2318 GCA_049578945.1 Candidatus Cybelea sp. | reverse complement strand
GCACGAAGATTGCAGTTGACTTCCAGAACTTGCTCTTCCCGACTGCATTGACGACGCTCGCGACCCAAGCCGGGCCTTCTGTTGCATCCATGCCCGGATGATCGGAAGCTGCCCAGGTTGGCGTGATCCACGTGATTGAGGCGAGCTTGCCCTTGCCGATGTCGGTGAGAAACTGCGACTGCGGGGTGATCACGTCGGTCTTCCAATCGTGACCATAGTAGATCTGGCTATCCGCCTGATAGGCCGACCATAGACCGCCTGGGGAGTCGAGCACACTGGTGTAAAAGCGCCAGCTCAGCTGGGCCGCATCGGCTTCGGAAGCGATCGTCGGGTTTCCGAAGCACGCGAGAACTAAGGGCCCGGACGTGCGCTGATCCGTGAGCGTCTCGATCGTGTCGCTCTTGCCTCCCTCGCATCCCCAACTCGAGTAGGGATAGTTCACCGCGCGGCTCGCGAACGCCGCGACGACGTACTGGTGCGCGATGAAGCTGCCGTCGAGATTCGACGCAAACATGTGGTCGGCGAGCACGTACTGCTTGGCCATTGTCCAGTAGAGCGCGATCTCGCCGGGCTTGACGTACGAGTACTCGGGATTCTTGGGAGCGCCAATATTGGCGCCCTCCCCGAGCCAGCCGTCCATCTTGCAATCGGTGCCCTTCAGCAAGCCCTGCCCGTCGCAGGCCGCAAAATATGCGAGCGACGAATGGCCGACATCCCACTGCGTTCCGAGCGGATGAGGCCGCAGCTCGATCTTATTGCCCTTGCTGTCGTAGCCGTACGACGCCGTCAACGCGTTGGGGAAGCCCTCAAAGAGATTATTGAACGAGCGGTTCTCTTGAATGATGTAGACGACGTGCTGAATCGGCGTGCGGCTGCGCCTCGCTTCGAGGGTGAGAGCGTTGGGTGCGGGCGACACGAACGAGCGTCCGCAGCCGGCTGCCGCGCACGCGAGTGCGAGCAGCGCGATGCTTCTAATCGTCACCGATGACACCGGCCGGCAAGGGACGCCGGCGTGTCGCGTTCTCGAGTTGTACCCAGTACTTCGTCGACTTCGCGCCGCGGATTTTCTCGAACTTGCGCGGCGACTGGCTGTAGTCGAAGACGGCCGGATCGTTTGCCGGGTCGTTCGCGCGCGCGTCGCTCGCCGCAAGCTGCGGCAGCCCGAAGTTGTCCTCGATGTATCGCAGCACGCTCGCGGTCTCGTATTGAACGTGCGTTACCGAGTTTTGCTTCGAATACGCCGAGATCACGAGCAGCGGCACCCGAAAACCGAGGCCGTCGTAATCTTCATAAACCGGCTGCACCGGGTCGAACCATCCGCCCCAATCGTCCCACATGACGAAGATCGCCGTCGACTTCCAGAACTTACTCTTGCCGACCGCGTCGACGATGCTCGCGACCCAAGCGGGTCCGAGGTTATCCCACATGCCGGCGTGATCGGATGTTTCGTAGGTTGGGGTGATCCAGGTGATGTTGGCGAGTTTCCCAGCCTCAATGTCGGTCAAGACTTGGGCGGGTGGGCTGATGACGTCATTCTTCCAGTCGGGCCCGTGATAGACTCTATCGTCGGACTGGTACGACGACCATAGGCCGCCGTCACCGTAGATATCGCCGGCATAGAACCGCCAGCTCAGCCCGGCCCCGTCGGCGTCAATCCCGATCGTCGGATTCTTCATGCAGGTCTTAACGTAATCGCCGGAGAGCGCGCGCTCATCGGTCAACGTCTGCACCTCATCTCCTGCGCCGCCTTCGCAGCCCCAGTAACTGCTGGGGCCGTCGACCGATCGGCTCGCATACGCGGCGACCGCATATTGATGCGAAACGTAGCTGGCATCGAGATTCGATGCGAACATCTCGTCGGCCAGAACGTACTGCTTGGCCATCGCCCAATAGGGCTTGATCTCTCGACGCGGCACGTACGCGTACGGGGCACTGGGCGGCGCCATGATGCTGCCGTGCGTGTTGTTCCAGCCGTCCATTTTGCAATTGGTGCCCGGGAGACCCGATTGACTGTCGCAATTGATAAAGAACGAAAGCGAGGAGTGCGGCAGATCCCAGTGGGTCTTGAGCGTCTGCGCGTGCAGCGCGATCCTATTTCCCTTCTCGTCGTAGCCGTAGTTCTGCGTCGTCGCGCCCGGATAGCCGAGGAAGAGATTGTTGAACGACCGGTTCTCTTGAATGATGAAGACGACGTGCTGAATCGGAGACGCAGCTCCGGTCAGGATCACGCGTGGGGTGAGCGACGTTGTGGCGTCATCGGGAGCTTGTCGAAGAGTATTTGTCGAACAAGCGACGACGGCCATTGCGCCTGCAATGGC
>JBAUMX010000050.1:0-9927 GCA_049578945.1 Candidatus Cybelea sp. | reverse complement strand
CGTTTACGAGCAGCCGCGGCGCGGCACCGGCGAGGCCGAGCGCCTTGAGCGCGCGGTACGTCGCATTTCCCGAACCGAACGACTCGCTCTCGACGACGACGCCGTCGCGAGCGCGCGCGTGGCAAAGAAGTTCTGCCTCCCGATCGAGCGCCTCGCGTTTTGTCATCGGAATCGAAGCCGGATCGTCGTCGCGCAAGACGATGTCATCCTCATGCCAATTCTTCTCGTCGAGAAACAGCGTACCGTCGAGGGAGATCGTCTTGGCGTGAATTGGATCGTCCAGCCGCGCATCGGCACCGGCCCGGCGCAGCTCGGCCGCGATCCGCGCGTTCTCTCGGCCAAGATGCCGCTTTGCGTCGTCAAAAGGCACCCTTTCGAGTTCGACCTGCACGCGAGCGCCGCGCCGGGCCGCGTCTTCGAGTGCCCGCAAGACCGGACCGTGCAGCGTGTACGCCTCGACTAAAACCAACTTGGCCGACTCGATACTCGCAATCGCTGCGTCCGTCGAGCTGAGCTCCAGCATGCGGCTGCCATCACGACGGAGGGCACCGATGCCTAGTCGAAGGCTCTCTGCGATATGACCTCAGCTCCGATGCGCGGCAGCGCCGACGGCGACCGCGGCACCTTCGTCCGCGAGATGTTCGCCCGAATCGCGCCGCGCTACGACCTAGCCAACCGCGTGCTGACGGGCGGCCTCGACGAGCGGTGGCGGCGCCGGACAATCGCGCTGCTCTCCCCTCCGCCCGGCGGCCGGGTCCTCGACTGCTGCTGTGGGACCGGCGACCTCGTCTTTGGGCTGGCGCGCAGCGATCGCAGCCTCGAGGTAACCGGCATCGACTTTTGCCGTCCGATGCTCGATCGCGCGCGGCACCGAGCCTCGCGAATTGCTCGCGACAAAACCCGTTTCGTCGAGGGCGATGTGATGGCGATGCCGTTCGAAGACGCGAGTTTCGACGGGGCGACGATGGGGTTCTCGCTGCGCAACGTCGTCGACGTCGACGCGACCTTGCGCGAAATCCTTCGCGTGCTTCGTCCGGGTGCGCGTTTTGCGAGCCTCGACGTTACTAAAGCACCGAATCGAAGCTTCAAACGTCTCTTCGATCTCTACTTTTACCGGCTCGTGCCCCTTGTGGGGGGAATCATCGGCGGCTCGCGATCGGCCTACGCGTACCTTCCGAACTCGCTCACCCATCACCCCAACGCCGCGGAGCTCTCGCAGCGCTTCGCACGTGCCGGCTTCAGCCGGACCGGATATCTTTCGTTGATGGGCGGAGCAATCGCGATCCACTACGGAACGAAGTCTTGAAAGCGGTCGGTTCCGCGCGCGGCACCTCCGAGGATCTGCACGCGCTGGTCGAGGAGTTCTTCCGAGCGACCTTTACGACCGAGAATCCGGTCATCACCGAGGCCATCAAACGAATGCTCGCCGCCGGCGGAAAGCGCTTGAGACCGCGCATCACTTTGCTAGCCGCCGAGGTCTGCGGTGGGAGAGCCGTCGATCACCTGCACCTCGCCGCGTACATGGAGCTCATTCACGTCGCGACCCTCATCCACGACGACGTGGTCGACAACGCACGAACGCGGCGCGGCGTGAACGCCACCGCGGTGGACTACGGCAATCGAGTCAGCGTGCTGGCCGGCGACTATCTCTTCGCATGGATATTCAAGAACGTAACGCTCAACTATCCGCATCCCGTCCCAAACGTGCTCTCCGCAACGCTCGCCGATATCTGCGACGGCGAGGTGTTGCAGCTGCAAGCCTTGGGGAACCTCGATCTCCAGCTGGAAACGTACATCGAGATCGCTCGCAAGAAGACGGCGTCGCTCTTCGCGGCATCCGCGCAGTGCGGCGCGATCATGGGCGAGGGGCGTCCCGCCGAGGTCGCGGCATTACGCGAGTTCGGCGAATGCTTCGGCATCGGCTTTCAGATGAAGGACGATCTGTTGGACATGACTGCCGACGAACGCTCGCTCGGCAAACCGGCCGGCAACGATCTGACCGAGCGCAAAACGACGATTCCCCTGATAGCGGCACTCGCAATGGGCAATGGCGGATTCCGCGCGCAGGTCCGGCGTTTCTACGACCAGCGAGCAAACGAGGCGATCCCGACGATTGTCGACGGTATCGAGCGCGAGGGCGGAATGGCGGCAACGCGCGCACAGATCGCCCGCTTCGTCGAGCGAGCCAAGAGCGCTTTGGAGCCGATTGCGGACGGCGCGGCGAAGAAGGAGCTGGTACGACTCACGGAGGCCCTTCAATCATGACGATACATCCGCTTCTCGGAATCATCGACGCGCCGATTATCATCGGCATCCTCGTGCTCGGCGCGCTGCTCTTCGGAGCGGACAAACTGCCGAAGCTGGCGCGCAGCGCGGGTCAAGCGAAAAAAGAGTTCCTCGTGGGGCAGGCGGAAGCCGACGAAGCGGCCGCCCGGGCCCGCGAAGAAGCTCGCCAACGAGCCGCCGCGCAGCACGCCGACGTGATGCATAACGTCGAGGCAGGCTCGGTCGCCGGCGAATCCGTCCCGCCGCCTACTCCCGACCGCGGCACCCCAAGCTCTTAGCCCCCATCCTTGGAATTGTCATCCTGAGCGAAGTCGAAGGGCTGAGCGAAGCGAACATCACGTCGTCTCACTCTGCGCGGAGGCCCGAAGGCGCGCAGTCGAATGGCGCGCCTGGAGACGACGCGACGTGGGATCAAAAAGAGATGCCTTTTACCGAGCATCTGCGGGAACTCCGTAATCGTCTGGTCATCGCACTCGCAACCGTCGGCGCGATCGCCGTCGTTCTGTTTTGGCCGTCGCAATACGTCATCAAGTGGATGATGCGCGAGTACTTCGGCGGGATTACGCTGCATGCGTTCGGTCCGGCCGACGTGATCTTCACCGAATTCAAGTTTTCGGTGATCGGCGGCATCGTGATCGGATTGCCGGTGCTCTTGCAGCAGCTTTGGCTCTTCGTCGTACCCGCAATCAATCCGCGCACCCGCCGCATGGTCTACGCGTTCATCGTGCCGTCGATCTTGCTGGCGGCGCTCGGACTCGCCTTCGCCCATTTCGTCGTCGTGCCGCGAGTGATCGCCGCACTGCTGCATATCACCGATGCGGTCGCGACTCCGACCTTCGGGGTCGCCGCGACGCTCAACTTCGTAATGGTTTTGCTCGCGCTCTTCGCCGTCATCTTCCAGACTCCGATCGTACTGATCGGCTTAGCCCGTCTCGGCATCCTCAGCGCCAAATCTTTGATGAAGTATCGCCGCCATGCCCTCTTCGGTTTCTTCGTGGCCGGCGGACTCGCCGCACCCGACGGCAACCCGCTCACGATGGCGCTGCTGGCGCTGCCGATGTACGTGCTCTACGAGATCTCGATTTGGGTGATCCTTCCGCTCGAACGGCGCTGGTCCAGCCCGACGCTTAGGCCGCGATGAGCGCGGCGAGGGCGGTTTACGCCGAGTTCGTTTCGACCTTCGGCAACGTGCTCTTTGCCGTATCGCTCTTCGTCGTATGGGGACTCCTAACGCTCGTCGGAGTGATCGTCGAACAAGGTCAAGATCCCAGTATCTACTTTGCAAGCTATGCGGCGCCGATCGCTCGCGCGATACTTCGTCTGCGTTTCGACGACATCTATCATTCACCGTGGTACGTCGGGATCATCGGTTTGATCTTGCTGTCGCTGGCGGTCTGCACGTTCAAGCGCGTTATCCCGGCCCGGCTCCCGCCGCTGCGACCCGTCAGCGTCGAGAAGCTTCCCCTGCACGACAGTTTCGAGGTCGACGGCGATGCGGCCGACGTCCGCCGGCGGCTTGCCGCCGCACTCACGGCGCGCGGGTGGCTGATTCGCGAACGCGTCTTCGGCGGAATCGAGTGGAGCTTCGCCGACAAGCATAACTGGGCGCGGCGCGGCGTGCTCGTCGCGCACGCAGGATTCGTGATCGTCGCGGCCGGCACGACGCTCTATTGGGCGCGCGGTTTTTCGGGCGACCTCGCGCTGCTTACCGGATCGACGAGGCAAGTCGACCGGACGAAGACGCTGATCCGCTTGGATGATTTCTCATATAAGATCGCGCCGATCATGACCAAGAGCGGGATGGTTTATCAACCCGTCGATTACGTCTCGCACGTGACCGTTACCGGGAAAGATGGAGTGCCCAAGCACATGACGGTGCGCGTCAACCATCCGATCGACGTCGACGGAACGCTTTACTACCAAGCCAGCTATGGCTTTGGAATGAAGTTCGACGTTTCGCGCGGTGGCCGGCGCGACGCCGCGTTGTCGAACCGAACCTTCCTCGAAGGCGATTCGCTCGATCTACCGGGTACGCAACGAAGCCTTCTCTACGAGCGATTCGCGCCGACCATCGACAAACAGAGCGGCATGCCGACCGCCGATCCGCGCGTCAACGATCCCGGCGTGGTACTGGGCGCTTCGCAAGCCGGAAGCGCGCTCGGCGAAGGGCTCGTGCCGCTCGGCAAGCCGCTCGACGCCGGCGACGGTTGGCGCGTTACGCCGAAGCGGTACGTGCTCTACAGCGGCTTCCAATACCGTTACGATCCGGGCGTTCCGCTGGTCGGAATCGGCGCATTCGTGCTGCTGGCGGGCTTGATTATCTCGTTCTACTTTCTGCCGGCTCGCCTTTACCTGCGCGTCGACCAGGTTGCGCCGGACCGCGTGCGGGTGGGAGCGGCCGCCACGACGGTCAAGGGGTACGACGTGTTCGCGGCCGAGTTCGGCCGGCTGGCAGCGACCTTACGCAGAGAAACCGGCCTCGGGCAGCGATAGAATAGGGCTGAAGAGATGCCGCTCGATGAAATCCTGATCGCGGTCGCGCTGAGCGCCTACACCCTGGGTGCGCTCGCGCTGCTGCTCTATTTCTTCGCGCGCGCGCAATGGCTGCGCGACGTCGGGATTCCATTGGCGATTCTCGGGTGCGTCGCCCAGTTCGCACAACTCGTCGCGCGCTGGGAGCTCACCCACGTTTGGCCGCTGCTCAATCTCTACGGATCGCTATCTCTCTTTGCGGCGATGTCGGTTGCGATCTTTATCGTTTTCGCGTTTCGATACGACCTTTGGTTCGCCGGAGGGTTCGTGCTCGCGCTGGCTGCGATCTTTCTCGCTTATGGGGTCACCTGGTATGAAGGCACGATGCCGCCCGTCCCCTCGCTCCAATCGTACTGGGCAAAGATCCACGTGCCGATCGTCGTCTCATCGTATGCAGCCTTCCTCGTCGCGTTCGTCTTCTCGTGCATCTACTTAGTGAAGTATTACGCGGAGCAGCGTTTTCGCGTCCCAGGCGTGCTGGCGACCGCGACGGCCGGAGCCGGCAACACCGCGGTCGCCGGTAATCCGGTCGCGCGGTGGCTCGCGGCGCTTCCGAGTCTGGCGCAACTCGACGTGATCGTCTACCGCGCGGTGGCTATCGGCTTGCCGCTGATCTCGATCGGGATCATCACGGGCGCGATGTGGGCGAAGGAAGCCTGGGGCGCGTACTGGCAGTGGGATCCAAAAGAAACCGCGGCGCTCTTCTCTTGGATCATCTACCTGGCGTACATGCACTTGCACACCCGCCATGCGTGGCGCGGCCTTCGCACCAGCTGGGTAAGCGTCATAGGTTTCCTCTCGATTATCTTCTGTTATCTCGGTGTCAATATCTGGATTTCGGGTCTTCACAGCTACAAGGTGTGACTTGCGATCTCGCCAAATGAGCCTGCGGCCCGTACTGACGATCTTCTGTGGAGAATGACCTTGTCCGATTCGAATGCCGACGCTAGTCAAAGCGATCACCGTAAGATATTGAGCGCGTACGACACGCCTCAGACGCAGGACGAAGTAACGCGCCGAACGTTTATGGCAAACGCGACGCTCACCATTGGAGGCATCGTCGGCCTCGTGCTCGCCGTGCCGATCATCGGCTCGCTGCTGCCGCCGAAAAACGCCGCCGGCGGAAGCTGGTCGCCATTGAGCGCGGCGGAGCTCGAGGCTCTGCAGAAGGCGACGTCCAAACCCGTGAAGCTGACTTTTACGCTCAAGTTCGTGGACGGATATCTTCCGGAGCAATCCGCAGCGGAGTACGTCTGGGGCATTAAAGTAGACCCGGCGAAATTTACCACGGCTCGGCCCGATATCTTCAATCAACCCGGCGGCAAGCCCGATCTACCGTACGACGTCGTCAACATGGGTTTCGTTATCTTCAGTCCGATCTGCCCGCATCTTGGCTGTTATTTCGGCTGGAGCGACGCTCAAAACCGCTTTATGTGCCCGTGCCACGGGTCGCAATACACATTCGAAGGCACGCACATCGCGGGTCCCGCGCCGCGAGGGCTCGACCCGCTGCCGCTGCGCAAGCAGAACGGCGCCGCCGAGGTGACGTGGATCGTCTACCAGTCGAACACACCGTCGCGCATCGTCGTCTCGTATCAGGCATAGGTAACGGCAGATGTTGAATTGGATCGAACAACGCACCGGATTCGTCTCGATGACGAAAGAGTTCCTCATGGAAGACGTTCCCGGCGGAGCGAGCTATTGGTACGTCTTCGGAAGCGCGACGCTCTTCACGATGATCGTGCAGATCGTCACAGGAATCTTTCTGACGTTCTTTTACGCGCCGTCGGCGGCGACGGCGTGGGAGTCGACTCGAGCGATATACCTCAACCCATGGACGCATTTTCTGCTCGCCGTGCATTACTGGGGCGCGTCGGCAATGATTGCACTGGTCTTCCTGCACTTGCTCCAAGTGCTCATCTGGGGCGCCTACAAATCGCCGCGCGAACTGCAGTGGGTCGTCGGCGTACTGTTGCTGCTGGTTACGCTCGTGCTCGGACTCACCGGTTATCTCTTACCCTGGGACATGGATGCGTACTTCGCGTCGCAGGTATCGCTCAACATCACCGGCCTGGCACCGGTCGCCGGTCCGATCCTGCAGCACATCGCGCAGGGCGGCGGTGGAATGGGTACCGCGACGATCAACCGCTTCTTCGGACTGCACGTCTGGCTTATGCCCGCGGTGCTCGTCCTTCTGGTCGGCGCGCACCTGGCAATCTTCCGCCACAACGGCTCGGCTGGACCGGTCGTCAAGGATCCGCGCACGCTGCGGCCGGGACGATTCTGGCCGGATCAATTTTTCATGGACGGCGCCTTCTCGCTGATCATCTTCATCATCATCTGCTTTCTCGCAATCGTCGCACCGCCGTACCTCGACGAGAAGGCGAATCCGACCAAGTTTTTCGTCCCGTATCCGGCCTGGTATTTCTTGTCTCTCTTTGGCCTGCTCGCGCTAGTGCCGCCGGAAATTCATCTCGGCCCGTTGACGATCGGCACCGAACTGATCGCGACGATCGTCGTGCCGACGCTCTTCCTGCTCGTGGTTCTCTTCCTTCCGTGGCTCGATCGCAGCACGAGCCGTAGCTTCGGCGCACGTTCCGGGCTGCTGTGGTCGACGACGATCGTCGTGGTCGTGATCGTCTGCTTATCGGTCTACGGACAGGTCAGCACCATGATCAAACAAGCCGCCGCCCCGGCCTCACCGCCCGAGTCGGTCGTGCTGAGCGCGGCCGCCGCCGAAACGCAGACGAGCACTACCGCCTCCGGCGCCAACTCCGCAACCGCATCGACTACGACCGGACCGGGGGCTTCGGTCTTCTCAGAGAATTGCGCAAGTTGCCACGGTGCGCAAGGTAAAGGCGTGCCCGGGACGTTCCCGCCGCTTGCAGACAATCCGGTCGTCACCGGCGATCCCGACAAGGTCATCGGCATCGTGCTTGGAGGCTTGCACGGAGCGATCACGGTCGGCGGTCAAAGCTACAACGGGCAGATGCCGGCGTGGAAGGGCACGCTGACCAACAAACAGATCGCCGACGTGATAACCTACATTCGCGGATCGCTTGGGAGCAACAAAGCCTCGGCCGTAACCGAAGCTCAAGTCGCCGCTCACAAACCTTAGCGACAGCGGGGGCCGTCGTAAAGCAGTAATGCGGCCTTTCGATCGACCGCAATGATGCGCAGGCGCCGGCCGTAGGATGGATCGCCGGCTGCGCCCGACGCCGGAACGACGACCCATGCGCGGCGCGCTGCGCAGACGAACGAGCGGGGGTCGACTCCGTCGCCGGCAGGATCGGCGTTAGCCGGCGACGCGAGCACGCTGACGACCGGACGCGTGTAAAAGAGCAGCGCGTTTCCGCCCGAGACACCTTGAATCGCAACGACGTCGCCCGGTCTGCGCGCGCGCTCGATCGACGCGGCGAGTCGCGGCACCGGCTTGAACGCCTCGGCCTGCGGTAAGACTCGCACCGCCACGACGTCAACCGCAACGAGCACCGCAAGCGCGAGCGCGTAGGGTGCGAAACCGGCCGTCTTCGGGCGAGCGACGAGTAGCGCGGTCAGCAGCGAACCCGCGAAAATCGCAATGGCCATCCCGAGCAGCGGCGGAACCGCATTTGCCACCTCCACGGTGAGACGGTTGTTGAGCGCGAAGACGAGGATCGCGAAAGCGAACGCCCCGATCGTCACCGGAACCGTCGCGGCGGATATGACTGCGGAGCGCGTTCCACCCTTGCGCACGACGGCATCGAAATAGAGCGCGGTGATCAACGCGAGCGCCGGAAACCCGAGCGCCACGTAGTTTGGAAGTTTGGTGCGCGCAAAGCTGAAGAAGAGCAAGGGTATCGCGATCCACACGAAGGCGAGACGCACCAATCGCGCGAGCTGCGGCGTTTGCGATTGGCTACGAAGCTGGCGCAGGCCGTAGACGATGGCCATCGGCAGAAACGCGATCCACGGAAAGAAGCCCAGAATGATGACGGGCAGGTAATACCAGATAGGGCCGGACTGGTTCTCGATCACGCCGGTGTACCGGCCGATCGTGTACTCTCCAATCAGCTTCTCGATCGGAAAGAGATGGTAGTGCGCGAACAAGGCGATCGGCCAAGGTACGACGATTGCAAGAAATGCCAGCAGGCCGGCGGTCCAGCCGCGCACCGATAAAGACGGCGTTACTTCGCAGCGCCGATTCCAAAGATAGAACGGGAGGATCACCAAAAGCGCAACCACCGGTGCGACCAGACCCTTGGCGAGAAACCCCGCGCCGGCGGCGATCCAGCCGAAGACCGCGTATCGCCCGCGCCCCGTTTCGAGCGATCGAAACCACCAAAAGATCGTCATCGCAACGGTCAAGTCGAGGAGCGCGTCCATGATCGCGAGCCGTCCGATTACCGCCTGCATCAGGCTCGTCGAGAGGATAACCGCCGCGTAGATCCCGACGCGGGTGCCCGCTTGGCGCGCGACCGCGTACCCCGTGAAGGCGCCGAGCGCAATCGTCGCGAGCGCCGCGGGAAGCCGAAATGCAAACGCGGTCGGACCCGTGACGAGCGCGAATGCGGCGCCAATCCAGAAATAGAGCGGCGGTTGCACGAAATACGGTACGCCGTTGAGATGCATGACGATCCAATCGTGCGTCAAGAGTATTTCGCGCGCGACTTCGCCGTAGGCGGTCTCGCTATTGTCCCAGAGCGTGCCGACCCATAAACCGGGCAGGGTGACGAGCGCCGCGACGATTGCGCCTATCCAAGCCGCTCGGGCAGGTCCTTCCGAGGCTTTCGTCACCAATTGCGGCCCGTCACGAGGCGGTTTTTTGCTGCCGGACGCGGAACTCTTTGTACGTTCGTATGCTTCCTATCTCTCTCCGGCCAAACGGTCGCCGCGTCGTGATCGTCGGCGGAGGCCACGTCGCCGCGCGAAAGGCGAAATCGATCGCCGGCGCCGGATTTCCGATCTTTGTCGTTGCCTTACGCGTCGGAGATCGTCTGCGTTCGATCTTGAGCGAGAGCGGCGGCACCTACGAGCAGCGCGCGTACGAGGCCCGCGATCTGCAGAACGCGTCGCTCGTCGTCGCCGCGACCGACGACCCGGCGCTCAACGCGCGTATCGTCGCCGATG
>JBAUMX010000049.1:0-33125 GCA_049578945.1 Candidatus Cybelea sp. | reverse complement strand
GCGCTCGGCGAGCCGGGCGCGCAAACGGCGGCCGTTTCGGAAACCGGCGCTCGCCATTGGTTCGATCCACGCGAAGGCTTGGCAACGATGCGCGTGCCGCTCGATTACGCCATCGCGGGCGCGCTTGGCCTTGGAAACTTCATCCTGTCCTTCGTCGGCTACTGGTGGCCGCCGGAGAAGGTCTTCGACGAGATTTACTTCGCGCGTGCCGGCGAGGAGTATCTGCAAAATCTGCGGATTTACGAGAACACGCATCCACCGTTGAGCAAACTGCTGATCACGCTTTCGATCGTGCTCTTCGGCGGCATGCCGAAGGGCCACGGCCTGGGCGGCTGGACTGGGCTCAACGCCATCGTCGGGCATATGACCAACGGCGACAACTCGTACGGCTGGCGCTTTCTCGACGTCGTCTTCGGCGCGCTGGTTGTGATGCTGCTGTACGTTTTTGCGAAGCGCGTCACCGGCTCGACGCTCTTCGCGACGATCGCCGCCCTGCTGCTGACCTTCGACGGCATGCATTTCGTGCAGTCTCGGATCGCAACGCCCGAAGGCTTCGTCGTTTTCTTTGCCACGCTCGCCGTTTACGCGTTCTACCGCTTCTGGATCAGCTCGCAGGTCGGCGAGCGCGCGCACGTCGCGGTGCCGTCGTGGGGGTTCGTTGCGGGTGCCGGCGGCGCTTTGATCGTCGGTGCCGTGATCGGCCAAGCGTGCCGCCATTTCTGGGGCTTCGACGCGGCGTCCACTACCATCGTGACGCTGTACGTTGCTTGCCTCTGCTATCTCGTCGCTCGTTTCGTCGCGTTCCCGCGGCAATTCGGCGACGGCCGGCGTGAGCTGACCTACGCTGAGGGCTCCTACGCGTTGCGTAACGGGAGCGCTACGATGCTCTTTGCGGCCGACGGCGGAACGATCGACGAGCGCGGAAAGATCGCGCGCGGCGCCGTTTCACAAGCCAAGGGAGGCGTGCTCGTTTATGAGGACGATCCCTTGAAGATCGAGTACCGGCGCGACGCAAGCGTGAGCTATGACACACCCGATTCGTCGGCCGTCTATGCCGGCAACGAGATTCGCGCCGGGACGGCGATCGAGAAGGGCAGCTCCTCGAGGCTCTGGCTGATCTTCTTCACCGTCGCGCTCGGGCTTCTGGTGAGCACCAAATGGTACGGCGTCATGGGCTTCGGCGTCAGCTTCGTGGCGCTCATCGGCATCGCCGTCGTAGGGTATTTCGCGCGCGAAAAGCTCCGTCCGACGCTTTGGGGAAATCCGCGCGGCTTCCGGCTCGACGCCGCGCTGCTCACGATCCTGCTCGTGAGCGCCACGGTCTACGCGCTCGTCTGGGTGCCGGATCTCGTGCGCCATTCGCCCGATCCCAGCGAGATCCACAACGCCAACGATCTCGTCTACCGCCAGTACTCGATGTACGAGTATCATCATAATCTTGTAGCGACGCATCCGTACTCGTCGAGGTGGTTCGAGTGGCCGATCGACTACGTTCCCATTGCCTACTTCTATCAAGATCATCGCAAGAATCAGACCGACAATAACGGCTGCTGCATTTATGAGATCACCTCGTTGCCCAGCCCCGTTATCATGTGGTTCGGCTTGCTCTGCGTGCCCTGGGTGGCGGTCTTGGCCTGGCGCGAACGCAACAAGGCATACGCGCTGATCGTTCTCACCTATCTGCTCCAATGGCTGCCGTGGATCGGGTCGCCGCGACTGACGTTTGCGTACCACTTTTACGTCAACATCCCGCTGATCTGCCTCTGCAACGTCATCATACTCCAGCGTTTTTGGCAGTGGGCGCAGCGTCGTGAAAACTCGCGCTGGCTGGGAGCGCTTGGGGTCGGTGGCTACGTGGCAGCGGCGGCACTTAGCTTCGTGTTCTTCTACCCGATTTTGGCAGCCCATCCGATCAGCTGGAACGCCTGGCACGCTCGAATGTGGTTCCCAAGCTGGATTATCGGGCCGGGCTAGGAGCCTATCGAGTTATGGCGCATTTTCACCTTCATGCCGCCTTTTGCCCGAGAAACTTTGTTGCTCTTCGGTCACGAAGCTGCAGCTTCGCTCCCTCATCGCGCCTCGTTTTCGTGCAAAATTCGGCACGAATCCGAAAACGGCCATAGCTCGATAGGCTCCTAGCGAAGGCTGGCGCATGTCCGGGCACTCGAAGTGGCATAACATCAAGCTGAAGAAGGGTAAGGTCGATGCCCAGCGCGGCGCGCTCTTCACGAAGCTGAGCAAGGAGATCATCCTCGCCGCAAAGGGCGGCTCACCGGATCCGGAAGCCAACTACCGGCTGAAGATGGCGGTCGAGAAAGCCCGCGAGTTCAATATGCCGCAGGAGAACATCAAACGCGCGATCGCGCGAAGTTCCGGCCAGAACGAGCGCGAAATCGAGGAAATTCGTTACGAAGGCTACGGGCCGCATGGGGTAGCCGTCGTGGTCGATGCGGCGACCGACAATCGCAATCGCACCGCCGGAGAACTGCGCTTCCTTTTCAGCCGGCACGAAGGCAGCCTGGGTGAAAGCGGCAGCGTCGGCTGGATGTTCGACCCGGTCGGAGTCGTCGAAGCCGATCCGGCCGGGAAATCTGAAGACGCGTTGATGGAGGAGGCCCTCATCGACGGGGTCGAGGACATCGAGTACGACGAGGAGCTGGCGATCGTCTACACGCAGCCGACGCGTCTGGCCGGCGTTCGCGACGCACTGCGCGCGCGCGGCATGAAGATCTCCGACGCCTACCTTGGCATGCGCCCCAAGACGAAGATCGAATTGCAGGGCGCGCCGCTCTCGGCCGCGCTCGCGTTTTTAGAGGCGATCGAAGAGCACGAAGACGCGCAGCGAGTCTTCAGTAACCTGGATTTCAGCAGCGTGCCCGCGGAGGCGCTCGCCTGAGATCGGCGCTCCACGCGTACGTGCCGCGCGATTGGCTCTTCCCGATCGTGCTCATCGTCTTCGTAGCGGTGGTGGTCTGGTTCGGGCGCCAAATCTACGATTTTATCTTGCCCTCCTCCGCAACCGTGACGGTCCCGTCGTTTGTCGGACAGACGCTCAACGACGCGAACGCCGAGATCGAGCGTTTGAAACTCAACTCCGTGGTCGTCGACCATCAAACCAGCGATCGCTATCCCAAAGACGTCGTCATCATGCAGCGTCCGGAGGCCGGCCAGCAGGTACGCAAGGGGCGGCAAGTCTCATTTATAATAAGCGACGGAATCGTGGCCCGGCTGATTCCCGATCTGCGCTATCAATCGATGCGTGAAGTGCAGCTCGATTTATCGCGCTCCCACCTGCAGCTCGGCAAAGTAAAATACGCTCGCAGCGACATCATTCCGGAGGGCCACGTCATCTCGCAGAACCCTCCGCCGCTGGTGAGCGCGCACGAGGGTGACGTCGTCGCGGTCGTCGTCAGCCGCGGCGGTCGTACAAACCTCATCGTTCCCGACTTCGTCGGGCTAACCATCGATCAGGCGCGAGCGCTCGCCACCGACGCCGGAATCAAGATCGGACAGGTCGTCTGGACGCCGTTGGGTAAGAACGCCCCGCCCCACGGAATGGTCGCGCGGCAGGTTCCGCCCCCGAAAGCGAAGATTACCTCCTACGATCCCGTTGCGCTGCAGGTCAGCTCCGGCCCGAACGAGTCGGGGTATATCATTCGACAGGTGCACGTTCTCGTCTCGGTTCCCGAAGGTCAAGACGTCGAGAACGGCGAGCAGCTCGACGTCCGTCTCTCGCTCACCGATGCGACCGGACAATACGATCTCTACCACGCATTCGCCGAGCCTGGGCAGAAGCTGGACTTCACCGTGACCACGGTCGGGACGTCGCTGCTCGACATGTACGTCAACAACACGCTGGTCGGTGAAACGCGCCTCGGCACCGAACCGCCCAAAGTTTACAATACGTCGAACCCGTCGCCGACTCCGACATGACCGTTCTTGCACCGTCGTTGCTGTCGGCCGATTTTGCGCGGATAGCCGAGCAGATCGCGCGCGTGCAAGGTGCCGGAGCGGATTATCTCCATCTCGACATCATGGATGGGCGTTTCGTCCCGAACATCACGTGGGGGCCGAAGATCGTCGCCGATTTGCGCCCGCTTTCGCCGTTGGTTTTCGACGCTCACCTGATGATCGTCGAGCCGGATCGATACGTAGACGATTTTCGGGCTGCTGGCTGCGACCGCATCACGTTTCATTTGGAGGCGACGGCGCACGCGCAAAGGTTGCTCACCCACATTCGCGATATCGGCGCCAGGCCTGGGCTCGCGATCTGCCCGCAAACGCCGGTCGAGATGCTGCAAGACGTCGTCGAGGAATGCGACACGATCTTGGTCATGAGCGTTAACCCGGGTTTCTCGGGGCAGAAGTTTATCGCGCACGCGATTGAAAAGGTTCGCGAGGCGCGGGTGCTCGTCGACCGGCTCAATCCCGCGTGCTTGATCGAGGTCGACGGCGGAGTCGGTGCCGAGAACGCGCGCGAACTCGTCGTGGCCGGCGCCGACGTCCTGGTGATGGGTTCGGCGGTCTTCGGTGCTCCGGATCCGGCAGCCGAGCTGCGCCGCATCCGCGCGCTCTTAGCGTGAACGAAGACGCAATAATCGCCGCGGTCAAAGCGCTCGTCGAGGTCCCATGTCACCCTGAGCGGAGTCGAAGGGCTGAGCGGAGTCGCCTCAAAATTGGTATCGGCGATGACGCCGCGCTTTGGCAGCCGTCGCGTTCGCACCGCAGCGCCATCTCGACCGACATGCTCGTCGAAGGTGTGGATTTTACGCGCGACGCGATGTCTCTTGAGGACGCCGGCTGGCGCGCGATGGCAGCCAATCTCAGCGACCTTGCGGCAATGGGAGCGCGACCCGTGCTCGCGACGATTGCGCTCGGTCTTCCGCAAGCGTCGAGGCTGGAAGAGGTGTTAGAGATCTATCGCGGGTTGGCAGACTGCGCGGCGCGTTACAAGCTGGCAATCGCCGGCGGCGATCTCTCGCGCTCCGATGCGATCGTGATAGCGATAACCGTCGTCGGTGAAATCCGGCCGTCCAACGTTAAAACGCGCGCAGGCGGTCGCCCGGGCGACGTGCTTGCCGTAACCGGCGCGCTTGGCGCGGCGCGTGCGGGGCTCGAACTCACGCGCGAGTTTATTCCGCTCGAAGGTCTCGAAGAGGAGGCATTGCGCGCCTTTCGCCGGCCGGAGGCCCGCGTTGCCGAAGGACGCTTTCTCGCGGCGAGTCGCAACGTGCGGGCGATGATGGATCTTTCGGACGGTCTCGCGACCGACGTCCGCCGTCTCGCGGCCGCATCCGGGTGCGGGGCCGAGCTCGACAACGTCCCGGTCGCGCAATCCGCGCGCGCGCTCTGCGATGCGCGCAAAGAAGATCCGCTGCGCTTTGCGCTCACGGGCGGTGAGGATTTCGAGCTGCTTGCGGCGATCCGGCCGCGCGCCTTTTCGCATCTCGCTGCGCGCTACAAAGCCAGCTTCGGACGCGAGCTTGCGGCGGTTGGGGTACTACGGGGGCAGTTGGGTGTCGCTTGGAACGGTGAGGCGCTCGAGCTCTCTGGTTGGGATCACTTCGCGCGTTAGGCGCGGCGCGTTACTCGATTCGATCGGAGGCAGCTGGTGCAGACCCGCGCGGTGCGGTGCACGCCGTGGTCGTCGATGCGGACGGATTGCAAATTCGGCAGCCAACGCCGCTTTGTCTTATTCATCGCGTGACTGACGTTGTTGCCCGACTTCGGGCCCTTGTCGCAAATTTCGCACCGCTTGGCCATAGCCGGCAGATAGTATCATGGCGCCGCCCCACGAGTCCACCCCCGAGCGTCCCTGGCCAGGTGTCATCCTGAGCGAAGCGAGCGTAGCGAAGCGCAGTCGAAGGACGAAGCGAGCCCCGCGCTGTCATGCCGAGAGAAGCGACGCTGAGCGAGCGTAGCGAGTCGAAGCGGAGCAAAGCCCAAGGACGAAGGCCGAAAAGTTGACGATAGGCAAGGATTCCCAGGTTGGCGCCAAAAGACGCGGCCATGGGCCGAGCGCGAATCGCGGTTGACGCGATGGGAGGCGACCACGCTCCCCACGAGATCGTTGCGGGCGCGCTGCTGGCCGCGCAAGAGTTCGACGTTGAGATTCTGCTGGTCGGCGATGAAGCACGCGTTCGCCCGCTTTTGCACGGCAAGGGGGCCGCGCGGATCCGCCGGATCCACGCCCCTGAGGCGGTCGCGATGGACCTCTCGCCCTCGACGGCGGTCCGCTCGTGCGAGCGGACGTCGCTCGGCGTCGCGGTCAATCTCGTAAAACAGGGCGAGGCAGATGCGGTCGTTTCGGCCGGCAACAGCGGCGCCTTCCTCGCAATCGCGTTGATCAAGCTGCGCACGATCGAGGGCATCTCGCGTCCGGCGATCGCGACGGTCTGGCCGGCGCTCAACGGTCCAACCGTCCTGCTAGACTCGGGCGCCAACGTTGATTGCCGGCCGGAGTGGCTCGAGCAGTTTGCGATCATGGGCTCGGCGTATGCGAAGGCGGTGCTGAACATCTCGCAGCCGCGAGTCGGAATTCTCTCGATCGGTGAGGAGCGCAGCAAAGGTAATCAACTCGTGCTCGAAGCGGCGCGCCTCTTGGAGCGGGCGCCCGTGCGTTTTATCGGCAACGTCGAGGGGAGCGACGTCTTCCACAACGTCGCCGACGTAATCGTCACCGACGGTTTCGTCGGCAACGTCGTTCTCAAGACCGGCGAGGGAATGTTCGCGGATCTCGCGCACGTGATGCGCGACGCGTTGTTGGGGGGCAACGTGCTGACGAAGATCGGCACCGCGATGCTCGCTCCGGCGCTCAAGCGCCTGCGAAAACGCTTCGATTACGAGACCTACGGCGGTGCGCCATTGCTTGGTCTCCGCGGAAACTGTATCGTCACGCACGGGCGCGCCGGCCGCAACCCGCTCAAACATGCGATCGGCGCGGCCGTTCAAGAAGTTAATCACGACGTCGTCGGAAAGATCAGCGAGCTCATCGTTCCGCACCTCGCGCCGACGTAAATCCTCAATCCGGTCGCCATGCTCGGCGTCTACGTTCACCTTCCGTTCTGCCCGTATCTCTGCCCGTACTGTGATTTTGCGAAGTGGCCTTTGCGCGCTTCGAGCGCGCAACGCTATCTGGAGGCGCTGCTGGCCGAGATCGATCGCGAACCGGCGGCGGTCGCCGGCTCGATCTATCTCGGCGGCGGAACACCCAACGCCTATGACGCGACGGCGATCGCTGGGATGCTAGCGGTTTTGACGAGACGATTCCCTGGCGCGCGTGAAATCTCGATCGAGATAAATCCGGAACTGCTGCGCGACGGCGATCTCTGCGCTTACCGCGAAGCCGGAATCACCCGCCTTTCGATCGGCGTGCAGTCTTTCGAGCGCAACGAGATTCAAACGCTCGGTCGAAAGCACACCGTCGAGCAAATCGAACGCGTTGTCGAGTCGGCACGTTCGTCGGAGCTCCAATCGGTTTCGCTCGATTTGATGTTCGCCGTGCCGGGTCAGACGCCGGCGAGTTGGCAGCACTCGCTGCGCTGCGCGATCGAGCTCGACGTCGACCACATTTCCGCGTATGGACTTACGGTTGAAGAGAACACGCCGTATGCGGCCTGGCGTGCGCGCGAGCCGGGGGCGTTTTTCGACGACTCGCGCGAAGCCGAGCTCTACGCGATTGCGATCGAGACGCTGCAGGCAGCGGGTTACGAACAGTATGAGATAAGCAACTTCGCGCGGCCCGGGCATCGGTGCGCGCACAATCTCAACTATTGGGCAAACGGCGAGTACGTCGGAATCGGCGTGGGTGCCGCATCGTATCGCGACGGCCGGCGCAGCGTGCATACGCGTTCTCTGGACGAGTACGTCGCGGCGGTGGTCGAAGGCCGGGCGATCCCGTCGGAAGCCGAGCGGCTGGAAGGTCGTAAACGCGCCGGTGAGGCGGTGATGCTCGCGCTGCGGACCGCGCAGGGGGTTGGGTTAAGCGAGTTCAAAGAACGTTACGGTATCGACGTGATGATAGATTACGCTCCCGTCGTCGCTCGATTCGCGCGCACGGGGCTGCTCGAGCGCGTTGGAGATAGAATACGGTTGACGATGCGAGGTCGATTTCTTGCTAACGACGTGTGTGGAGCTTTTGTAACATTCGAGTAACGCCGGCAACGCTCTCCGAGACTATCCTGCGCGCCGCATTCGTCATCGTATTCGGCGTGACAGGCTTCCTTTTGGGGCGCGAAGCCTACTTCAGCCTGCTCTCTCCGCACTTTGCAAATGAAGCGTTGCAGTTGGCCTTCCTCGTTCTCTCTCCGGTCATCGGTGCGATCGTCGGCGCGCTGCTCGCGCCGATCGCGCAAGCGCTCTTCGAGGGTCAGCTCCACCTAGCCGAAGGCGCGATGGATCGCCTTACTCCGGCCGAGATTGCGGGCGGAGCGGTCGGGTTGGTCGTCGGCCTTTTGATTGCCTTTCTCATCAAAGGCATCGTCTTCGAGCTGATCTCGGATTTCGGGCGGGCCGGAACGTACGTCGCGATCGTGCTCTATCTGATCCTTGCAATCTTCGCCGCATACCTCGGTGCAACGGTCGGCGCAAAGATTCGGATCGTGCCGATGCCGCGGACGGTTGGCAGCGCCGGCGGCATCGCAAAGCTGGTCGACACCTCTACGATCGTCGACGGACGGATCGTTGAAATTGTCGAGAGCGGATTCCTCGAGGGCGAGCTGATCGTTCCGCGCTTCGTTCTGCGCGAGCTGCAAGCAATCTCCGATTCGGTCGACCCGCTCAAGCGAACTCGCGGCCGCCGCGGCTTCGACGTCCTTAGCCGACTGCAAGAGCTCGCGGCAGTCCAGATCAGCGAACGAGATTTCTCCGATATGGCCCCGGGCAACGTGGATGCGCGGCTGGTGCGCTTGGCGCAAGAGCTTGGCGCCAAGCTCGTGACCAACGATTACAATCTCAACCGCATCGCGCACGTCGAAGGCGTCGCGGTGCTCAACGTTAACGAGCTCGCCAACGCGGTCAAACCGGTCGTGCTGCCCGGCGAGGAGCTGCACGTCGCCGTGATTCGCGAAGGGAAAGAGTTTCATCAGGGCGTCGGCTACCTTGAAGATGGAACGATGATCGTCGTCGAGCACGGGCGGCGCCTGATCGGCGAGGAGACCGACGTTATCGTTACCAGCGTGTTGCAAACGGTCGCCGGGCGCATGATTTTCGCGCGACCGAAGCGGGAGGGGATCGCTTCTTGAAGTGGGCCGCGGTCGTCGTCGCGGCGGGCCGCGGTACGCGTCTGCACGGTCCCAAACAACTTATCGACCTCGCCGGACTGCCGATGGTCGGGTGGTCGCTAAAGCTCTTTGCCACGGTGCCGGAGATTGCGGAGCTCGTGGTGGCGACCGAGCCGGAATCGCTGGAGCCGATTCGGGCGCTGTTCACGGAGCTTGCGCCGCAACTTGCTGCGCGCGTCGTGCGCGGCGGGGCGACTCGCCAGCAGAGCGTCTTCGAAGCCTTGCGGACACTCTCGCCGGAGATGCAAGGGGTGCTCGTTCACGACGGGGCGCGACCGCTCGTCAGCGTCGCCGACGTGCGAGCCGGTATCTGCGCGGTGCGCGCCGGGCGGGCCGCGCTGCTCGCGGCGCCGGTCGTGGATACCATCAAGACGGTCGATCCTCAATCTTTGCGGGTCGGCAGCACGCTCGAACGAGATACGCTCTGGGCCGCGCAGACACCGCAGTTTGCGCTCACCGCGGATCTGCGCGAGGCACACGAGCGCGCGCGGCGCGAGGGCATCGAGGCGACCGATGACGCCGCGTTGCTCGAACGAATGGGAATCGAGGTGATCGTCGTTCCGTCGACCAGCGAAAATTTCAAGGTGACGTATCCCGCCGACGTTACGCGCGCGGAATCGATCCTGCAACAACGTAGCACGAAGGGCAAAGGATGATGCGGGTCGGACACGGCTTCGACGCGCATCGTCTGGTCGAAGGGCGCCGGCTCGTGCTGGGCGGGGTGCACGTTCCGTTCGAGCGTGGCGCGCTCGGTCACTCCGACGGTGATGTGCTGGCCCATGCGCTCGCGGACGCATTGCTTGGTGCCGCGGCCCTCGGCGATCTCGGCGCGCGTTTTCCCGACACGGATCCGCGCTGGAAAGATGCCGACTCGATGGAGCTGCTTGCGCAATGCGCGGCTGCCGTGCGCGTGGCCGGCTTTGAGATCGCCAACGTGGATGCCACGATCGTAGTCGAACGGCCGAAGCTCGCACCGCACATCGATTGGATGCGCGCAAACATCGCCTCGCGCCTGGGCCTGTCGCTCGATGCGGTAAGCATCAAAGCCAAGAGCAGCGAGGGAATGGGCTATACGGGCGACGGCTCAGGCCTAGCAGTTTATGCGGTTGCGCTCGTGTCGCCGGCATCATCCGGCAGTGAACCCTCTGGTTGACGGACCGGGTTAAACTGTTGGCGATGGCGCTTCAGCGGGTAGACGGTGATAGCTGGTTCGATGACGTGCTGGCCGATTTGCACGCGGCTCTCGAGCGCGACCCCGCCGCGCGCGGGTGGCTCGACGTGGTGCTCTCGTACCCCGGCTTTCACGCACTGGTCGCCCACCGGCTGATTCACCCGCTCTACCGTGCGGGCGTCCCGTTTCTCCCACGCTTCTTGGCAAATATCGCGCGCTTTCTCACTCAGATCGAGATCCATCCGGCCGCCAAAATCGGTAAAGGCGTCTTCATCGATCACGGTTCAGGTGTCGTGATCGGCGAAACCGCCGAACTCGGAGACGGCTGCACGATCTACCAGGGCGTTACGCTGGGCGGAACAAGTCTTTCGCATGGAAAGCGCCATCCCACGCTCGGTCGTAACGTCATCGTGGGCGTGAACTCGAGCGTGCTCGGCGCGATCGTTTTGGGTGATAACGCGAAGGTCGGCGGGGGCTCGGTCGTCGTCAAGGACGTGCCGGCCAACGCCACGGTCGTCGGCGTCCCGGCTCGAGTCGTCGCGCAGGACGGCAAGCCGATTCGCGTCGTTTCCGAACGGCCGCAAGTCGATATGCCGGATCCCACGGCCGACGCGATCGTGCGGCTACAACGAAAGCTTACCGAACTCGAAAAGCGATTGGCTGAGGTCGAGCAAGGCGAAGCCTCCGAAGAAGAAGCCTGGAGCTGGGTAATCTGATCTGAAACTATATAACACGCGGACGCGCGGGGTTGACGGGTTCGCGCCGTTGCGGCCCAGTGACGTGCGCATCTACGTCTGCGGGCTGACGCCGTCGGCGCAAGCACACCTTGGCCACGCACGTTCTTTCCTTTTCTTCGACGTTCTCCGGCGGTATCTAACGCACCGCGGCTACCGCGTGACGTACGTGCAGAACGTCACCGACATTGACGATCGCAGCATCAACGCGGCGAGGGAATCCGGCGAGGATTACCACGCCATCATCGATCGCCATTACGCCGAATTCAAAGCCTCGATGCGTAAGCTCGGCGTCCTTGACTACGACCACGAGCCGTACGCAACACAATATATCGAGCCGATTCAAACGATGATCCGCGAGCTGGTCGCTGACGGTCACGCGTACGTGACCGCAGACGGCGTCTACTACCGCGTCTCGACCTTTGCGAACTACGGACGGCTGGCCAACCGCAACCTCGAGGAGCTCGAGGCGGGCGCGCGCATCGAGGTTGACGAGAAGAAAGAAGACCCGCTCGATTTCGCGCTTTGGAAGTTTGCCAAGCCGGGCGAGCCGCGTTGGGCATTCGAGCCTTACGGCGAGGGGCGCCCCGGCTGGCACATCGAGTGCTCAGCGATGGCGCGGACGCTGCTGGATCCGCAAGGGATCGGCTTCGATATCCACGGTGGCGGCGCCGACCTGATCTTCCCGCATCACGAGAACGAGATCGCGCAAAGCGAGCCGCTCATGCCGCATCCGCCGATGTCGAACTTTTGGGTCCACGGCGGTCTGCTGCTCTTCGACAATCGCAAGATGGCGAAATCGCTCGGGAACTTCGAGCCGCTGAGCGACCTGCTGGAACGCCACGACCCGCAGGCAATTCGTTGGCTCTTCCTGCAGACCGGTTATCGCAAGGTGATGAACTTCACTGAGGAATCGATTGCTGCAGCCGCACTTGGGCTCTCCCGAATCAAGACGGCTTATCGAACCTTGGCGCCGGCGACGGACGGCGAGCAGGCTGATGACGCGGAGCTCGACGCGAGAATGGAAGCCGCTCTCGACGACGACATGAATACCGCGGCCGCGCTGGCGGTACTCTACGATGTAGTAAGCCGCTCGACGACTAGCCGTGAAGGTCTTGAGTATTGGCTCGGCGTGCTCGGTGTTGCACCGGATGCGTCGTGGCTCGAAGAGCCTTCCGTCGAACTTGCGTCCGATTTCATCGAGCGGTTGGAGCATGCGCTGCAGGAGGCGCGCGTAGAATCGGCGCGCCGCGCGATCGAAGGCGCGACGCCGCAGGAGGCGATCGAACGCATCGTACTGCTGCGTAACGACGCGCGCCGCGCCAAAGATTGGTCGGCCTCCGACCGGCTCCGCGACGCTCTGCAAAGCTGCGGCATCGAGATCAAAGACTCGAAAGAAGGCACGACGTGGAGCGTCGCCGCTTCACCCCTCTAGACCGCGACGATCTGATCTACGGGATTCACGCGGTCGGCGAGGCGCTCGCCGCCGGCGAGCCGTTGCGAGCGATCCATGTCGCCTCGAATCGCTCGAACGACCGCGCTCTAGCGGAGGTGCTCGTACAAGCGAAAGAGCGAGGCATTCCGATCCGCTCCGAGCGGCGCGCATTCTTCGACAGGCTGCCGTTCAAGGCGCATCAAGGCATCGTTGCGATCGCGCCGCCCTTCGCGTACGCGTCGCTTCACGACATTCTCGCTCCGCGCCGCGACGGCCGGCCCCGGTTAATTTTAGTCCTCGACCATCTGACCGACCCGCATAACGTCGGCGCCATCATTCGAACCGCCGAAGCTGCGGGCGCCGACGGCGCGATCTTGCCGGATCGGCGATCGGCCGGCGTGAACGCGACGGTTCGGAAAGCCGCGGCGGGCGCAGCCGCGCACTTGCCGATCGCTCGGGTCGCCAATATCGCCGAGGCCATTCGGGCTATGAAGAAGGCGGGCATCTGGGTTGCGGGTGCCGACGCCTCGCCGGAGGGAGTCGAGGCGTGGCAAACCGACCTGAACCGCGACCTCGCGCTCGTCATCGGCGGCGAGGGGGGCGGCCTTGCCCAGCTGGTTCGGCGAGAGTGCGATTACTTGGTTAAGCTGCCCATGCGAGGGCAGGTGGCCTCGCTCAATGCCTCGGTCGCCGCCGCTATCCTCATTTACGAGACCTTAAGACAACGCGAGTGCTCGCTTCGTCCTTGACGGGGGAGGGGGAACCTCCTATATACTTAGCGACGACGTGCCGCGCCCGACGGGCTGCGGCCTGCGCATGCGGCTCGTCTTACCCACGAGGCAGATAAAAAATTATGGCAATGACCCATCCAGTGGCGGATGGAGTGGAATACCAACAGAGGGTCGACGAAGACCTGGTTGCCATCGCCAAGACCGGCGACAACCTGGCGATGGAGTACCTGCTCAATAAGTATAAGAATTTCGTTCGCATCAAGGCAAAGAGCTACTTTCTCATCGGAGCGGACCGCGAGGACATCATCCAAGAAGGTATGATCGGCCTCTACAAAGCCGTGCGCGACTTTAAGGCCGACAAGCTTTCGAGCTTCCGAGCCTTCGCCGAGCTCTGCATCACGCGGCAAATCATTACCGCGATCAAGACGGCGACCCGGCAGAAGCACATTCCGCTCAATCAATACATCTCGCTCAACAAGCCGATCTACGATGAAGACAGCGAGCGCACGCTGCTCGACGTCATGGCGTCGCAGAAGACCTCCGATCCGGAGGAGCTGGTTGTCACGCAGGAAGTCTCGGACGACATCCGCCAGCGGATCCGCCAGAATCTTTCGGAGCTCGAATCGCAGGTGCTCGAATCGTACCTGGAAGGGAAGAGCTACCAGGAGATGGCGCGAGATCTCGGGCGTCACGTGAAGTCCATCGACAACGCGCTCCAGCGCGTGAAGCGCAAGATCGAGAAGAACCTAGCCGAGTTCGAGTTCCAATAGCCGCCGCCCACGGAAGCGCCCTTCCCCCGCGTCATCCTGAGCGTGTCATCCTGAGCTACGGCGCATAGCCCTTGTCATCCTGAGCACGGCGCATTGCCCTTGTCATCCTGAGCGAAGGCGCGAAGCGCCGTAGTCGAAGGACAAACGACAAAGGACGAAAGACGAACGACAAAGGAACGACGAAGGACGAAGGATGACTCGCCGCTACATTTCCGCCGTAGCTGCACTCGCGCTAATCGCGGCGTCCGCGGCGTCGGGCAGCTGGAGTAACGGACCATCGCTGCCGGTGGCACGCAGCGAAGTTGCAGTAGCGACGCTGGGCAATGACATATATGTCATCGGCGGCTATGCTAACGGCGATGTGGATCAAGGTTTGGTCGAAGTCCTAGAAGCGCACGGCCCAACGTGGCGTGCCGTCGCACCGCTGCCACGTGGACTCAACCACGTCGGCGCCGTGGGCTATCACGGAAAAATCTATACCTTCGGTGGATTCTCAGCACAGAATAACTCCGCCGTCGCCGACGCCGCCGTCTACGATCCACGCACTAATCGTTGGTCGGCGATCGCGCCGCTGCCGCGCCCGCTCGGCTCGGTTTCGGTGGCAGTCCTCGGCAACGAGATCCATCTCGCTGGTGGCCGGGACGCACATAGCGTCCGCACGCATCTGGTCTACGATCCGGCGACGAACCGCTACTCGGAACGCGCGCCGCTGCCGGTCGGACGCGACCACATGGGCCTGGTCGGTTTTGAAGGCAAGCTCTATGCAATCGGCGGCCGCATCGATACGCCGGCCCACAACACGTCGTACGTCGACGTCTTTGACCCACGGGCGAACGGATGGACCTCGGGCGCGCGAGTGCCGACCGCACGCAGCGGCATGGCCGTCGCCGCTTACAGAGGGAAGATCTTTGCGATCGGCGGCGAGCAGAGCGCAATGGCGGCCGCATTCACGACAAACGAAGCGTACGAGCCAGCGACGAACAGTTGGTCGGAATACGCGCCGCTGCCCCAAGGTCGGCACGGTACCGGCGCCGCGATCGTCAACGGGCGTCTCTACGTGCCTGCCGGCGCACCAGTTCCCGGCGGCAGCCTCCAAAGCAACACGCTCTACGTCTTCACGATCTAGATGACGCCGCTCCACATCGGCATCGTCGGCTGCTCGGCTGAAGGTGCGGCGCTCTGCTATCGCACGATCTGCGCTGAAGGCGCGACCCTACTCGGACCGCACGCGCATCCCGAAGTCTCGATCCATACGCCGTCGTTCGCGCGGTACTGCGAGCATCTCGAACGCAACGACTGGCTCGGAGTGGGCGAGCTCATGCTCGAGTCCGCAAATCGCCTCGCGCGGATCGGCTGCGGTTTTTTAATTTGCCCCGACAACACGATTCATCAGGCGCTCCCGCTCATCGAGATGCGACTTCCGTTGCCGTGGCTTCACATTGCCGACGTAGTAGCCGATGAGGCGAGTCGGCGCGGATTCCGGCGACTCGGCTTGACCGGAACGCGCTGGCTCGTCGCTAGCGACGTCTATCCGGATCGGCTAACGCAGCACCGCATCGCATTCGAGCGCCCGAGCGCCGAAGCGCGCGACAAAATAAATCGAATTATTATGGACGAGCTCGTCTACGGCGTCGTGAAGCCGGCGAGCGTCGCATTTTTTCAGCGAGTCCTCGAGGAGATGAAAGGACGCGGCTGCGATGCCGTCGTCCTCGGCTGCACCGAGATCCCGCTGATTATAGATGACTCAAACTCGGCGCTTCCGACGCTCGACTCAACGCGGCTCCTCGCCCGCGCGGCTCTACGTCACGCCTGCGAGCCGAGCCTCCCAACGATAGCGCGGTAGAGCTCCTCGCGATCCGCGATCGGGTCGACGACCATTACGACCGTCTCTCCATCTTGCGGTTCGATACAAACCGTTACGCGGCCACGAGCGCACACATCCATGCAGCTGGTGCTGACCGCGCGGATCGCGCCCCAGCGGCCGTCTTCCTTCAATCGCTCCTTTAGCCAGTTGCGAAGGTGAAAGTCACCGATCTGCGCAGCGATTTCGGGATCTTCCTCGGGGATGCGCTCTTTGAAGCAGCGTTCGCAGACGAGCACGAGACCGCGCTGCAACCACTTCGGTTTTACTTCTTGCATGATTGATGCCGTCTTACGCGGGCTGCAGCACTCCGAAAATATTGCCGTCGGGGTCTTTGAAGTATGCGAGCAGCCCTATTCCCGGTATTTCTTGTCGGTCGACCGCGACCGTTCCGCCGGTTCTCAGGATCGCGGCTTGCGTTTCGTCGAGCGACGCGACGCCGATCGTGCAGACGTAAGCGTTCACTGCTGCGTCCACAAGAGGTATGCCTCCGCGGCGCGGGACGATCCCCCCGTCGATACCAGGTCCTTCGCCCGTGCTCACGAGCCAATACTCGAAGGGCCCATCCCACTTCGTGATTTTCCAACCAAAGACGGTCGAGTAGAAGCTACTTGCGACCTCCGGATCGCCGGCATGAATTTCGAAGTGTAGGACGCGGGCCACGATAACACCAATCTTTCAAGCAATGGAGATGCGAAGCCGACGGTGGGATTCGAACCCACGGCCCCGAACTTACAAGGTTCGTGCTCTAGCCAACTGAGCTACGTCGGCAGCAAAAACTCCAATTGCCTTGACGGCGCCGTAAATACCTTTTGCGACAAAGCTCTAGGCAACGCATGTTTTGATGAGTTGAGGCCCGCCATCCTTTCGCCCGCGGCAAGCCTGTAAGCTCGGCCTCTTCCTCGGTTAAGAGCGCGAAACGTCGGAGTAAGAGCGTGGCAGTTGGGACACAGCAGCGTAAGGTTGGTCAGCCGATTATTCTCCCAGTTCCCGTCAATATGATCTACTTCGATGGGGACTTTTCCAGTCTTAGCGTGGCGCTCCGACCAGCCGCACCTGAGGCATCGTTCACCATAATAATCCCTTAGAATGCGCGCCAAGAATTGTGGCGAAACGTAACCGTGCGCGCCACCCTCCAGGAAGAAGGTCGCGGCTCGGCATCTGTATCGGTTGACCGTGCGCGCATGAGATGGAGCAGTATCGAGTACGGTAAAGTTTTCCAAGGTTTCCACATCCGCTCAAACATCGGCTGCGAGATTTCTTCTGAGCTTGCGCGCTGCACTTAAGTGAGCAATACTTAGTCGCGCCGCCCTTTAGTCCGTTGCCGCACCCCGCGATGGCACATTGTCTAACCCGATTCATGTATCAATGTTACGGCGTCACTGTTCCATATGTATGGCGTAGTGATTGCGAAATTGTGCAATCGCATCCCAGCGCGCGCGTGTGTAAATCGTTCTAAAACTGCAGCGATGAAAATTTCGTTCCGAAATGCTATCGGGAGCTGCCGCTGCATAGATAATACGCGCGCCGGCGTCGCGTGCGCGCGCAATGCGATCGCGGATCAAGGCGAGTTGCCAACCGCGATGACGATGCTCCGGCAATGTCGAGGCTGCAAAGAGCACGGCGCAGTCGCCACGCACGCTCAATCCCGCAGTTGCCACAATCGCATCGCCCTCGCGCGCTTCGAGTACGATCGCGTCTGGACTCGACGCGACTACGCGCGCGACCGTATCGTCGTGCGCGACTTTCCGGCGCTCTGCGAAGCCTGCGACGGAGGCGCGGATCCACGCTTCCAAGTCCGGCGCGACCGAGACGCGCTCGTCACGTAGCGGGTGCGCATCCGGATCGACGGCGACGAGGATGCTATCGTATTCCGCCGGCGCGAAACCGGCAGCGGCCAGCGCGCGCCCGAGCGCCGGATCGGCGAGCGGCGTCGCGAACACCCGAGGCTTGGCGTGACGGGATTCATAGAACGTAGTGATTCGCGCGACGTCGCCGTCATCAATAGGTGCGAGCGCTCCCACCCCAAAGGCTCTAGAAAAAGGCGAGTGGGCGCCCGCGAAGGCGAGCACTCCGCCCCCGACCTCGATGTACTCGGCGCCGGCCTGAGGGTAGAGCCGCGCGACCGTAGCGACGCTGTTGCGGACACCGTCGAGCTCGGCCCGTGCAATCGTTGCGTGAAGTTCCGGCGTCGGTAGCAACGCGTGGCGATCTATGGCGAACGCTCCCACAACACGCGCGTATAGAGCGTCTCGAATCCGCAGCGGCGGAAGTTTCGCTCGGAGCTGCTCGAGGGTCGAGCCGTCGCGCGCATGAAACGCACTCCAGCGTCGCGTGCACGAGCGATCCGATCGCGGATCATCGCGAGGTGCCAGCCGCGTCCGCGAAACGCCGCAAGGGTGGAACCCGCGAAAAAGGCCGAACATTCGCGGCGCAAATCCATCGCCGCGGTCGCTACGATCGCGCCCTCTTCGTATCCAGCCAACGCGCAGACACCATCTGAGGATGCAAGCAATATCGCGATCCGATCGTCGTCCGGCTTCAACGTTTCGGTCCCTAGAAAGCCCCGCGTGGAGGCGTGCGCCCAGGCCTTGAGATCCGCGGCCACGCTAATTCGATCGTCGTATCGAGCGGATTCGTTGAAGGCGTCGGAAGCCAGCACGTTCTCGTACTCGCTCGGCGCGTACCCCGCGCAGACCAACGCGGGTGCCAGCGACGGATCTGCCAGCGGCGTCACGAAGACGCGCGGCGTGGCGCCGCGGGATTCGTAGAAATCGGTGATCCGGGAGACATCGCCCTCCGTTACCGGCGTTGACGATCCCACGCCGTACGACTGAGAGAGTGGAGAATCTATGCCGGTAAAGACTGCCAGGCCACCCGCAACCTCAATGCTCGTCGCGCCCCTATCGGGATGAAGTCGTTTCATGGTGGCTATGCCGCAGCGAACGCCTTCGGACTCGGAGCGTCTGATCGCTTCGTCAAGCTCCTTCATAACCACCACCGCCGTAACTTCGAACCAAGCCGAAAGGGCCCTAGCCGCAAGGCGCAAAACACAGGTCGCAGTATGAAAACGCATATAAGGCCGTTTGCCGTCATCGCATTATTCGCCGCGATCGGCGCCACCGGTGCAACGACGAGCGTGACGATCAACCCCTCGAACATCAGCTTCAGACAAGCCTGGGAGGCTTGTCAGTCGGAATCGCTCGCCGGGATCTCGCTGACGCTCGGTCACGTGCGGGTTGCCGAGGGGCCGGGCGTACAGTCCGATATTGACGTGCAGAGCGCCGGCGCGCAGACGATCACGCTCTCAAGCGGAAGCAAATCCGCAACAGCAGTGGTAAACGCGTTGAAGAACACCGTCTCGGCCAAACACGTAACGCTCGCATCGCGGGGACGCGTTGCTTGCATCGCGCCCGACTGATTTTACGCGCTTCCGCCGGCACCCTTAATCCGGCCCTATTCGGGGTTTAAGGCCTTCTCAATCTGAATCGCGCGAAGGCCGAGCATGCTTGAGTTGTAAGCTGCTCGGAGGGCCTCAGCAGGATGAGAAGAGTATCGTTTGCGGCACTCGCTGCCGCGCTCACGGCGTGTAACGGAAACTCTGCGGTCGTGCCCGGTTCCGCCCCCATCCCCGGTTCCGCTCCCACGATGCCCTCATCCGCTTGCGGCGAGGCGCCCACCGCGATCGCGTCTGCCCCGGCTGCGCGGATACGGCGCGTCTACCAACCCGATTGGGCCGGTCCCGTTCTGTTCGCGCCAAATCAGGTACCGCTGCGGATTCCGGCCCATCGCTTCTGCGCCGTCGAGGGCGAGTGGACCGTTCCCGCGGCAAAACCAACCATCAACTGCTACGATCGGCACGAGCCAACCGACGGATCGTCGCTGTGGATCGCCATCGACGGCTGGAGCGCAACCTTCAAAGCCCACGCAAAAAGAAAGAACGGGGCGTGGTACACGTATCCTTCAACTGACGTCCTGCAAGCCGGTTCGGAATCGGACGTGCCGTGCTATAAGGGCGGACCGCTCGAAAAGTATAAAACATCCGCGTATTTCTGGATCGAATGGTCCGGGGTGCGAAACATTGCAGTGGCTCCGCACGAGCGAAATCTGCCACTCCACGCCGGAGACAGAATTTACGTCCGCATCGCTGCAACTACGGCCGGCCCGCACGCATGGCGACGAGCAACGCTTTGGCTCGTTAACGAGACGACCGGCGTCGCCTTGCCGGCGCGCACCTTCGATTCCGGCTGCATCGATTGCGGGACCCCATTCCAACGACCCGCGACACTCTTCGGCAACACCGCCGAGTGGATGACCGAAGCAACGTTTTATAGCAGCGATAACCCGAAGTGGCCCAATACGCTCGACGACTTCGGAAACGTCGAGATGGCGCGCGTCGATGCCGTCGATCAGGATGGCGTCATCTACGATCTAACGCAGCCGCGCGCTGCGATCCCGAACGTCGATTGGATGACTTGGAATGGTGTGCCGCTCGGACAGCAGGGAACACTGCTCGCTTGCGCGACGATCGATGGGCCTCGCGAGGTGACGTTCGAGCGCGCGCCTTACGCGATCGCTACGCCGGGGCAGCAGGGCAATCTCGAACCGAAGCCGAGACGCTGCCGCTAGACTTTTAAGTTCCTGCGACGATCCAGTCGGCGACGACGTATTGCGCGCCGGTGCTGGTGATCGTCAGTTTGCCGTTGCCTGCCGCGTTGGTGCGAAACGTCGCGAGCTGCGTGCGCCCGGTCGCGATCACACCGTTTATCTGAACCGGCTGACGGCTCGTGGTCGTCACGTCGAGGCTATCGCCGCTCGCGAATCTTCCGCTTGCGACGCTGAGATTGAAGAGTTGGCCGCGGCGGAACGCCAGCGCGATCGGGATTTCGAACGCGTTCTCGGAGCTGCCGCCCTTCAAAACAAAGGCCGGCGCATTCATCGGACAGCTGGCGCTGGCGGCGTTGCGCTCGATCGAGAGGCTGCCGATCGCGCCCTGCACGATCGCACCGCTGGCGTGTGCCGACCAGAGCGCCGTTCCGCGCGCATCCGCGGCGCGCTTGCCGCCGCTCATGGCACCGCTCTGCCACCCGAAGGTTGCGTCTAGAGAGGGGATACCGCTGGTGCTGTAGCCGGCCGAGCTCTGGCAGTAGTCACCGACGCCGTTTCCGCGCAAGATCAACTCTGAACCGGAGAGGATTCGCTTTCCATCCCGCTCGACCACGTAATGGCGCATCGACCGCAGAGCGAGGCGACCTCCGGCATGTCCGGAGAGTGCGCGCTGGTCGGCGCTAATGTCGCGAACGAAGGAACCCAGGGCGTCCGTGACTGCAATCGCCGCCTTCGCGTTTTCGGAGGCGCTGCTGCGATGGACGTCCAGCGCGTCGGCCGCATCGCTTACCGTCTGTACGCCGTCACCCGCGGCCGGCAGCGAAAGGCCTGCCGGGCCGAAGCAGCCGGCAAGGAGGTAACCTGCGAGAGCGGCAACCGCAAAGGCTGCTGGACGGGCCATCCTGAGCACACTCCTAGGTCGTAGGCGAGTTTGCTATGGCTCCCATGGTAAGGTACCCGGTCGAGGGCCACATGAGAGGTTCATGAGGAGCGGGTTCAACGGGAACCATCGTCACCAAGCCGAGGAGCCTGTAGCCCCACTATCGTACCCTGGGGAGCCCCGCTCCAACAACCACATGGGTAGGTGGCCGAGTGGTTAATGGCACCAGACTGTAAATCTGGCGCGCGAAAGCGCTACGCTGGTTCAAATCCAGCCCTGCCCAGAGTTCCCGCTGGAGAGGTCTCACAGGAGGCGCTCCAGGGCAACGACGTCAAGGTAGCGGCCGTCTAGGGAGCCGTGCTCCCTAAAGACGCCGACCTCGCGGAATCCCGACTTGCGGTAGAGCCGCTTGCCGTTTTCGTTGCGGTCGAGCGCGTGCAGCACGATCTTGTGGAAGCCGCTCTTGCCGGCTTCTTGCGCCAACGCCGTCAACAAAACGTAGCCGGCCCCGCGGCCGCGATGTTTCCTGCCTACGTATACGGAGAGATCGGCGACGTTCTCGTGGGCGCAGCGCTGTGAAAAGGGATTTAGCGAGGCCCAGCCGATAACGTCGCCCGATTCGGTCGCGACGAGCACGCTGTAGCGGCTGTCGTGCGCCGACCACCATTGCGCGATTTCGTCGCTCGATTTTGGTTCGCGCTCCAAGGTTGCGACGCGATCCTCGATCCCCTCGTTGTAGATTCGCCGAATCGCTTCGAGATCGTCGCTCGACGCATGCCGGACCGCGAAGGGATCACTCACGGTCGTAGGGGTTCGGAGCCGAGTCGCGTAGTGTGGCCACAGCATTGCGGGCGTTGCATAGTGGTAATGCCCTTGCCTTCCAAGCAAGAGTCGCGGGTTCGATTCCCGCCGCCCGCTCCAGAGAAGCCCTGTAAACGCAGGCGTTTTTTCGTCGAGGAAACTGTTTTGTGTCCAAATGACGTCCATAGGCCCAAAATTATTGCTCGGAAGCATGAGTTAGGTTGTGAGAAGGAGTGCTGATGCGTGCTCGATCCGGACCCGCTCTCAATCACAAGAGTGGCGTTGTTGAGACGGTGCTCTATAGTTTCGGTAGTCACGGGCTTGACGGCGCGTGGCCGCGCGCGGGGCTGATCGACGTGAAGGCAACGCTCTACGGCACGACCTTTACTGGCGCACACACCGCAGGGGCAGGGTTTGCGGTAGGTGCTTCACGCCTTTACCTTGAGTGACGGCAACAACCCGGAGGCTGGACTGATTTACGTGAAAGGAAAACTCTACGGCACGACGCGCCGGCGATAGCGCGAAAACCAGGCCCACAGTAGCCAAAAGCTGATGAGTCCCCATTGCGAGTAAGACTGCCGCCGGCGACGCGTTCTTAAGATAGAATTCATCTAAGAATCTCGTGGGGGCATGATGAAAAGCGACGTCGGCGAAATCAATCGCTGTTTTGCCAGCCGTCGACCCCGCTTGGCCGGCAAATCCAGGAGGAACGCGTGATGACGAAATTCCAGCTCCTCACCTTTACTTTCACGTTGGTTGTGATTCCGAGTGTCCTCGCCGGATGCGGCTCAGGCTCAAGCGCGGCGATACCCGGCAGCATCGGCCCGCAGGCACTCGACCAACCTGGCGGCGGGACTTACCGGACGATTTACAAGTTCAACGGCCACGGGGGAGCTGTTAGGCCCAACGGTCAGTTCATCGCAATCGGCGGCGTGCTTTACGGGACGACGGCTTTCGGCGGCCACCGAGGCCGGGGAGCGATCATCACACTGACGACATCAGGCGAGAAGCGCGTGCTCTACGAGTTCAAAGGCCGCTCCGACGGCATTGAGCCGCTCAGCGGCCTCGTTGCCGCTGGCGGCGTACTCTACGGGACGACCGTCGCCGGCGGCATTCACTGCCCCGGCGAGTCGGAATTTACCGGTTGCGGAACCGTTTTCGCGGTCACGCTATCCGGACAAGAGCACGTGATCTATCGATTCAAGGGCGGCAGCGACGGCGTCGCCCCATCGGGCGGTCTGACGTGGCTCGACGGCAAGCTTTACGGCGTGACGAATCGCGGGGGATTTACGCCCGAGTGTCCGCAGATAGAATACGGCCAAGGATGCGGAACCGTCTTTTCGGTAGACACAGCGGGACACGAACGCGTCCTCTATCGTTTCCACGGGAATCGTGACGGCGCGAGCCCCAACGCCCCGCTGCTCGCGCTGGACGGAAAACTCTACGGTACGACGGATTCCGGAGGCGAAGGCGGCAGTAGCTGCGATTATTACTGTGGTACCCTGTTTGCGGTTACAACGTCGGGCCACGTAAAAGTGCTCCACCGATTTGCGGGCGGCAGCGATGGCAGCAACCCCAGTCCTGGCCTGATCGATATCGGCGGCGATCTCTACGGCACGACCGGCTACCTTGGGGCAAGCGGGGGGTGCTGCGGAACCGTCTTTAAGGCAACGACGTCCGGGGCCGAGTCGGCAATCTATAATTTCAAGGGTCCGCCTGACGCAAGCGCGCCGAACGGAATGCTTACGACGGACCATGGCCTGCTATACGGAACGGCATCAGGAGGCGAAAGCTGCGGGTATTCGGATTCCGGCACCATCTTTGCCGTGAGCACCGCCGGCGCTGAACGCGTCGATCATACGTTTTCGTGTTACTCGGCGTCCGCGGAGCCGTCGCCCGGCTTGTTGCGGCTCGATCGAACGTTATACGGTGCGACGTTCGGAACTATTTTCGCCTTCACGCCGTAACTTACGTCGCCCACACCCCAACGTAACTCGTTTACCGTCTAAAGCACGGCGTCAGGCTCACCGCGATCGGCCACTGGCCGTCGTTAGCGGTTCTTGTTCGCCAGCGTCGTGCCGTTGGGGTAGGCGAGAGTCTGCAGAATGAAGTTGCCGCTCATTAGGACGCTCACCTAAAGCGTGGTTTCAGCTTTGTTGGGCGAGAGCGCGAACGGCGAGGCGGCCGTGACTGCGATCGTCTTCGATGGCGAAGTTTGGCGGGGCGGGAAAAGTCAATCGTACCGGCATCGGAGTCGATGACAATGATATTTCCGTTTTGTCCACTTCCACGCCATCGACCCCGAACGTGCTCTAAACGTGGTCCATCCGAAAGTGAATTCGTCGAGACTCTAAACCAAATACCATCGAAAACTGGTAATGCAGGCTCGCTCCGGCAAGCCTGCATTACTTTTAAACTGACAGCGACGACACTACCCATTCGACCAGCGCGCACGTCGGGGAATTTCCGATCCTTGCGGAGAAGTTTCTGACCTAAGCGTTCGCTCAGCGAAGGACATGGAGATGAAACGTTTAGCTTCGAGCCGCTATGCATTAAGCTTTTGCGTGATCACGCTCGTGTTGACGGGATGCGGCGGCGCACAGGTTGGCTCGCAACGATCGTCGTCGGCGTTGCTTTCCTCCGCCGGTGGATCCGCAAGCCAATACCTCTCGCACGTCATCGTAATCATTCAAGAAAACCGCAGCTTCGAGAACTTCTTCGCGGGTTACCCAGGCGCCAACGCACCGGTGAGCGGTTGTGCCGTCCCGGCCCCCGGACAACGCGCTACGCCGGCAGGTCGTCGAGGCGTGGGGGGCGAGCGTAGCAAAACCGCTTATGGTTGCCCTCCGCACGACGTGATGGTGCCGCTGCGCCCGGTGACTTTCGAAACCAATTCAGACCTCAACCATAATTGGCACTCCTCGATTATCGATTGGCATCACGGCGGGATGGATGGTTTCTCCAAGCGCAAGGATGGAAAGAGCAGGGGATATCCCGCCTACGAGTACGTCGAGCATTCGCAGATAGCGCCGTATTGGACGATCGCCGAGCAGTACGTGCTTGCCGACGCGATGTTTCCGACGGAATTCGGCGGGAGCTTCACTGCACATCTCACGCTGGTGGCCGGCACCGACGATATCGAGTTGCCCGGTGAAGCCGAGGTCGACTTCCCCAACGCCGCTCCGGACGATTGCGATTCGCCGCCAGGCACGAAGAGCTCGTATCTGACGCAAAATCGCAAAGAGCACTTTTACAAGGGGCCGTTCCCGTGCTTCGATCAGTTCAACACGATTGCGCAGGTGCTCGATAGCGCCGGCATTTCGTGGCAGATCTACGCGAGCAAAATCATCGATGCCGGTTTTTGGGAGCCGTTCGAAGCAATCAAGTACGTTCGTTACGGTCAAGATTGGTCCAAAGACATCATCGCTCCGCAAACCAGAGTTTTACTCGACGCCGGAAACGGTCATTTGGCATCGGTCGACTGGGTGACGCCGAGCAAGCAGGACTCGGACCATCCCGCTGATCTTAGTGACACGGGACCGTCGTGGGTAGCCTCGGTCGTAAACGCCATCGGCGAGAGCGCGTACTGGCCGTCGAGTGCGATCGTGATTCTGTGGGATGACTGGGGTGGTTTTTACGATAACGCCCCGCCGCCGCAGCTCGACTATCGCGGACTCGGCATCCGCGTTCCCTGCCTGATCATCTCGCCGTATGCCAAGAAAAAATACGTCTCGCACGTGCAGTACGAATACGGAAGCATCCTGCGATTCATCGAGGAGGTGTACGGCATTCCGCCCGGCAGCATCGGACCGACGGTGGAGGGCTACACCGACGAACGAGCCACCAGTCTCGACGACGCCTTCGACTTCACCCAAAAGCCGCGTCAGTTCGTCCCAATCCCCTCCAAGTATCCGACCTCGTACTTCCTCCACGAGCCGCCGTCGAACGAACCAGTCGATACCGAATGACCGGGTCAAATAAGGCCGATGACGCGATGTGACGCGGATGGCGCGATCTGTAATTCTAGGTTTGCGCTGCCCGCGCCTCACCCGGGGCAGCGCTACTGTTGGGCTTTAATGCGCTCAGTTGCATACGCGAGCAAGTCGTCGCGATTTTTCACGGGCGAGACTCCCGCGGTCCAATCGTGGTCCGTGCAGCGCACGCTAGAGCACGCTGCTTGTGACAGTGAATTGAGAAATTAGGCCAAAAAGTGCAATTCGTCGGTTGCGGCAGTCGGTGTCGCGTCGAATGAGGCGGTTTCGATTCCCGCCGCCCGCTCCATAAAAGTTCAGTAAGCCCAACTCATTGCGCCGCGCTGGAACTAAAGGCTTTGACGACGAACGTTATCAGCCGCTCATCCGCCAGCTGCTCGGAGGCGTCCCACATGAGAACGTCAGCTCGTTACACAGTTAGTATCGCTGCGGTTACGGCGATGCTATCGGGCTGCGGCGGCGGAAGCGGCGTGCCGCTTAACGCTTCGCCCGCCGGAGTCACGCCGGACCGAACTCGTGCTCCGGTGTACAGTTTGATTTATAGCTTCCACGGCTTTGGAAAAGATGGCGCATACCCGTCAGCGGGCGTTATCAACGTCAACGGGATGCTTTACGGCACGACCCACGTCGGCGGCGGTCACGGATGCGATAGAGAAGGCTGCGGCACGGTTTACCGCATAAAGGCGTCCGGTAAGGAAACCATACTCCACCGCTTCAAAGGCGGCCCGGCGGATGGCCAGGGCCCGCAAGCGTCTCTTCTTAACGTCAACGGTACCCTGTACGGTACTACCACTAACGGTGGCACTTATGGGAACGGAACGGTCTTCGCGATCACCAAGTCCGGTAGGGAAACCGTACTCTACAGTTTCAAAGGCGGAACGGACGGCGCAAACCCGGTGGCGCCTCTTCTCAACGTCAACGGCACGCTCTACGGAACGACCTTCAACGGCGGTGCGTACAACTGCGGCTCAGGTGGTGGTTGCGGAACGGTATTCTCGATCACGCCGTCCGGTCAGGAAAGCGTACTCTACAGCTTCAAAGGCGGGAGGACCGATGGGCAAAACCCGGTTGCGGGGCTCATCAATGTCAACGGCACACTGTACGGCACGACCAGTGGAGGCGGCGTGTATTGTTTTTTCGGCGTCGGCGCCCCCTGCGGAACGGTCTTCTCGGTCACGCCGTCCGGTGAGGAAACCGTGCTTTACAGCTTTAAGGGTGGAACGTCCGACGGGCAAGGTCCGGATGCGGGCCTCATCTACGTAAAGGGCAAGTTCTACGGCACCACCACCGGAGCGGGAACGTACAACCTTGGCACCGTCTTCGCGGTGACGTCCTCCGGAACAGAAACCGTGCTCCACAGCTTCGGCAATGGCAATGATGGCACAGTCCCCCAGACGGGCCTCGTCTACGTCAGGGGCAAGCTCTACGGCACGACCGAAGGGGGTGGGTACTGTCACCACTTCCCTTGCGGGACGGTTTTCTCGATCACGACGTCCGGTAAGGAAACCGTGCGTTACAGCTTCAAAGGCGGGACGACCGATGGGCAAAACCCGGTTGGGGATCTCATCAACGTGAACGACACGCTCTACGGCACGACGAATCTCGGCGGCTCGGCTTACTGTACCTTCAGCTCCAGCAACTATTTTGGATGCGGAAGCGTCTTTGCGCTGAAGCCTTAGGAAGTGACTCATTACCCTGAAGCCGCACCGGACGTTTTGCGACTTACTCCAGTCGACAAGATCTGGCGTGGTCCAAATGTGGTCCATGCACCCACGCAACAAGAACCCACGCCCGTGAAACGCCTACGAACGGTCCTAGGCGTAAGACACCGCCAACGGTAACGACGACAAAAAGCGCTGTTGCAATCCATCCTTCACGAGAGCCGGGTTCCAACCCCCAGCCAATTTGATTACGCCGAAACCAGTAATGCGGCCGGCGATTGCCATGCCTTCCGGAGCTAAGCGGATCGACACCAAATAATTTCAATTCCAACCGAAGATGACGCGCCCATCACCCTTTGCTTTCTCCCAGCCCGTCCACATCCGGTGCTTGATTGCGGTGGGCTCGACGTACGATGACCCGCCGGCACCGCCACCGCCCCAGCTTTCCCAGAGATGTTGCATCGTACTGCCGCCGCCACCGCCACCGCCGCCGCCGTAGTAGCCGCCGCCACCGCCGCCGCCGCCCGCACCCGCGTACCAATAAGGCGACACATACTGAGCGTTTCCGCCGGTACCGCCGCTCCCTAATGCTCCGTTGCTGCCGGGGTCGCCATTTCCGCCGCTTTGATAACCAAGACCGCCCGCTCCGCCGGAACCGCCCTTCCGCTGTCTGCCGCCGCCACCGCCGCCGCCTTCATCGACGTTGTAAGACCCGATGCAGCAGCCCGGTCGGCCGGCAACGCCGCCGCCATCGCCACCGAAGTCCTGGACGTAGCCGTCGGTTCCTCCCCCGCCGCCGGCGCCCGCAGCCACGATAATACGATCCTTCAGCGTATCGGCGCCCGAGCGAACGTCCGACGCGCCACCGCCGCGATATCCGTCCCATCCGTATCCGTTGGTGCCGCCCGGGGCGCCGCCGTTGAACCCGCCGTGCGCACCGGCTCCGCCGACGTAAACGTAGAGCTTATCGCCGGGCTGCACCGGGATAACGGCGTAAACTCGGCCCGCGAGTGCGGGAGGACTACTCGGCGAGGGACCGCCGCCGTCGCCCTCGCCACCGCGAGCAATCACGCTAAGTTGTGTGACGCCCGCCGGCACGACGAACGTCTGTTTCTTGCCCGTGTAATCGAACGTCTTACTATTTTTGAGCGTACTCGCATCGGTGGCCGCGTTATCGGTTGCGCGAATCGGTATCGACGATCCGCTGCAGCCAGCCAGCAAGGCTGCCGCGATGCCAGCGCTTAGCGCGCAGCGACCAAACCCTAAGCTCTTCATCTCACCTGCGCCTCCTTAAAGATTGACGCGATCAGCTGCTGCGTACGTTCGTCATTGTCGAAGACTACCCCGGCGGAGCCGCTATCCACAATCCAACCCGCTCTCGAAAGGGCAGCCAAAGAATGCGATTACGAGCTAGCTCAACGCAACGCCAAGGAGGCGCTTCGTTTCCAAAGTCGCATGTCAAACCGTAGCAGCGCACTCTGGAAAGGAAACGGCATGAGTCAATCAACGTTTCGGTTCAATCGGGTCGCAATGATCGGCATGATCGCCGTTGGGATGGTCATTGCGGTTTCGAGTATTGGTATCGTTCGGGCTGAGCGCGCGACGCCCGACAAGAGTAAGTTCAACTGCAGCAGCGGCACGGCTTGCGTCGAAGGTAGCTCCACGGGAAGCGGCACCTGGGGTGTCTACGGGACCGCGACGACCAGCGACGGCGTTCACGGGGTTACCAGCTCGACCAACGGCAATTCCGGTACGTCGGGAATCAGCACGGCGACGACTGGTTCGGCCCACGGTATATACGGCCGTTCTTCAAACGGTCAGGGCGTGTATGGAACGTCATCGAGCAACAACGGCGTGGAAGGCCATTCGACCGGGGCTGGGGCTTCAGGCGTCGCCGGTATCCAGCGCGGCACTTCGTCGAACAGCGGAGACGGGGTGTACTCGGAATCGGCCGATACCACAAACCTTTATGAGGCGATCGAAGCGAAGGCCGACAGCTCGAACACGTACATCTTTGAAGGCTTCAACGCTTCAACTAACGGGCTCTGCACCATTGATTATAATGCAGCCCTAGCGTGCACGGGCGGTGCGGTCGTCAAGAGCGTCCGGACTCGCCATGTAAACGCTAGTGGCGAACACGTTCTCGCGTATGCGGCCGAGTCGGCATCGGCAACTATTGAAGACGTCGGAACCGCGCGGATGGTCGGCGGCGTCGCAAACGTTGAGATCGACCCCTCATTTGCCGCGGTGATGGATCGCAAATGGTACTACGTTTTCCTTACGCCGCTTCGGGACACGCGCGGTCTCTATGTAAGCTCAAAGACGGCGACCGCATTCCAAGTACGCGAGAGCGAAGGTGGTCGCTCGAGGCTCGAGTTCGATTATCGCATCGTCGCTCATCCGCTCGATGCTAAGAGCGACCGATTGCCGCTCGCACCGGCAATGAGAAGGAGGGGATAAGCGTCGCCTGCCGCCACGTTGACGCTTTACATTCGGCTACAGAACAAACTGCCACCTATCGATGCCGCTCGGCGAGAACCGGCGCTACGATTTGATTATCGACGGTGACAGGGCATCGCGGGTTCAAGTAAAGACTGGGAGGCTTCGGGATGGTGTGATCCTATTTAACTGCTACGGCGTAAACTCTCATAAGGGTTAGGCCGATTGCGGACGTATTTCGGCGAGATCGAATTTTTCGGCGTGTACTGCCCCGACGTTCAGGGCGTCTACTTAGCCTCGTTAGTGACGTGCCCCGAAGGTGCTTCTGATCGTTGCGGTGCGCGCCGCCAAAAAACCGACAACGCTCGAAGATCCGGTGGGCGGACGACTATCTGATCTCTACAATCTCACCTCCAAGGCTCGTCGTAGTAGGGACCAAGACCGTCAACGGAGTACCGCAGCCAAGGTTACCGTTGCCGTCGTAGCTCAGTGGTAGAGCACGTCCTTGGTAAGGACGAGGCCACGGGTTCAATCCCCGTCGACGGCTCCATCTAGCGCTTTATTTTACAAGCCTTTTAAGTCGCCGTGGTCCAAATCTGGTCCATACCGCAAAGCTACTAGGATGCGTTGCGCTATTCTCGACCGTCCGCCGCAGCATTGAGGCGGGCTGAGAGCCGCTCGATCGCGGCGTTAGAGTAAGCGCCATGTGGCGCCGCGAGCTCGTCGGCAGCCTGTAAAGCCCGATGCCGCGCCAACGCCTTCACCACGACGTCCTCGATCGGCATCTGCCGCGTCTTGCCGGTCTTGGTCCCTTTCTTTCGGACGCCATGCTGCTTTGTCTGTGACATGGCGCAATGAACGGAAAGCGAACGCCCGTCTTCGTCATACGCGCTCCAATCGAGCGCAAGCAACTCGCCGCGGCGAAAACCTGCGTGCAAAGCAACGGTTACGAACGCATCCCATCGAGTGCCGCGTGCACACGCTAAGATCCGCTTCACTTCCTCGTCGGCGAGCATCTTGGCCGGGCTTTTCTGCGCCTTGGGCCACCGAACGGACTCGAACGGAACCTGGTGGCAACGGGCGACAGAAACTTCGGATCCCAACGCAATCCGAGCTCTTTGCGCGCAAAACTCAAGAGCGACTTGTTTGTCTCAATGAGAAGGCTTTGTTGCGCGATGACTGCCGCTATGCTACGGGGCGCATAACCAAGCGCAAACTCCTCTTTGGTTATTTTAACATGTATCGCCCCGACGGGTGTCGTTTTCGCCGGCAAGACGCCGCCACTCGGTGTCGTCTGGTTCGTCACCCGCCTCCTCGCGACGCATCTCAGCATGGGCTTTTGCTTTAAGCTGATTCGGAGGCGGCTCGACGTACCAGCTGACGGACTTTCCAGAACCTAGTTCGAAGTCCGCATCACAAAGTGCCCGCGCTTCTTTGAACCCATAGAAGCAGCGCGGAAAAAAGAAAATGCCCGCAATAGCAGTCGCGGCCATCCAGATAGGAGACCAATGGGATACACTGCCGGCGACAATCGCGCAAACCAGCGCAGATGCGAAACCGAAGAACGTCGAGTGCTCGCGTAACATCGTCGAGTTGATTCTAGGAATACCAATTAAACCGGGATTCCCCATCTAGCCGTCCTTTTCGAGCCGCTGCCGGGCGATTCCGGCCGTGCGCGGGACTCTCGGCGCGCCCGGCTGATCTTGGGCCAACGCTACTCGTAACCGCCGCAAAAAGATCGGTGAAAGATTACCTTCCGGTCTCTGAACGCCGAGCGGAGCTTGGTCCAAATCTGGTCCATGCGTCGCACGCGTCTGCACTCCAACTATCGGACCAAGTTGCCGAATTTAGCCGAAAAAGCGCATTTCTTCACTCGGCGACACGCGCCCACACGCTGCGGGAATATGATTCAATCCCCGTCGACGGCTCCGCTTCAGCCTTACATGTTGTCGGTGCTCTGTCCGACCTCGATGATATATCCGTCGGGATCGCGGATGTAGCAGCGAATCTCGCCGTACTTAGCGATCGGCTCCGTGATGAACTCCGCACCTCGAGCTTTCCATAACTTATAGCACGCTTGGATATCCGCAACGCGAATATTCATAAAGCTGCTGACTTTATCCGGGTTGGCGGGGACGCTCAGCGTTACCGTCGGCTTGTCCGGGGTGGGGCCGCCTCCGACGTTTACAATTAGCCAGGTATTTGCGATTTGAATATGCCCCGACGCACCCTTGCTGTCGCCTCTGCTCAGAACGCGGCCCCCGAAGACCTTTTCATAGAAATCGGCCGATCGATTTATGTCGGCGACGGTGATAAAAAGTGTGATGGTGAACCCGTCGCGCGGGGGCATCTCGTAGCTCTTTTGTTCGATTTGTACGCTCATTGACAACCCGTTCCGATTGTTCGCGCTTTGCTCCTACGCGCCGCGAGCGGCGGTTGACAAAGGTGGCAAGAAGGCGCATTCTGTGCGCCTGAGAGTCCTCGCCAAACTCTCTCTAGCGTACACGTCGAGCCGTCGCTTTGCGCGCTCCACGTGCGCGTTATCCAACCCGGCATCCTGCCGAACCCTCAGGCCATCGGTGCGCGCTTTCGGGAAAGGATCTCATGCTTAACGCCACACTTCGTCAACTCGCCGTAGCCGTCGCGCTCGCGATCGCGTGCAGTGCAGCATTTGCGAGCATCGCGCCGCCGGCAGTCGCGCAAACGATGCCGACCGCCCCGCCGACGCCGGCCGCACCTTCGCCGCCGACCCCTCCTGCGA
>JBAUMX010000048.1:0-15897 GCA_049578945.1 Candidatus Cybelea sp. | reverse complement strand
CAGCAGACGTTGCGGCACGACCGTCCGCGTGCTCGTCGAAGAGTCGCGCCGCCTGCGCGAGCGGGACCCGCTCAAGCGGCAACTAGGCGTTAGCCGAGCATGGTTCGGACGCTCCGAGGGTGAAGCGCCGGAGGTCGATGGGGGAATCTACTTCACCGGCGGAGACGCTGAGATCGGCGAGTTCGCAGAGGTGCGGCTCGAGGGCATGAGTTCCTTCGATTTTACCGGCCGGCTGGTTCAACTCCGCTCAGGACAAGCTGCCGAGGTCCGTGCCGTATGATGACGCGGATTGCCATCATCGTCGGGCTCATCGTGGTGGGCGGCGGCTCGGCACTCGCGGGGTACGCGATCGTCGAGCGTCGCAATCCGGTTAGCGCGATCGGCCAGATCACGCAGATTTTTGTGCCGCCGCCGCAGCAGGTCTTCGGCGCGCAGAACCTCCTCGTTCTGATCGAGGGGCTCGACTACGATTACACTGCAAAAGACGAAGAGTTTTCCACCAACTCACGCAGCGACGCGATTTGGGCGGTCAATCTGGACTTCGCGAACAAGCGCATCTACCAGCTGTCGATCCCGCGCGACATGGTGGCGACGCTGCCCAACGGCACGCAAGGTAAGATCAATGAGGCCCAATCGGACGGCGGGGTCACGGAAGCCAAGAGCGTCATCGCCGAGTGGCTCGGCATTCCGGGATTCGACCGCTACGTAATTTTGCGCATCGATGCCACCAGGGAGTTCATCGCTGCGATCGGCGGCATAGACCTTGACGTAAAGTCGTCGGATTGCATGCAGCTAAAGACCGGTTGCACCGGAGAGACGCTCAACTACGACGACACCTGGGGGCACCTGCACATCCATCTAAAGGAAGGCATGCAGCATCTCAACGGCGAGCAAGCCGTTGCGTACATGCGCTTCCGGCACGATTGGTGCAGCGATCCTTGCCGCATCATGCGCCAACAGCAAGTGCTCCATGCGCTCGTCGACAAGGCCAAGGGCGACCGCTTCAACACGCTCGTGCACATCGGCGACCTGCTCGGCGTCTTTCGAAAGTACGTCCAGACCGACTTCAGCGACTCTGAGCTGCTTTCGATCGCCAACTACTTTCAAGGAATCCCAAGCTCGTCGATCGTGAGCAAGCAAGTGCCGTTCACCGGCGACGTAGATCTTCCCAACTATGGCGATTCGCTCGTTCCCGACACCGCGGCCCGCGCGCACTTGGTCGCGACGATGCTTGTTCCGGCGCCGACCCCGTTGGCCTCACCCGATGCGATCGCGCTGGCGGCGATTCCGCCGTCGACGCTGCGAGTCGACGTCGAGAACGGCAGTGGCGTAACGGGCGCCGCGCGCCGAGTCGCAGCGGTACTACAAAAAGCCGGATTCAACATCGGCGAGGTGGGTGACGCCGAGCGCTCCGATTACAGCGCGACCGAGATCCATCAACATTCGAGCGTAACCTTCGCGGGTGCACGGGTGCGCGAATCGCTCCCGCTGTCCTTACGCAACGCCGCGGTCTTACCCGACATGCCGAGCGCTTCGCCACAGGCTACCCCCACGGCGGCGAGCGACGTGACGGTGATCGTCGGTACCGACGTCACGAAGAACCCGACGGCCGGCGGGCCGGATCATTCGTAAGGTCCGGTGTCACCAGCGGTGAAGAGCATCATCGGAATCATCGCGGCCGCCGGATTGATTTACGGCGGCTGGCGCACGGTCGTGCACAGGAGCAGCGTCCCGCCCGCGCTGGTGACGCCCGAAACCAACGTGCATTTCGCACTCTCGGGCGACGTCGTTTCCCGGCTCTATCGAATGACGCACGAGCTTTCGACCGGCGACCGCTCGGGCCGTCCGCGTCTCATCGCGCTGACTTTCGACGACGGCCCGTATCCGATCTATACGCCGATGCTTCTCGACATGCTGCGCGATCTGCGGGTGCCCGCAACGTTTTTTCTGATCGGTCAAGACGCGGAGCAGTGGCCGGAGCTTACCAAGCGCATCGAAACCGAAGGCAACGAGATCGCCGATCACACGCTGACACACCCAAACCTCGATCAAGAGTCGGCCGCGAAAGTACGTGAAGAGATTCTCGATGGCGGTCACGTGCTTTGGACACTCACGCGCGATCCGGCAGCACGAACGCTGATGCGTCCGCCGCACGGCCGTTACACCGAGCGCACGCTGAAGATCGCGCAGAGTTTGGGCTATTCGGTCGTGCTGTGGACCGATGACGGAGGCGACTGGCGAACGCTCACCGTCCCGCAACTCGAACATCATTTAGTCGAACACGCGACGGCACCTGAGATCGTGCTGCTTCACAGTGGGAAGCTTGCGACGATCGAGGCGCTCCCGTATGTCGTCGAGCGGTTCAAGCAGGCCGGCTACCGTTTCGTCACGGTTGGAGAGATGCTCAAGCTCGTGCACAGCGGTGAAATCAATCATCCGCTCCGGCGGTCGGTTTAGAGGCTCGTTAGAGATTTGCCGCGCCAGATCATCGATACCGAGTCGAGCCGCCCCGCCTACGTGCGCCGGCGCACGCGCCGGATCGTCATTTCGCTGCTACTTTTGGTGCTGCTGGTAGCCGCCGTCTGGTTCCTTGCCCGGCGCGCGACCGGCCAGGAAACTCGGACGACTGCGGGAACCGCATCGCAGTGCCTATCAGAAAGAAGGGCCCCTTGCGGGCATTAGGTTTTCTCGCGCTCGTCATGACCGCCGCGTTCGTCGCCTGCAGCAGCCTTGGGCAGACGACCGGTGTCAACGTTGGGCCCAACTTTCCTTCGAAGACGCTCTACGCGTCGAACAGCAACCAGAACGCGATCAGCATCTATTCGGGAACGACGAGCGGCAAAGGCCCGGCTTTTCAGATCGGCGGCGCCAGCACGACTCTCGACGGGCCGCAATATCTTGCCTTCGATCGGGGCTCAAACTTGTGGGTTACCAACTACAATCCCAGCACCCAGAGAGGGCTGCTTATTGAGTTCGCGGCGCTTGCGACCGGCGACGTGACGCCGCTTACGTCGAACGCGCTCCCCGGCCGTCCGCGCGGGATCGCCTTTACGACCAAAGGTCCGACCCCGTTTCCGTCGAGCTCGGCGAGCCCCGTGCCACGGATCATGGCGGTCGCAATCAACGATCCGACGCAAATTTATCCCAGCCGGATCCTGCTCTTCAGCGCCGGCACCGTCTCGCCGTTTCAGTCGATCGGTGGGCCGAAGCCGGGTCTAAAATTGCCTGGCGGCATCGCCATCGACGGGCAGGGCCACATCTACGTAGCCAACATCCAAGGTGCGTCGGTCATGCAGTTTGTGCTGCCGACGCCTTCACCGACGCCCAAGCCGACGCCGACGCCGACGCCCTCGCCAACTCCGTCGGCAACCCCGAGTACGTCACCGTCGCCGTCGCCCACTCCGTCGCCGACGCCAACGCCCGTCAATATCTTTCCTCGCTTCGCGATTACCGCCAAGAACGGCGTGGTCACACCGTTCGGTGTCGCGCTCGACACAGCAGGCAATATCTACATCGCCGACCGCGGAAAGCCCAATTCCGGCTGCAGCTCGAAGCAAGGCCCGGCGATTCTCGTCTTCCCGCCGTTTAACAAGAAGATTCCCTTTACCAAGCCGATTCGGACGATTCAGGGCTGCCTTACCCAACTCAACGCGCCTTCCGACGTCAAGGTAAACTCCGCCGGTGTCATTTACGTAGCCGATACCACGCTGAGCAATCAAGGCGTAATTTATGTCTTTGCCGCCGGCTCGGGGTCGCCCAATAATCAAAACGTTGCGCCGATGAGAATGTACACTTCGCCGGGAGTTGTAACGGGCATCGGCCTCGTCCCATAAACGCCGATGTCGTTCATCAAGGGAATTATCGACGGTAACGAGCGCGAAGTCGCTCGACTGCGGCGAACCGCAAAAGCCGTCAACGAGTTCGAGCCAGCGTTTAAGGCACTCTCCGACGACGAGCTGAAAGCGAAGACGCTCGAGTTCAGGAGCCGTCTCGAACAGGGCGAGTCGCTCGATGCGATGTTGCCCGAGGTTTTCGCCGTCGTGCGCGAGGCCGGCGTACGCACGGTCGGGATGCGCCATTTCGACGTACAGATCATGGGCGGTCAGGTGCTCTACGAAGGCCGTATCGCCGAGATGAAGACTGGCGAAGGTAAGACACTGGTCGCAACGTTGCCGATCTATGCGCGCGCGCTCGAGGGGCGCGGCGTGCATCTCGTCACCGTCAACGATTATCTGGCTCGTCGCGACGCCGAGTGGATGGGACCGGTCTACGAGTTCTTGGGCTTGAAGGTCGGCGTGATTCAGCACGGGCTCGATTCGGCGCAGCGGCGCGAAGCGTATAACTGCGACGTTACCTACGTCACGAACAACGAAGTCGGCTTCGATTACCTGCGAGATAATATGGCATGGCAGGTCGAGGACCTGGTGCAGCGCGAGCTTTACTTCGCGCTCGTCGACGAAGTCGATTCGATCCTCATTGACGAGGCCCGTACGCCGTTGATCATCAGCGGCCCGTCGCAAGAGTCGGGTGAGCTCTACGATAAGTTCGCGCAGATTATACCGCGGCTGAAGAAGGGCGAGGATTACACGGTCGACGAGAAGGCGCACGCGGTTCCGATCACCGAAGCCGGCGTCGCGCGGGTCGAGAAGATGCTCGGCATCACGAATCTCTACGAGCAGCGAAACATCGAGCTGACGCATCAGCTCAACGCCGCCTTGAAGGCGTGGAATCTGTTCCATCGCGATCAGCAGTACATCGTCAAGGACGGCGAGGTGATCATCGTCGACGAGTTCACCGGGCGGCTGATGTATGGCCGGCGCTACTCGGACGGCATTCACCAGGCGATTGAAGCGAAGGAAGGGATCAAGGTTCGCGGCGAGGATCAGACGCTCGCGACGATTACCTTCCAGAATCTTTTCCGCCTTTACGACCATCTCGCCGGCATGACCGGCACCGCCAAGACCGAGGAGCGCGAGTTCCGCGACATTTATGGCTTGGACGTGGTTGTGGTCCCGACGAACATGCCGATGGTCCGCAAAGACAACTCCGACATCGTCTATAAGTCGGAGAAAGCCAAGTTCGACGCGGTCGTCGACGAAATCATCGGCGAGCATCAGAAGGGCCGGCCGGTGCTGGTCGGCACGCGCTCGATCGAGAAGAGCGAGCTGCTGGCGACGATGCTGCGGCGCAAAGGCGTCGAGTGCAACGTGCTGAACGCCAAGTATCACGAGCAAGAAGCCGAGATCGTCAAAGACGCGGGTCAAGAAGGTCAAGTGACGATCGCCACCAACATGGCCGGCCGCGGCACCGACATCAAGCTCGGCGATGGCGTAGCGCGCAACGGCGGCTTGCATATCATCGGAACGGAACGCCACGAGTCGCGGCGCATCGACAACCAGCTGCGCGGACGGTCCGGCCGCCAAGGCGATCCGGGCTCGTCGCGCTTCTACGTTTCGCTGGAAGACGAAGTCATGCGGCTCTTCGGCGGCGAGCGCATGACCAACATCATGGAACGCGTCGGTTTCACCGACGAGCAGCCGATCGAATCGGGCCTGGTCACGAAGTCGATTCAGCGCGCACAGGGCAAAGTCGAGAACCACAACTACGAAATTCGTAAGCATGTCCTCGAGTACGACGACGTGATGAACAAGCAGCGCACGGTTATCTATGGCGACCGGCGTGCGACGTTAGAGGGAAAGTTCGATTCGCGGACGTTCATGACGCAGACCCTCGAGTCTAAAGTGGATGAAGCCGTTGAGGAGAACGCGCCGGAGAATGCGCACCCGAGCGAGTGGGATCTCGAAGAGATGATCAACGCGCTCGACTTGATTTTTCCGATCAAAGGCAGCGTAACGGTTGAGGATTTAGCGGCGAAGGATCGCGAGGAGATTCGCCGCCTGCTTCGCTCGAAAGCGCAGGAGACTTACCAGATCAAAGAGCGCGAAGTGACACCGGAGATTCTGCGCGTCGTCGAGCAACGCTATCTATTACTTCCGATCATCGACCGGCAGTGGGTCGACCATCTCTACGTGATGGATCACCTTAAGACCGGCATCGGCCTGCGTGGCTACGGTCAAAAAGACCCGCGCGTCGAGTATGAGAAGGAAGCCTTCGAGATCTTCGAGTCGCTCAAAAACAACATCGCCGACGAAGCAGTGAAGGGCGTTTTCCGCGTGCAGATCGAGCACGGTCCGCCGCCGCGAGAGGTCTCGCCTTACGCACCGGGCGGTCCCGCAGGACAGCAGTTTGAGCCTATTCCATCCGGCGAGCTTGTTCCGCAGCCCGTGGGTGCCGGCAACGCGTTGCCGCCCGAACAAGTCGAACATCTATTAGGTCCCATGCCCGGTGCCGGCCGTCGAGTGCAGCAGTTCCATACGAACAAAGACGACGAATCACCGGCAAAGCCCATGCAGCGCGACCAACCGAAAGTCGGCCGCAACGAAATGTGTCCCTGCGGCAGCGGTAAGAAGTATAAGCGCTGCCACGGCGCCGCAGCGTAGCGGGATAGGAGACAGAGCCGTTTAAAACGAGGCCCCCTCGCAAAGCGCGTGAAGCTAAGCTCGGCGAAACGAGGCCCGATATCAGCTAAGTGCTCAGCGTGATGCGGCCTCGCGAGCGTGGGGGGTGAAATGTACTGACCATCTTAGTGGCTTGGCGCGATGCTGCAAACCTTTCAAAATCAAGCGGCAATGACCTCGCGTTATGGTTTCAGCGAGAACACCGTTCCCAGCCCAAACGCGCCTCCGCCTCGTGTTGTGCTGTAGAGCTTGCCCTTTAACTCAATCAAGGAGGCGACGGGGTTAGCGCCATCGCTTCCGGCGCCGAAGCTGTGGAGCACTTTTTCCTTGCCGGTCGTACTGATGCTAAAGACCGTTCCGAAGTCTCCGTATGTGCCGCCGCCTGCTGTGGTGCCATAGAGCGTGCCCTTTACGTCGATCAGGGATGCGGAGGGGTTTTCGCCATCAGGTCGCTTACCGAAGCTATGCAGCACGTGCTCCGTGCCGCTCGTAGTCAGACTGAAGACCGTTCCGAACCCGTGCATGCCGCCCCGATAAGTGGTGCCGTAGAGTTTGCCGCCCACGTTTATCAGCCCAGCCTCCGGGTTATCGCCGTCATTCCCGCCTGCAAAGCTGTAGAGCAGATGTTCCGCGCCAGTCGGCATGATCGAGAAGACCGTTCCGTAGTCCAAGTATGTGCCGCTTGTGGTGCCGTAGAGCGTACCCTTTACGTCAATGAGGGAGGCGACAGGAGAATTGCCATCGGTTTCGCCGAAGCCGTACAGCTCCTTTTCCGTGCCGCTCGGTGTGATGCTAAAGACCGTCCCGCAGCCGTCGTGGCTGCAATAACCACCAGAAGATAGGCCGCCTCCGGCCGTCGTACCGTAAAGTATGCCCTTCACGTTGATCAGGGAGGCCCGCGGGTCCGCACCGTCCGAGTAAGAACCGGGGAAGCTGTGCAGCACTTTTTCCGTGCCGCTCGGTGTGACGCTAAAGACCGTTCCGCAGGGGTAATAATTCGGGCAGCTACGCCTGCGGAAGCCGCCAGATGTCGTCGTGCCGTAGAGCGTGCCGCCCACGTCGATCAAGCTGGCGACCGGGTAGGTTCCATCAATTCCAGAGCCAAAGCTATGCAACACCTTCTCAACGCCGCGCGGCGTAACGCTAAAGACCGTGCCACTGCTGTGGTAGATGCCGCCCCCCCAGGTTGTGCCGTAGAGCGTGCCCCCCACGTCGATCAAGCTGGCGACCGGCACTGTCCCATCATTGAGCGCGCCAAAGCTATACACGACCTTGTAGTTCGAACTAGTGGCGCGTGCCACGAGCGCGGAGGTTTGCGGCATCGCGCCCGGCGCACCGACCGGCGGCTGCGACCCGCCGCATCCGGCGAGCAACGCTGCGGTGACACAGCTGCTTATTGCATTACGGCTAAGATTCCAACGTCTCATGTGTGCTTTGCTCCTTGCCCACGGAACGCCGCGGGCTAAAGATGGTTCGCTGCCTCGGTCCACGACCCCGCGGCCACCTCACCGATCGGCCTCCCTCGTCGCTGCAGAGCTGGCTCTGGGTTGGCCCATCGTCAACCTTTCGACGAATCTAGCTCTTTAAAGATCGCTATTTGCTTGTGAGCAGCGGCTTCAGCGATTCGTGCAAACTTCGAGTCTCCAAGCAGCTCTAGCGACCGATCAATATATGATTCCATCGTCCGAACTCGCCCCTCTAGGTTCTGAGTTGCAGCGTCAGGCCGGGCAACGACGGCTAGATATGACTCGGCAGTGACCTGGAGCCCAGCGAGCTCATTCGCTAACTCGGCGGATTGATCCGCTAGCAGAGAAGTGTCTTCGAGCATTATTACCACTTGCCGAAATGGAAATAACAAATCGTCGGCAAGAAGAAAATCTTTAGCAGCGCGCATCACCTTGACGTACATCGCTGCCACCCGTAACTGTGCGCGAATCCGATTTCCAGCTGATGCTCGGAGGCGCCGCCGCTCAAACCATTGTATGGCGAGCGTGGCAAGCACACTAAGAATCGCGGTTAGGATTATTGTCATGCCTCAATCCTTTACGGTGAACTTTTGGTGAGGTTTCGGCTTGATAGCAGAAGTCCCGTAAGTAGGCTGGCTATCCGTCGATGTGGCCTGCGCCCGGCTCGTATCGCCTGGAGGGTTGATCTAGGCAGCGCGGACTTGGCGATGAGGTCGCGCAGCGGCATGGCTTTGAGTTGAGGCAGAATCTTCGTCGCCCACTCGTCGCGCCGCGAGTCGGGATACTCGGTGTACACGTCGCTCGGATCGAGGAGGCTTTGCTCTTCGACCTCTTCGAGCCGATTTGACTCCTTGCCGATGTAGGTGATTGAATGGATTGCGACGTGGCGCCGGCTCAGGAGCCCAATGCTTTGCTTTGAGCATCGAGCTCCACTTGAATCGGCGCATTTTGCCTCGGGATGGAACTCGTACTCGCGCAGCACGTCACCATAGCTCTTGACGCGGGCAACGGTTCGCGAGCCATGTTGCCCCGAGGCTGTGATCCTGTAGCCCTTGCCAGAATACTGGTCGATCCACTGCAGCTTCTCCCATTGCCGTGGATCGGTCTCGTACGGCGCGATGAGATGAAAGCGCTCGGGATCGACGCCGATTGGATGCCCGAACTTCGCCACGTGGCAGCCGAGGATGAAGTTGAACGGCTTGATCTGCTGAGCGTACGACTTCGCCGCGTTAAGCGCGTGCAGCGGCTTCATCACCTGTGGACTGCTCACGGTGATACGGCCCACGGCTGCGCGCTTCTCAAAGCCGAGCGGCTTGGTGGGTAGCCCGACCGATCGGCGCACGATTGCGAGCCACGCCTGCGCGATCCAGCTGCGATCGTCGCTCTTAGGGTCGGTGGGATTGAGCAGATGCCCGAGACCGTGCTCTGAGTACCGATCTTCTTTGTTATTAATGCCTTTGCGCAGCAGCGTCGGCTCTCCGGTTGGATCGCGAACGAAGAGCGCATACCGCTTGGCGGAAATCGCTAGGCACCATAACTGCCGTTGCCGGCCAGTCTTAGGATCGAAGTTGTCGTCCTCGATCTTGAGAACCGAGCCGGGGATCGCGGAGCGATCGTAGGGACTCAGCATAGCGAATCGCTCAGCGATCGCATCCACCTGTGCCCAGGATAAGGGTCGAATCGCGGGCTTGCCGTTTCTGCGATATGGACCGCCTGGGAACTCGATAAGGCCGCCGCGCTGCGTTGCGACAATCGCCATGGAGTCGGTATCTTCCATCGCGTACGTGCCGCCGAGATCGGTCACGCAGCGTTCCAGCAGCGCCAGCATCAGCCGCGCGCCGGCCGTTATGAGTGATGCCAGAGGCGGAAAGCAATACTCGCCTGGATATTCAGGATTAAAGGCTCGGGATTCAAACGGTTTTGCGTCGACCCCGTAGCACGTAACCGGGACCTTTTTCGTGGATTCTTCGCGCAGCATCTCCGCAAAGATGCCGTAGCTCGTTGCGTTGGCGAGCACCTTAAGCGCCTTATCGAGCCGATGACGTTCTTCGGCGGAAAGCACCGTGTTGGAAGCAAGACGCTTGCGCTCCTCGATCACCGTACGAAAGAAGTCTTGCCGGCGCGGATCGATCGTCACGGCACCGCGCAACTCGATCGGCCGGAGCCTTGCGAGCTGGCCTTTGGGCACAATCCGAAATGCGTCAACTATTTTCGGAATGCGACCCGTCAGAATCACCGATGCTACGAGGTCCGGGAGCGCAAACCACAGCCCCTCGTTCGGATCATCGCTACTACCATACAAATAGCTGAGCGCCACTTGGTAGTCGTTGCTCTCGTAGCTGTATCTCGCGCGAGTCGGCAGAATGTCGCCGTCCGATATAACGCGCACGAACGCCGGGAGCCGAAGCCATGTTTGGGACTCAAAGAGCGATTCAATGGTAATGGTTTCAAGGAATTCGCTGATCTCGGCCTTGCAGTTGGGCACGACGTTGATCTCCCGCGCGATCACGTACTTCCACAGCCCCATCAATGCGTTGACCGTCGTATAGTTTGAGAGAACGTCTGTCGCCACGATCGGGACGGATACTTTGCGGATGTGGCAGCCGGCCCGCGCGCCGACGAAGGCTGATTGGGCATAGCCAATATACCGCTTGGGGAAGTTTGGTTGCCGTTCGAAGATTGGTGGAATCCCCATCCTGCGAAGGTGAGCCTTGCCCAGCGACGCGGGTGAATATGCCTGCGTCTCTTGCAAGTCAACGTCGAAGCGATCGTACTCTTCGAGCAACTTGAACGCCAGCGCCGCCGTCGCCGCAACATCTTGGCGGTTGTAGTCGATGTACGAGGCACTCACGACGCCATGGCGATCGGCGTTGCCTTTCCCTTCCCGCACGCCGAAAGCGTCACAAGCAGATTGCAGCGAATGGCCGCGATCGGTAAGCGCAAATGCAAGGGTTCGCAGGTCGAGGAAATGGCCGCGAAATCCGTATGAGTGATCAGGTTTGCCGGTTGTAGATCCCTCGGGAATCAGGTCGGTCTCATCCGGCTCCAGGCGGCCGGCAAAGCCCTTGAGAGCGCGTTTACTGTCGATATGCTTGATCGCGATCCGTGGGCGATACTTGTCTTCCCGACGCTCGCCACGGTCGTCCACGTAATCCCAGAACGTCAATGAGAAGCCGCCCGTGAAGCGATCGCGAGCACTACTGAACTTGCACGCCAAGCGGCTGAGGTCAAAGGGCAGATTGAAGCCGCAAATGAGAGCCCGAGTCTTGTACGCGGCGATATAGAGCTTGTCGAGGAATTCCGTTTTCAACAGCAGCCGAAGCTGCGGAAGTCCCACGCGCCGATCGGTAGCGGCTGGGTGCGTCTTAACGTACGCTTGGAGCGCAGCGCGCTCGGCGGCAGGCAGGTCGTCGGCATAGAATAGCCCTTCTTCGAGACAGACGCCATCGTCAAAGAAGCGGTAGCTCCCAAACGTGAGCGCCTGCGCCGCGTCGGTCCGCGTCTCGGTGTCAAAGACCAGCATCCAGCGGGGGCGACGCCAACGCGCAAGTCGTCGCCGTTTATGACGGGTTCCTTCAGATCGCGGCTGGGGATAGACGCGAAGCGCGAGATTCAATGGATCAGGCGTCATTCGGGCTGCCAGCCTTCAAAGGGGCTGCCTTCCCACCATTCGCCGTGACGCTCGCATAACCAGGCATCAGCCTTTTCCAGCATCTCGGCGCACACCCGAATCCAACGGACAACTAATTCTTCAATGAGATCGGCAGCGCCACGCAGCGCAGCGGCGATCGTGACCAGCGGAGCGCCGTCTGGGTTCCGCAACGTTCTTGGCGGCCACTCGTATTGCATCTCGCTGAGCACGCGATGTTTGTTAGCGGGGACCTCGACGGTACGCGATGAGTTAGCTTTGCCGGCTACGTGATGGGTGTGCGTCGTCTTCATCCCTCGTTTGCCCTGGTAGCATTGCTGGCACAGCTTCGGACGGCTGCGTGCGACTAGCGTTTCGGGACGCGATTCTCCGCACCGCATGCATACGGCACCTTGGCCGACGCGTCGTTGCGATCGGGACCGTCGCGCCGCGGCCTTCATTGGATCGGTCGATCGCCGCGCTGCCATTAGGCGACTCTCGCGTACAGCGATTCGAACGAGAGTACGCCCGCGGCACCGAGCCGTTCGAGCTCGTCAAGGTCGGTCAGCAGCGGTACGCGTTTTCCTTCCGCATCGATGATGTACTTGCCCCGGAACCGCTGGAGCTCAGAGTCGTCCCCGGTCTGCAAGAAGAGGTGGACCGCGTTCCAATATTCCGCGACCTTCGTAGCCATGCGCGAGTCGCGCGTAGCGATTTCCGCCAGGCCGCTCGGCGTCGGAAGGACCATGACGCGTAGCATCGCGTCGGAGGCGCGGGCTTTGTACGTACCGCCTTGGGTCTTACGCAGGGCACGGCCAGCATGACGACGCACCGTCTGCGAGCTGATGCCGAGCTCGCGCGAGGCCTTCCGAAGCGAGATGCCCTCGGATCGCATGGCCGACAGCACATGCGCGGTCTTCGCAAGCGATTCTCGTTGCCGAGTCGGCCGCGAGAAGTATTGCGCCGCCGTGCGTGGCGCCTTGCGTTTCCCTTGACCGGTAGGCGCCTTTGATTTACGCTTTGCCATGGTAGTACAAGCTCAGAGGGTCGGTCGAGTGCAATCGCCGGCCCTCCGTCGTTGCTGACACTTAGGAACTCTTGGTCTCCGCCGCGTTGCGGAAGTAATAGGCCTTTCCGGACTTGACGAGTTTGCAGTTGCGGATCGGGCCACGGTCTTCGATATGCGCGGCGGCCGCGACAAGTTCGGCATCGCGCTTGTCATTTGATGGGAGAGTAATCAGCTCGTCCGGCCGACCGTCGCCTACGGAAACCAGCACAGCCCATCTATCGGAATTGTCGATGCCGGCTTTCTCCTGGAACTCGATGGCGTTGATGGTAAAGATGAGCCCTTTTGCAAGGTACTCGTCCTTCTCAGCGTAGAATGGGCCGCTTGAGAACGAGAACTCCGTCTCATCCCGGGACGTCGTTTTAGAGCGTGACTTACGCGTAGTAGCTGTTTTCATTTGTTTTCCTTTCTTGTGTTGGTGTGGTCAAAAGAGGCGCTCGATGGGTCCGTTGGAGGCGACACACTAAGACGGATTAAGACTCTTAGCGCGATCGCGGCGACGGTGGCCGCGAGTCCAACCCACACGGCAATCCCCACTGTCTCATCGTGCGTGCTCTTCATCGGGCGCCAATGCTCTTCGCGGGAAATTCTACGTACCAACCAGTCACTACAGCCGACCTCGCGGGCGATCGCCCGGTATGAGAGCTTCTCGTCGGCAAGCAACGCCTTGACCCGATCTTCGCGCGTCACGGTATGACCTCAACGCAGTCGCGAACGGCATCGAACAAGGACTCAACTTCGTTACCGAATCGTCGCCGTAGTAGATCAAGCTGCGCGGGCGTTGGGCGAAGTCGGCCCGATTCGAGCAACGCGTAACTCGACTCACTGATGCCGATCCAGCGGGCAGCTCGCTCTTGCGTTAAGTCCTGCTGGAGCCTCCAGAGCTTGAGTCGAATGGGGCGATTTTTCCGTAAGGAACGGCGTGTCGGATTTCGCATGAATAAGACTACGGTAGGTTTCGAGGCAACCTCCATCGTGGAAAAACTAAGGACCAGTCCCCTACTTTTTCCACGAATTCGATGAGGAGTTTAGTCGAATGGGCAGAACCAGGAGTGATTCCGACGGCCGACCTCTTGCACCCAAACTGAGCGTAAACGACGCAGAATTGGTCCGCTGCGCCGTTAGGGCAACGACTCGCTACTTTGGCATTCCGATCGGGCAATTGGGCGGAGGCGCAGGTTGGGTCGGTGAGGCGATGCGATCCGGAAACCCAATGACCGCAACGACGGCGGAGCGTCACTTTCGCCTCGCACAGCAGTTCGATCTGGGTCTAATCGGAAGAAAAAGTCCGCAGGGGCCTTCGCTGGCCGAGACCCAGCGCGCGATTGACAGTCATACGGCAGACCCTAAAGGATGTCCCTTGTATCAAACGCCAACGCTTGAATACCTAAATTTAATTTTTGCCGGGACACGCACCGTAGAGCGCTATGCGAGAGCGTTTCCCGGTTCAGTGCTGTTCGTGCTTCCGGGAAGCGCTCAAGCGGTAGCGGAATCTCTCGCCGATGAGATCAACCACGCGCAGATTTATGCTCAGATTCCTGGGCAGATTGGGCGTAGTGAACGCCGTAAGCTCGTCGAGTTTCTTTCATTCTACTTTGGGCTTGCAGAGCGGCCCCTGAAGACCCCAAAAGGTCAGAAGATTCTTGGAACATTGAATGTGCTCGGCATCGAACATAATGCGCAGACTCTGGCAAACGTTAAGAAAGCGTTACCACAAGACAACTTCGCTGATCCGGCACCGACGCTAGATTGGCTCATAGAGGCGGAAACCCAGCGCGAAAAGATTCTGGCGGAAACGGCTGCCAAAAAGCGCCCTCGAAGCAAGCGCAAAGTCATAATGCGCCGAATAAAAGATTCATTGAAATAGATGCCCCCCAGCCCGCTGTAACGGGCCGGAGGCCTCGCACCCGGAGGCTTCAGCTCCAGATGCTAACGCATAACGTTACGCCCATATACCCCCCGCTGCAAGTCCGCGCCGGCGTTTTGGTCGTGGACGGCTACGGCATTGCGCTGCGCGTGCTCTACGGCAAGCTGCGCGTGGAAGACGGCATCGGCAGGCAGCGCCGCGAGGTTGTGCTCGACCGCGCCGGCAGCGGCCTCGAACGCCTAGTGCTGATCGGCAAGGCAGGATCGGTCACGCTGGAGGCGCTTGCGTGGCTTCGAGCGATTGGCGCAGCATTCGTACAGCTCGGCCGCGATGGTGCGGTGCTCGCGCACTCCTTTCCTTATATGTACGACGGGCATCCGATCCGGCGCGCGCAGGCCCTCGCGGTTAGCAACGGCTTGGACCTCGCAATCGCGCACGAACTCATCGCCGCCAAGCTCGACAGCCAGCGTCGCATCCTTGTACGGCTTGGGGCTGATCTGCGCGAGCACGACAAGCTGCGAGCCTTGATCAACGCCGCCGAGTCAATCGAGCGCGTGCGCGTGATCGAGGCGACGGCTGCGGGGCTGTATTTCAGCGCGTGGCGCGGGGTACGGATGCGATTTCGCGATCGCGACCTCGCGCGCATCCCTGCACGGTGGCTGCGAGCTGATTCACGCGCGTCGCTCTTGACCGGTGCGCCTCGCGCCGCCACATCGCCGTTGAACGCCATGCGGAACTATCTCTTTGCGTGCTTGGAATCAGAAGCACGCCTCGCACTCCTCGCACACGGGTGCGATCCCACGATCGGCGTTCTGCATGCGGATCAGCGCAATCGCGACTCGCTCGCACTTGACGCCATGGAGCCGGTGCGAGCGGACGTTGATGCTTTTCTGCTTGATCTGCTGGAAGACCGCGTCTTTACGGCGCGAGATTTTGCGGAGCTCTCGAACGGGATATGCCGTATTGCGGCACCACTCACGCACGAACTCGCACTCACGTTGCCGCATTGGCGCGAATGCCTGCGTCCGATCGCTGCGAGCCTCGCGCAAACATTCCGCGAAGCGCTCCAAAATCCACGCACAGCGCCTCGCATCCATGGTAACGGACGCAATAAGCGAAGCTCTGCTCCTGGCCCAACTAAATCGTCGCTGCTCGCAACGCCTCGCAAGGCCTCGCAGCCGCACCCGTATGCAACGCGTGCATGGCGCACGCCAACTGTGGAAGCTCGGCCGAGCTCGCCGATCGCGTGCGCGATGTGCGGCGAGCGGGTGCTGAAGCGCAGGCGGCGGCACTGCGAGGCGTGCATGCCGAAGGCACGGCGCGAGCACGGTCTCCGAGCGATCGAAGCGGCC
>JBAUMX010000047.1:0-1843 GCA_049578945.1 Candidatus Cybelea sp. | reverse complement strand
ACACGGTGCCGTTCGCGCTCGCATTGTTCGCATTGTTCCTGTCGGTGTGGATCGTGATTCCTGGCCCGATCATTCCGCTGTTCGTTCTGACGGTCGCTGCTACCGAGCTCTGGCCAGTTTTGACGGTTCTTAACGCCGTCGTACTGCTCATCACACTGCGCTCACATGCACCCATACGACCTGTTGCCATCATCATTGCGCTCGTGGCGCTGTTGTGTACGGTCGTTCCCCCGCTTGCCTATGCCTTACATGGCCCCCTTGTCCCCTGGTCGGCTTTCCTTATGCACCTTTCCGAACGTCCGGATTCGCCCACCGTTCGGCCGGGCGCCCCGCTTGTGCTCGTCATTTAGGGCGGCGCGTGGGAGCATGGTTCGCCGAGAAACGATGCACAATTCAACGCGATCGTTGCTTCTTGGGGCTATCGGGTCGTTGCACTGAACTACCCGCACGCGCCTCACTCGCGCTGGCCCACGCAACGTGACACCATCCTTCGCCAGATCGATTCGGTATCGACTGGCCGCATCGCCGTACTCGGGCATTCGTCCGGCGCACAGTTGGCAATCATCGCAGCAGCCCTCCGGGCGCGCCGCATCAGCGCGGTGATAACCTACGAAAGTCCCGTCGACCTTAGGCTCGCTTATGAGTATCCGCCTCGACCCGACTTGATCAACGTGCGCCACGTACTACTCGACCTTTGCGGCGGCACGCCGGAGCAGCAACCCGCATGTTATCGAAGCGGATCTCCGCGGTACGTCGCCCATGCAGGCATGCCGCCCGTCCTGATGATAGCGGCGGGACGCGATCACGTCGTCCCAATTGCTTTGGAACATCTCTTGCGCGACGAGCTTCGTGACTATGGTGTCAACGTTACCTACGTTGAGCTGCCCTGGGCCGATCATGCTTTCGAGGAGGTTACGACTGGCTTTCACGACCGCATCGCGCTGTGGTACCTTCACCGATTCCTAGAAAACACTCTTCAATGAGCGAGCCGCGCATGCGAATGGTGCGCCTCGCTGCGCTCGGCATGCTAGCTCTCTTTTTTATAGCAGCAGGAATCAATCATCTTGTGCATCCGGACGTTTACGTACGGATAGTTCCGCCGTGGCTTCCGGCCCCCGCTCTGCTCGTCCAAATCAGTGGTATATGTGAGATACTCGGCGGGATCGGCGTGTTGGTCCCCAACGCTCGACGATTAAGTGGCGTGGGACTCATCGCCCTTCTGCTCGCCGTCTTTCCAGCAAACGTGCACATGGCGCAGCACCCCGAGTTATATGCGGATATCGCTTCTGCGGCGGTATTTTACATTCGGCTTCCGCTTCAGTTCGTTCTCATCGCCTGGGTTTGGTGGCTCTGCATACTGTAGGTGTGACACTCCCGGCGAGCACAACATTTTAGCGGAATGAACCGCAGCAATCGGAAAGACAATGCTGTGCATAGACGCACGACGCGTGATCGTACAGCCTTATAACCCCGCTGCAAGTCCGTGCCGGCGGCTTTCGCGTACCGCTCATCGTGATTTCTCCGTATACTAAGCAGAACTACGTCTCCCACGTTCAATATGAAACGGCGAGCGTATTGCGCTTCGCCGAAGATATCTTAAATTTGCCCTAGCTCTCGGCGTCGGACACGCGCGCGACGTCTCCAGCCGCCGACTGCTTCGATTTCTCGCAGAAGCCTCGCAAATTCGTCGCGATTCAGTCGCCGCAAGACGAGTTGTTTTTCCTCAAGCAGCCCAGCGACCCGTGAATTCCGGACGAGCAATAGCTACGCCAACCGCGCCCAAACTACATACGAGGTTGCATACGTCGAAGGCGAAGGGGGCTGACCGACTGCCCGGCCGCCC
>JBAUMX010000046.1:0-17901 GCA_049578945.1 Candidatus Cybelea sp. | reverse complement strand
GTCGAGGGCCGGCGCGACGACGGCATCCGTTGGCAGCTGCAGATCGACGTTACACGCTTCGATCGTCGACAGAATCCGCTTTGCCGGCTCGAGATCGGCGTCGCGCAACGACGCGCCCACTTCGACGCCGCCGGCTGCAAGCAGCGTGTTCGCCATTCCACCGCCGACGCAAAAAGCGTCGACGAGCTCGGCAAGGCGCGCCAAGACGCCGATCTTGTCCTTGATCTTTGCGCCGCCGATCGCGCAGACGAACGGTTTTGCGGGCCGATCTACGAGGCGCGAGAGCGCGGCGAGCTCGGCTTCCATCAGGAAGCCCGCTGCGTTGGGAAGCAGATGCGCGACGCCCTCGGTCGAGGCGTGCGCGCGGTGCGCGGTCGCAAACGCATCGTTGACGTAAAGATCGCCAAGTGCCGCCAGTTGTTTTGCAAACGCGGGATCGTTGCGCTCCTCTTCGGGATGAAAGCGGACGTTCTCCAGCAGCAGCACGTCGCCGTCGTGCAGCGCGGCGACGGCGTTCTGGGCGGCGTCGCCGACCAAGTCGTCAGCGAAACGCACGCTTATGCCGAGCCGGTCGGAGAGCGCTTGTGCGATCGGACGCAAGGAGAGGCGCGGGTCGGGTTTACCATTTGGCCGGCCAAGGTGTGAGAGGACGATCGTACGCGCGCCCCGTTCGTGAAGCCAGCGAAGCGTCGGCAACGCCGCATCGACCCGCTCATAATCGAGGATTTGTCCCTTGTCACCCTGAGCCCCTCGACTTCGCTCGGGATAAACTCCGTCGAAGGGCGACATCGGTACGTTGAGATCCTCGCGGACCAAGACGCGCTTGCCTCGCACGTCGAGATCCGTCAATCGCGCAAACGGCACGAAAAGGCCTGTCGAGTCTTAGACCTTCGCCGGAATCGCCGTCAACACCATCGCGGTGAGCTCGGCGAGCCGGCACGAGTAACCCCATTCGTTATCGTACCAGGCGGCGATCTGCACGAGGTCGCCGTTGGCGTTGGTCAGTTTTGAGTCGATGATCGAGCTGTGCGGATTCTTTTTGAAGTCGCTGGAAACGAGCTCCTCTTCAGTGTACGAAACGTACTTGCCCAGTTCGCCCTGCGCGGCGCTTCGCAGAATCTCGTTGAGCTCCGCGCGCGTCGTCGGTTTGCGGGTTTGCGCGACCAAGTAGATCATCGAGACGGTTGGCGTAGGGACCCGAAGCGCAAAACCATCGAAGGTTCCCTCGACCTCCGGGATCGTCAGATAGAGTGCTTTTGCGGCCCCCGTGGACGTCGGCACGATGTTGGTCGCGGCGTTGCGCGCGCGCCGCGGATCCTTATGTGGTCCGTCGAGGACGTTCTGATCGTTGGTATAGGAGTGTATCGTCGTCATAAAGCCCCTGACCCATCCCAGCGTGTCGACGACGGGCTTTACTGCGGTCGCCAGACAGTTGGTCGTGCACGAGGCGTTGGAGATCACGTCGTGTTTAGCGGGGTCGTACCGGGCGTCGTTCACGCCCAGCACAATCGTGATGTCTTCGCCCTTGGCCGGTGCCGATATGATGACTTTTTTGGCACCCCCGCTGTCGATATGGGCGCGCGCCTTTGCGGCATCGGTGAAGAGGCCGGTCGACTCGACGACGACGTCGACTCCTAGATCCTTCCACGGGAGCTTACCGGGATCGCGCTCGGCGAAGACCTGGATCGACCGGCGATCGATCTTCAGCTTCGCGCCCTCGGCGCCGACCTCACCGGGATAGATGCCGTAGTTGCTGTCGTACTTGAAGAGGTGGGCGCATTGCTGCGCGTCGATCAAATCGTTGACCGCCGCGATCTCGATCTCGGGGTGGCGTTCCGCGATTGCTTTGGTAAAGTTTCGTCCGATGCGGCCGAAGCCGTTGATGCCGATGCGCATGGAGCGCGTTTACCGGGCGGCTTTCGCGCTCACCTGCCCGCCCCGCAGATAGCCGGCGAGCCGGACGAGTGCCCCGAGCCGGCTGCTCACGGTTGGTTTGGCGATCGGCGGATTACAGCGGCGCCCAAGCTCGGCGAGCGACTCGTCGGGATACTTTAGTCGGAGCTCGGCGACCTCACGCAGCGCCGGCGTGAGGCGTGCCAGCCCGTGGGCGCTGCGCACGTACTCGATGATGCTGCGTTGCGCGGCCGCGGCTTGGGCGGTACGTTCCAGGTTTGCGGCTTCGGTGTTAACGAGGCGATGGATGCGATTCTTCGTTTCTCGCAACGCTCGAACGTCTTCGAGCGCCAGCACCGCACCGAATGCTCCGACGTGCGTCAGCAGCTCGACGATCGCGTCGAAGTCTTTATAGTAGAGCACGACTCGCGTTTTGCGGCGCGTCAGCTTCGGGGGTACGCCCGCGCTGCGCAGCATCCACTTCAAACGCTGCGCGATCTCTTCGCTGCGCGTGACGAACTCGAGATGATAGCCGCGCGCACCGGCAGCGAGCGATCCGCAGGCTAGAAAGGCCGCGCGAACTTCGATCAGGCGATCGCACTTGTGCAACGGCTTCGGCGGCATCGCCCCCAGCCGCTCGGGAAGCCCAATTGCAAAGGTCGGCAGACGCTGCAGCCTCGTCGGCGCCCGCGTTTCGATCGGATGGGATTTGCGTTCGTCGAGCAACGACCAGAAAAGCCGCGCAACGGCGTTTCGATGCGTGACGAACTCGCCGCGCGCACTTCCGTAGAGGGCGAGACCGGCGAGCAGCGCCTCGCGGCAGTGACTAGCGGCCGGAACGTCGCGCGCTAACGCGTCTTTGGTGTCGGCCGAGGTCATAGCCATTCGGCATCGTCCTTGCGCGTCTCGAGTATCTCGTAGAGGTCGGCGGCGCGGATGCTCGGGGTGACGCGCAGCGGAACCTCGCGCACTCGCACGGTGACGAATTTCGTCGCGTAGTGAATCTCGAGCTCGTCACCTGGCCTTACTTGGTAGCCCGGTTTGAGCGGTTTGCCGCCTTTGCAGATGCGACCGTGCTCCAGCGCCTCATGCGCCTCGCTGCGCCGCTTTGCCAGTCGCGAGACCTTCATGAACTTATCAAGCCGCACACCCGTCGATTCGCCGTCCGGCTCGACGACACATACTATATCTTGACATGATCTCGATATATCGGATACTATTGTGACAGTTCTAGTGTCATCCCGAGGCTGTCGGAGGATGACCCTTCACGAGGAGATTGGTTCGATGGATATCGGTTCTTGGGGCGACCCGCGCTCCGGCGGATGGTGGTGGCGAGCGGACCGGCACCGCAGACGCGGGATGCGGCGATTTCGCCGGGGCGTTCTGAAGCTCGCTCTCTTGAAGCTTCTAGCCGACGTGCCGCGTCACGGCTACGACCTGATCCGCGCGATTCGCGAAAAGGGCTGGGGCGGCGGCGCCGGCTCGGTCTATCCGATCTTGGCGGCGCTTGAGGCCGCCGGCCTGATCGTCGGGCGCGAAGAGGGCGAGCGCCGCATCTATGAGATCACCGAGAAGGGCCGTGGTTTGTTGGGCGAGCGTGCTGCCGAGCTGGAGCGTTTCCTTAACGACGACGATGACGACGAGGACGACGCAGCGGTCGGTGTAGCCGATCGGCTGCGAACGTCGGCCGCCAGACTGATGCAGTCGGTTGCGCAGCTCGGGCCGTCATCCAAGCCGGAAACCATTGACCGCGTATGCGAGTTTCTGGACGAAGCTCGCAAAGAGATCTATCAACTGCTAGCCGAGGAGTAAACATGGCGCAGGCGCAGGCGCGCCGCTATGGAGTCAACGTCTTCGAGGAGGGAAAGCCGATGTGGCAGATCCTCCTCGTCTTTCTCATTCCCCTGATGTTGAGCAACGTGCTGCAGTCGGCATCTCAGACGATGGCGAGCATTTGGATCGGCCGGCTGATCTCGACGCAGGCGCTCGGCGCGGTTTCCTCCGTCTTTCCGATCATCTTTCTCTTGTTTTCATTCGTCTTCGGCGTCTCGAGCGGAGCGAGCGTACTGGTCGGACAGGCCTTCGGCGCGCACGACGAGCACAAGGTCAAGCGCGTCGCCGGCACGGTGCTTGCTGCGGCGCTCTATCTGGGCATTGTCGTGGCGGCGGTGGGCGCGCTCGGATCGACGACGGTTCTCGGCTGGCTGGGGACCCCGGCCGACATTATCGGGCAAGCCGATGCCTACGCTCGCGTCATCTTCCTAACGATGCCGGTCTTTTTCGTCTACTTCGTCTACGCCACGATTCTGCGCGGCACCGGCGATTCCACGACGCCGTTCTATGCGCTGATCGTTTCCGCCGTGCTCGCGATCGCGATCACGCCGCTGTTTATCGTCGGTACCTTCGGGCTGCCCAAGCTCGGTGTCGTCAGCGCGGCGGTCGCAGGGCTGATCGCCAACGGCGCGGCGCTGGCGTGGCTGCTCTACTACCTGCATCGCCGCAACCATCTCCTCAAGTTCGATCGCGAGATGCTGGCCGATATGTTAATCGATTGGAAGATTCTCTACGGCGTCGTCCGGATCGGCGTGCCGACCGGCATCCAGGTGATGATGGTTTCGCTCGCGGAGATTGCGGTCATCTCGTTCGTCAACCGCTTTGGATCGAGCGCCACCGCGGCCTACGGCGCCGTCAACCAAGTTATCGGATACGTCCAGTTTCCGGCGATTTCGATCGGCATCGCGGCCTCGATCTTCGGCGCGCAGTGCATCGGCGCGCGCCGTGAAGACAAGCTCGGCAGCGTCATTCGCTCGGCCGTCGGTCTCAACTACGTCATCGGCGGCCTGATCATCGGCGCCTGTTATCTCTTCGCGTGGTTCATCTTGGGCTGGTTCATCACCGACCAGAACACGTTGCGGATCGCGCACCAGCTGTTGATGATCACCTTATGGGGCTATTTGCTCTTTGGGAATTCGGCGGTGCTGAGCGGCGTAATGCGCGGCAGCGGCGACGTGAAGTGGCCGACCATTAACGGCATCTTTGCGATCTGGGGCGTCCAGGTGCCCGTTGCCTATCTATTGATGCATCGCATCGGACTTTCCGGCGTATGGCTCGGTTATCCGGCCGCCTATTGTGCCGTTTTGGTTCTGCAGTTCTGCTACTACGAGTTCGTCTGGAAGAAAAAGACGCACGAGCGCTTAGTGTAGCCGCCTGAGGACCACAATTCCGTCGCGGTCGCTCGTCACGACGTAGGCATGCCGTGCGAGCGCGCGCCGCACGGCCGCCTCGTCGACGTCGCGCCATCGTTGCGAATAATGCGTCCGGTCGTAGACGAACCATCGCTGGCCGTGCAAGTCGATGGAGGCGTTGCGGTCGAGACCTAGATGCGCGAAGATCTCGTCCTCGGCCCCAACGTCCGCCTGCCTGGGAAGTTGGCGCAATCTTTCCTCCAGTAGCGCATCGTGTGCGTCTGGGCGCCGGTAGAGATAATACCAGTACTCCATCGGGCTTGCGAAAATCCCGATCCAGATCGACGCGGCCGCTGCCGCTACGACGGTTGGGGCGACCAGCCGCGGCCGGTGAGCGTTCAATCGAGCGGCGCCGTCAGCGAATGCGGCGAGCGCATAGCCCGTCAGCAGCGCGCTGTAGTGCGCGCCGGGCATAATCGTCACCGGTTGATGGGCGGCGAGTATCTCGACTAAGCCCGGAATCAGGAAGAGCCCGTAGCGGGAAATGCACGGCAGGAAAGCGAGCGGGGCTAGAATGATCAGCACGTACCGGACGCGTAGGAGCAGCAGCGCCCAACCCAGACTCTGCGCTCCCGTTCGATTCCCGCTCCAGTTGAAAAACTGCAACGACTCGTATGGAACGTGCGGGTTGAGGGCCGGACGAACGACTCCGAAATAGACGAAAGAGAATGCGACCGCCGCCCCGGAGATGGTCAATCCGATCCGCTTTGCTTGGGTATCGCCGCGGGCGGTTGCCGCGAAGAGCAACCCGTTTACGGCGAGAACGACGAACTGGTCCTCGCGCGTGCAAGCGAGCAGCAGGGCCGCTACGATGCTCATGCTCCAGCGGCGTCGATCGAGCGCATAGACCAGCGTCGCGGAGAGCAGCGGCACAAACGCCGTCTCGTGAAAATCGCCGACGCCGTTTGCCCACAGGACCGGGTAAAGCGCCGCGACGCAAACTAATGCGAAGGCCGGGGCTGGGCGCAGCCTTGCTCGCGCCAGCGCCCAAATTGGAAACAGCACCGCCGCGACGAGTATCGCCTGAAAAAACTCGAGACCAATGGGACCGAACGCGGCAACGATGGGCCAAGCCGTCGCCACGATCGGAGACCAATGAATGAGAAGATGGTTGACGCCGCCTTCGGCCGTGCTCGAAAATCCGCGGCCGAGGCCCGCGACTACCTGGGTGAAGATACCGAGATCGACGTCGTTGCGGAAGATCGCGTAACGCCATTGGGCGATCGCGCAAAGCGTCGACGCCAACGCGAAGAAAAGCACCCAGACCAGCGCATTCCAAATCAGAATCGGCGGAGGCCGCTTCATGCAGTGCGGCTCTTAGCCCGGAAGCAAGGACGATTATGTATCGCTCGACGGCGGGCTGACGGCCTGACCGTAAGGATTCACTGGGCCGATCGATGACGGAAGAGTTCGTTTTGGGTTGCCGCCGTTGGTGTAGTTCCAGAAGCCAAAGGCGCTAGGACAGTTCAGGTTGCCGGCCACGACGGCGTTGCCTTTACGCGCCGTTCCCGTGACGAAAGGCTCCACGGCAACCATGTAGTTGTGGTAGGGATAGCAGTTGTCGGTTAGGTGCGTTTGACGCACGACCGTGACCTTCGAGCCGGAAACGGTTACGCGATAGATCATCGTCGTGTAGTAGTAGATGTAGTTCTGATCGGTGACGGCGAGGTAGTGACCGTCCCAGGCGACGCTTCCCGGAAACGCGATCGTCAGACCCGTCAACATCGTAAAGTTGCTGCTCCCCGTCGGAAGCTCCGCGAAGTGCTTATTCCCCGAATAATCCGTCGCTTGTACGAAGAGATTTCCTTTCGGGTCGTAACCGGGCGGAAAAAGATGGTAGAGGTTCGAGTTTGTGTAGTTGGTCTGGCTTCCGTTCAAGCCGCCCGCAAAGACGTCGAGGCCGCCGGCGCCACTGGCGAGGCTGTCGAAGTTGGCGACGGCGACGTTGCCGGTGGTCGGATCGACCGAGCAGCCTATTGGGAAGCCGTACGAGTCGGTCGCGGTCGCGATCGGCGATGTGCCGCCGTGCGCGAACTCGTAGATTTTCGCGGTATCGTTATCGACGACATAAACGTCACCGCCGGCGTCGACGCACTGAGCGTAGGGGAAACTGAAGCCGGTGATCTGCCCGTAGAGCTTTCCGGTCTTCACGCGATAGTTATAGATGTCGATCGTACCGCTCGACGCGTCGGAGACGTAGAGCAGCCATTGCTTTCCGGCATCCGGCCGAATCCAAGACTTGCCGCGGTTAAGATGGCGGACCGGCACCATACCCAAAGCGTTCGTCATCGCGATCATGTGCGGGTCGGTTAGAACGCCGGCCGACGGCGTCGTACCGCCTCCACACCCAGTCGGTAGCGCAACTGCCGCGACGGCAACAACTCCATACCTAGCAAGCGTACAAAGAGACAAGCCAACTCCTTTCGCAACGCAGCACGAATGAAATAATCCCTTTGCCCTTGGCCCTTTGCGCCGGCGCTACCTTTACCCCGCGCACGGGCTGCGCGATTGAGCTTTAGACGTCGCCTTGAAGCAGCGATTGGTCTGCGGACGCGAAGAGGTACGCGTCTGGTGCCGCCGTTAAAATCCATACGACGTCGAATCGATCGTCCGGCCATGCGCCGGGAGCGCTCGCGTGTAACGCGGCAGCGAGCAGGGGAATGTGTTTGTGTTCCCACGCAACCAGCACGACGCCCGAGTGCGATTGGATGTCAGTTGCGAGTTGCGCCTCCTGACCGACCGTGTAGGACACGTCGACTTCGATGCCGAGCCGTCGCGCTAACGGCGTGACCGTCTCTTGCGGACGCCGGCTCTTCGTCTCGTCGTTATCGGCGCTAACGGCCGACGCGTAGATAATGCCAGGCGTTTCGACGGGCGGCTTTGGCGCGCAGAAGAACGGTACCAGCGCTCCCGAGCGTTGCCAGCCTCGGACGGTCAGCGAACGTCTCTTCTGTTTGCCGTTGGCGTTGATCCCGTATGGAGGCGGTCCGGGCGGACCGTCGGGCTGCTTTTCGGCATGGCGTATCAGCATGATCTTCGATGGCGGCATGAACGTTAGGAGGGACGGCGCTGCTTGTCTTTCGGGGTCACGCACGTACCGGTCGCGCGGCAGACGACAATCGGCGGATCGAGCGCGTCGGCAGCGCTTTCGCCGATCTCGGGACGCGCGGCGATAACTTTGCGCGCTTCGAACTCCATGCGACGCGAGGTCTTTCCCACGTGCACGATGCGACCTTCGGCTTCGATGTAATCGCCGGCGTACGTGGGTGCCAGAAAACGAACCTCCTGGTAAGCGGCAAAGAGCCCTTCGTCGCCGTCCATCCGTATCAGCAGCTCGGTGGCGACGTCGCCAAAGAGCGCTAAGATGCGCGCTCCGTCGACAAGGCCGCCGCCGTAGTGACCGTCGTGCGCGCTCATGCGCACTCGCAGGCTCGCGGTCAAGCCTTCGCCAGCTGCCATAACTCCTCAAGTTCGTCGAGCGAAAGATCGGAGAGCGTCTTGCCGTCCGCGACGGCCCGCGCTTCCATGAAGGAAAAGCGCCGGTAGAACTTCTCGTTCGCTTCGCGCATCGCCGTTTCGGCGTCGATGCCGAGCGCGCGCGAAAGGTTGACGAGCGTGAAGAACACGTCGCCGAGTTCTTCACGAACGTGCGGATCGTCTTGCCGCTGGCGGCGCGCCTCGGCAAGCTCGCATAGCTCTTCGGAGAGTTTCTCTAGAATGCCGCCGACACCGGGCCAGTCGAAGCCGACCCGAGCGGCCTTTTCCTGCATACGCTGACCGCGCTGCAGCGCGCCAAGATGTTTGGGGATTCCATCGAGGCGGTTCTCGCGGTTGCGTCCGGTCTTCTCGAGCGCCTTGAGCCGCTCCCAGTTTCGCCATTGAGCGTCGACGTCTTCGATTACCGCATCGCCGAAGACGTGCGGATGGCGCCGGACCATCTTGTTCGAGAGTGCGTCTACGACGTCGGCGATGCTGAACTTTCCGACTTCGGTTGCGAGCTGTGCGTGAAAGAGCACTTGGAGCAATAAGTCGCCGAGCTCCTCGCAGAGACCGTCCAGCTGCGAGATCTCGATCGCATCCACGACTTCGAACGTCTCTTCGATCAGATATGGAACGAGCGTGCGATGGGTCTGCTCGCGATCCCACGGGCAACCCAGGCGCAGCCGAGCCATGATCTCGACCAGGTCGTCCCAGCTGTAGTGCGCCGATTGGGGCGGCAAGGGAACCAGAGGCATCGTAATCGAGGCCGAGAGCGTCGCGCGGGGTACGCCGGTTACGATCTCAGTGCGAATCCGGCGCGCTTCGAGAGCGCGCAGCAGCAACGGCAAGCCCGGAAAATCGGAGAGCGGGTTTCCGAGAACGCCCAGGCCGAGCGAAGCGCCCCCGTCCTCGCCGAGCCGCTGCACGAAACGCTCGATTTCATCGTTGCTTCCACGAACGAAGAGTGCCGGATCCTCGACCATTCCACGCACGATTTCGACGCCGTTGCGCTCGAGGTAACCGGTGAGATCCGGTGGCGCGAGAAGCGCGACGGCTCGGCCGGTCGCGCGCAGTGCATCGAGGCTGCCGATGGTCAAGAGGCCGGGATCGCCCGGACCCAGACCCGCGATGCGAACCACCGTTTCGGGAGTTTGCAAACTCCTAAGTGATTCGCATCGCGTCCGAGGACTACTTCGTCGCTGCCGGTGCCGGTGATCCGGCCGGCGGCGCGGCCGCAGCCGGCGGCGCCGGTGGCGTCGCGAAAATCCCCGCGAACTGCGGATCGTTCACGACGATCGTGGCCTTTTGAATGAGGCCTTGCAGGAACGGTTGGGTCAGCGGCGCCTCTTGCTGCTCGCGCAGCGTATCGGTGATCTGCGGCGTCGCGCTTGCAAGCGTCGCCTTTTGTCCCGGCGTTCGCGATTCGACTTGAATGATGTGATAACCGAACGGCGACTTGATCGGCGGGCTGATCTGGCCGATCGGCGCCGAGAACGCGTACTTATCGAACGCCGGCACCATCTGGCCGCGGCGGAAGGATCCGAGATCGCCGCCTTTGTCCTTGCTGCCGGGATCGGTTGAGTATTTCTTGGCAAGATCCCCGAAGTTCTGACCAGCCTTTAAGTCGGCTTCGATTTGGTTGGCCAGCGCCAGGCTCGGCACCAGGATGTGGCGCGCCGTCACTTGTTCGGGCTTGTCGAACGTGGCGTGGTTCTTCTTGAAGTAATCCTCGATCTGAGCCGGAGTGATCTTCACTTCTTTGGAGAGTGCCTGATCCATGATCAGCTGCTCGCGCAATGCGGAGCGTACGTCGGCCTCCGTCAGACCGCGCGCCTTCAGCATCTCGTCCCACGAGCCGCTCGGGAAGTTCGCCTTGATCTGAGTCTCGCGCGCGTCGAGCTGGGCGTCGGTGACGTTGATGTTATTGTTCTTGGCATACTGCTCGATCAGCGTCTCCTGGACCACCTGCTGCAGGACGTTGCGTGCCACCGGGCTGCTTTCGAGCCGGTTATCGAAGGTAGATCGGCTGATCGGTTGGCCATTCACCGTAGCGATTGCGCCGCCGCCCGAGCACGCTGCAAGTGCAGTGCCCATGAGAAGAGCGGCGAGGCCCACGGTGATGCGTTGGGCTTTCGACATCTTTGCTCCGTTAGGAAAGGTTGGAGTGCGTAGTAAGCGGGGCACGAGGCCCCGCATCACGGCGCCGTGGTTCGAGCGGAATGGGTAGGCTCCTCCAAAACCGGGCCCGCAGGCTAAATCGCTTCGAGCAGCTTCCTCAAAAGTGGCATCCACGACCCGGCGGCAGGCAGGTCGACGAGAATCCGCCCCTCGCCGAACCGGAAACGGTTCTTCGTCAAGCGCGCAAAGGCCGGAAGTGCTTGCGGGTCTAGCTGGAAACCCGATCCGACGCCGAGCGTCAGGCGTCGCTCCTCGACGACCACGCGCGTCACGCGTTTGCGCAACGCGATCGCGCGCAGTTTCGTCAGCTCCACCAGGTTCTCGAGGGGCTTGGGAAAGGCGCCGAAGCGGTCCCGTACCCCCGCCGCCACTTCGACGACCTCCTCTTCGGTCCGCGCCTTCGCGAACTGCTGATAGACCGCGATCTTTTGCGAGACTTGCGCGATGTAATCGTTGGGGATGAATGCGTCGATCTTCACGTCGATCACCGCTTCGGCGCGTTCCTCGATGGCGGCCCGTCCGCCGCGCCGCTGCGCGATTGCTTCCGCGAGCAGCTCGCAGTAGGCGTCGAATCCGACCGAGGCGATGAAGCCGGATTGGGCCGCGCCGAGCAGGTTGCCTGCACCCCGAATCTCCAGATCCCGCATCGCGATCTGCAATCCCGAGCCCAGCTGTGCAAACTCGCGGATCGCCTCGAGCCGCGCCTTCGCCTCTTCCGTCAATGCTTTGTGCCCTTGATAGAGCATGTAGCAATAGGCTTGATGATTCGAGCGCCCGACTCGCCCGCGCAGCTGATAGAGCTGCGCGAGGCCGAAGCGATCTGCATCGTTGACGATCATCGTGTTGACGTTTGGAATGTCGATGCCGTTCTCGATGATCGTCGTCGCGACGAGCACGTCGAGCTCGCCGTCAATGAACCGCTGCATGACCGGCTCGATTTCGGCTTCCCGCATTTGTCCGTGGCCGACGCCGATGCGCGCGCGGGGCACGAGCTGCTCGAGCGCGTTGCGTACCGAATAGATCGACTCGATGCGGTTATGCAAGTAATAAACCTGGCCGCCACGGTCGAGCTCCGCCCCGATCGCGCGCTGAACGACCGAATCGCTCGCCGGAACGACCAGCGTCTTGATCGACATTCGATTCTTCGGCGCGGTCTGAATTAACGACAGGTCGCGAACGCCCATCAGCGACATGTGCAGCGTGCGGGGAATCGGCGTCGCAGAAAGAGTTAGGACGTCAACGCTCGCGCGATACTCCTTGAGGCGCTCCTTGTGTATGACGCCGAAGCGCTGCTCCTCGTCGATGACGATCAGTCCGAGATCGGCGAAAGCTACGTCCTTCTGCAACAGGCGATGCGTCCCGATCACGACGTCGACCTTGCCTTCCGCGAGATCGCCGAGGATGCGCTTTTGGCCGGCTTTCGGCGTGAACCGCGAAAGCTCTTCGACGCGTACGGGGAAGGCGCCGAAGCGCGCGCTAAAGGTGCGGTAATGCTGGTCGGCGAGCAGCGTCGTCGGTACGAGCACGGCGACTTGCTTTTTGTCCGCGATCGCCTTGAACGCGGCGCGCATCGCCACTTCGGTCTTGCCGTAACCGACGTCGCCGCAGATCAAGCGGTCCATCGGTCGAGCCGACTCCATGTCGGCTTTGGTTGCGCCGAAAGCCTTCTGCTGATCGGGCGTCGGCTCGTACGGGAAGGCTTCCTCCATCTCGGCTTGCCACGTCGTATCGGGACCGAAAGCGAAACCGCGCGACATCTCGCGCTCGGCGTAGAGCGCGACCAGCTGGTCCGCGATCTTTTCGAGCGCCTCGGAGACGCGCGTCTTGGTGCGCGCCCAATCCGCGCCGCCCATTTTTGAAAGGCGCGGAGTCTGACCTTCGGCTGCCGAGTACTTTGCGATCTGATGCATCTGCGTGACCGGAACGAGCATCCGATCGCTGCCGGCGTATCGCAGGTCGAGATAATCTTGAGTCGCTCCGAGAATCGTTTCTGCCCGCAGCCCGAGATATTGACCGATTCCGTGGACCGCGTGAACGACGTAATCGCCGACGCGAAGATCGGCGAGCGTGACCGGAACGCCCTCCTTTACGGCTCGCATCTTGACGCGTTTGGGCGGTGCTCCGAAGATCTCACGATCGCCGAGCACGCGCAATCGAAGGCTCGGAATCCGAAATCCGGCTTCGATCGAGCCGTGGTCGACGATCACGCGGCCGCGCGCGCGCGGTCCGACCGCAATCCCCGCGGCATGCAGAAGATCGAGGGTCCGGGAGACGGCCGCGCTGACGATGTAGACGGTCTCGCCGCTCGCGCTCCATTCGCGCATTGCGTCGGCGAAGAGCGAGATCTGACGATTGAAATGCTCGACCGGCCGGCACTCAAAGACGAACGAATCGAGCGGTGGCGGAACCCAGCCAAGCGAGGAGCCGGTTTCAATCGTTCCGGGAAGAACGAGCGTCGCGTGCTGCGCGATTCGCAAGCCGAGATCCGCGAACGTCGCGGGAGGCGAACCCGCTTGCACGAGTTCCTCGTCGCCGCCTTCACCGGCCAGTAACGTGTGGCGTTCGCGGGCCCGCTCTTCGTCGAGCGCTTCGGCAACCGCGGCGATCGTCGCCGGCTCCTCGAGCACTACCGTTGCCTCGGCCGGCAGGTAGTCGAAAATCGTCACCCCAAAATGCGACGCATTTTGGGGACCCCGCTCGTCTAATAGGCGCTCCGCCGTTGGCTGCGCGCTCCCCATCGGCAAAGCCGACGGGACCCCCGCGTGAATTGCGTCGCTCCACGGCGCAACGGTGAGCGCGTCGACCGGGGCGCTGCTGCGCTGCGATTCGATCGCGAAAGCGCGCATCGATTCGATTCGGTCGCCAAAAAACTCAATCCGGACCGGTGCCTCCGCCGTCGCCGCAAAAACATCGACGATGCCGCCGCGCACGGCGTACTCGCCGACCGCACTCACGACGTCACGGCGAGCGTAACCAAGCCCGAAGAGTTGCTGCTGCAGCCGTTCCCATCCGGCTTCAACGCCGGTGCGCACCTCGAAGCGCATCGCCTCGAACTGCGCCCGCGCCATCATATGTTGACGGACCGCGACGATCGGCGCTAAGACGATGCGCGGCGCCCCGCGTGATAGGTCGTCCAAAAGCGTGATGCGGGCGCTGCGCTCGGAGGGGCTTTCGATCGCGCCGATCCCCTCCTCGCGCGAACGCAGCAGTGCGATCGAATCGCTCGGTTCGCCTAGATAATAGAGAAGGTCTGCGAAGATGCGTTCGGCTGCATCCGGCGTCGGAACGACGACGAGTATCGTACCGCCGAGCGCACCGTGCAGCGCGGCGACGAGTGCCGGCCGCGCGGCCGGGATCGTTTCGTGCAGGACGCAGCCGCCGGGCTTAGCAGGCAGCCGGCGCAGCGTCCGTAGCCGTTCGACCGTGCTCTGCCAAACGCGGCTATCGGAGAGCGTCGCGAGCAGGCTCGCGGCGTTTCCGCGGGCGGGCGCAATGGAATCGAGTGTTTCAACGGTCATGCGAGTCGCTCATTATAACAGCCCTAACAGCGGGAGCGTCGCGAGTGCCCCGAGCGCGACGGAGAGCGGCGTGCTGGGCGTGCCGACCGCGTCGGGAACGTATCGCAGCAGCGACGTAAACGAGAGCAAGATGGCGACTGCGCCGGGCCGCGTTCTCGGTGCGATCGCCGCGACCGCTATCAGCCAGAGCGAATACCATGGATACGGGTTGGGGACGAGCACCCATCCGGCCAACGCCAAGGAGACCCACCCCTCGTTGCGAGCTCGTCGCAGAAGCGCGACGCCGCGGATGGCGAGCGCGGCGCTCGCGACGAGCGCGAGCCCGAGAGCCACAAACGGGCCGAGCGGCGCAAGCACGGCTTGCAGCGACGCCTGTGGAGCGTATTGGCCGTGCGGCGCGACCTGGGTTGCAATTGCGCGAACGAGCGGAAAAGAGAGCGTCGCGGCCGCTGCGAGCCCAACCACCGCCCCAACGCGCGCGCGGCGGTCGTAGAAGGCCAGTGCGATCGCCCCGCCGGCAGCCGGCGACTTGATGAGTGCGCTCAGGCCGACGATTGCGGCGCCGATTCCAGCCCGGCCCCGCCGCATCACGGCGAAGCCGGCAAAGACGAACGCCAGCGCGAGCGCGTCGTTATGACCCTCGGCGGCACACCAGATCGCGACCGGATTGAGACCAATCGTTGCGGCCGCCCGTACACGAACTCGAGCGTCGCCGGAGAACGCGGCGTAAGCGAGCGGAACGCAGAGCAAGAATGCTACCGACGCAATCGCGCGGATCCCTTCGAGTTGCGCCGCCGTTCCGAACGGTGCCAGCGCAACCACGACCAGTTGTGCGAGCGCGACAAAGGCCGGACCGTAGACACAGACCGGAAAGCGGCCGCTCCACTGCCACGTCGCATCGCGCAGCAACGCATCGTTGCCGGTCTGCGCCGGATGCAAGTACGGATCGAGACCGAGCCGCGCGAGCTCGCCGTACGCCGCATACGCGTAAACGTCGCTGGAAAAGAGAACCGGCACGCACCACGCCGCTACGATCGCAACCGCGGTAATGGCCATCACCGCAGCGAGCGGGATTCGCTTCGCGTGTTGGAGCGCCCACCAGTACGCAATGCCTGCCGCAGCGATCGAAAGGATCAGAAGCCCGAGCAAAAGCGCGCCGTGCAGGCCCCAGCTGGTAACGACGACGAGCGGCTGCGAAGCGCTCAGGACGACACCGCGCGCAGTGCCGCTGCAGCGATGCCGATGAGCAACCACCATGCGCCGCCGACCTTCGGATAGAAAACGAGATAGTCGGCGAGTTGATGCAGCGCCAGCGCGACCGTTGCGGCAAGCGCGGCGACCACCCACGGCGATGCCGCGCGCAAGCGCCGCAGCGGCCGAAACTCCGTGAGGCTCGCAAGTATCGCGGCGAGCACCGCGAGCGTCGCTGCAAAGAGTAAAATCCCGCCTTCGGCTAGCGATTGCAGATACCAACTGTTGGCGTGGGTGCGTACTCCGAAAAGACCGTAGGCGGGCAGCGAGAGCTCGAAGTTGCCGGCGCCTACGCCGAGGACCGGCCGGTCGAGCCACATCTTCCACGCCGCGCGCCAGAGCTCGTCGCGGTTGCCGACCCCGCCGGCGTAAAAGCTCCCCTCGAGCGAGGCGCGCAGCACCGCCGGCGAATGCGCGTAAATCGCCCACCAGACGGTTCCCAACGCTCCCGCAACCAGCCCAAACAGAGCCGGACGCAACGCCTGCCAGGTTCGCCTACCTCCGACCAGCGCCAGCACCACGACCACGACCGCGAGACCACCCCATCCCGCTCTCGAAAACGTCAACACGCCGGCGAAAACGATAAGCGCCAGCGCAGCGTCGAGCAGCCGGCAGCGCCGGACGAGCGCCCACGCACCGAGCGTTGCGACCGCGATCTCGCAGTAGCCCGCGAGCTGATTCGGTCCTTCGAGCAAACCCGCGATTCGGGGAACGATTGCATTGCCGATGTAGAGTCCGGAGGGCGCGCCGACGATCTCTTGGGCGATCGCCGAGAGCGCGACGGCAATCGCGGCAATCGAGGCGGCGCCGACCAGCGGCGCGTCCTGCGGATCGAGCGCGTAACAAAGGAACGCTGCGATGAAGATTGCCGCGTACTCGACGACCTTGAGCGCTTCGCGGACGACGGCGCCGCGATGCGCGGCGTCGAGCAGCGTCAGCGTGGTGACGACGAAGAGCAGCGCGAGTGCTCCAAGCAACAGCGGGGCCGGACGCTTGCGAAGCAGCCGCGCAGACTGGGGATAGGTTGCCAGACCCAGGAGCACGCCGAGCAGCACGGCTTTGGGGAGCGTAATCGTCGTGCCGAGCACGTCGTGAGCGAACGCAATCGGTGTCGCCAGCACCAACGCCGCCAATCCGTAGACCGGACGTCGAGCGGTCAGTCCGGCCGCAGCCAGGAACGCGAGGACGAAGAGCGCGGCAGACGGAGGATCGAGCGCGGCCGGAAACGCGAAGCGATCGACGACCGCGTGGTAGGTCAGAGGTTCCTCAAGATCGTTCGATCTCGCTGATCAGGTAGAGCGGACGACCCTTGACTTCATCGTAGACGCGACCGAGATACTCGCCTAGAATTCCAAGACTCATCAACTGAACGCCGCCCAGAAAGAGCACCGCGACGATCGTCGAGGCCCATCCGGGCGTATATGCAGGCGGGTTGAGGCTGAAGAGTTTGAAACCGATAACGATCAGGGCGTAAATGAACGCGATCGCGCTGACGGTAAAGCCGAAGTACGACGCGAAGCGCAGCGGAATATCGGAGAACGAAGTGATCCCGTCCATCGCGAATCGCATCATCTTCGCGAGCGGATATTTGGTCGAACCGGCGTACCTGACGTCGCGGTCGTACTCGATTGCCGTTTGGTTGAAGCCCACCCAGCTTACCATTCCGCGCAAGAACCGGTTGCGTTCGGGCGAGCGTCGCAGGGCGTCGACGACGCGCCGGCTCATCAAGCGGAAATCGCCGGCATCGAGCGGAATCGCGATCCTCGTAAGGCGTTTGATGATGCGGTAAAAGAGCCGCGCGGTGAAGAGCTTGAACCGGCTCTCGCCGGGGCGCGTACGGCGGACTGCGTAGACGACGTCGTAGCCTTCGCGCCAGCGACGTAGAAACGTCTCGATCAACTCGGGTGGGTCTTGAAGATCGCCATCCATGAGAACGACGGCGTCACCGGCAGCGATCTCGAGGCCGGCCGTCGCGGCGAGTTGATGTCCGAAGTTGCGGGAAAGGCTGACCAGCACGACGTGCGGCCGACGTTCCATCTCGCGGCGAATCGCAGCCGCAGTGCCGTCGGCACTGCCGTCGTTGACGAGCACGATCTCGTAGTCGTATTCGGAGCGCAGGCGCTCGACGACGGCGCCAATTCGGTCGAGCAGCTGCGGGACGATCCCGGCCTCGTTGTAGAGTGGGACGACGACGCTGAGCGTCGGACGCGTACGATCCTTCATTTCGCTAAAGGATTTTCAACCTCAAAGCGGCAGAACCAAGCCGGAATGCGCAAGGTCCACGCGGCCGTTTGGGGCGCGGCAACGTTGGGGGCACTCGTCGCGTGCAGCCGCGG
>JBAUMX010000045.1:0-5102 GCA_049578945.1 Candidatus Cybelea sp. | reverse complement strand
CGCCTTTCTGCCCACATGCAAACCGCACAAGAACTCAACCGCCGGCCGTCGCCGGCAGCTCGCCCCCACCCGCTCGCCTATCTCGGCGGCCTGCTCTGGATGGCATCGTGGGATACCAACCACATCTATGCGATCGATCCGAAGAGCTGGAACGTGCGCCATGAATTCGAGGCGCCCGGCAAGCCTTTTGGGCTAAGCGCACTCGGTAACGAACTGCGCGCCGTGATCTCGCACGGCGAAGACGACGACCGCTACCTCTATCGTCTCTTGCCGGATAGCGGGTTCGATCTCACCAGCAAGACGCCGTGCCCTGACCTGACCGGATCCTTCATGGCCGCCGCCGGCGATAGGATCTATCTCGGACAGATGACCTTCCAGCGCATCCTCGTGCTGAAGCCCGATGCCTCGGTCGAACGCGAGATTGCGCTGCCGACCCGCTGCGGCGGTCTTGGTTTCGGACCCCAAGGGCGCTTCTACATGATCTCGGGTGATGCCGAGCTCGAGCATTTGAGCTTTGGCACGCTCGATATTTCGCAGAGCGCGCCGGCGTTCGAAGCGATCCGTTCGCTGCCGGATGAAGCGCGGTCGTTGGTCTACGACGGAACGCAATGGTGGACGTGCCTGCGCGACGCCGACGAGATCGCCTCGTTTACCGCGTAGCCGCAGCCTTATAGCCGGCATGTTCGAGCATGTCGGTCATGATGCCGGGTGAGACGGCATCGGGCCGGCTGAAGTCGAGCCGCGCGGCGAGCGCCGCGCGGTAGGCGACTTTTGAGTTTCGCGTGGTAAGACTGACCTTCGGCGAAATCGCGACGAACGGCGCGAGATTCGGAGTTGCGCGAAAGGCAGCGTAGAGCGGCAACGCGGTCGCGTCGTAGTTCGAGAGCGGCTGCATCCCTAAAAGCACCTCCATGGTGCGCAGCACGCTCACAGTCGAGTAATGCTCGTGCTCGAGCCCGCCCTTTGCATACGGGGACGCGATATAGAACGTCGTCCGCTGGTCGCTGACGTGATCGGCTCCGTCCTGCGCGTCGTCCTCGGTAATGAAGATCGCCGACGAGGGCCAGATCTTCGAGTGCGAGATCGCGGCGACGATCAGCCCGACCGCGTAATCGTTTGAAGCGATGTATGCCGCCGGCGTGAGCGTTCCGGCGCGGGTTCCGGCCGTGTGATCGTTCGGAAGCCACATATACTCGAGCTGCGGAACCGAGTTGTTCGCGAGGAACCGGTCGAACTCGCGCTTCCATTCTTTGTAGCGGTTGATATCGCTGTAATCGAGATTCCAACCGACGTAATGCGTATCGTACCGATTGCCGATGCTGGGAGCCGTCGAGGCTGGGTGGCCGTCAATCGCGGGCATTAGCGCCATCTCGCCGTAGTCGCGAAAGGTCACGCCTGCTCGGCGCGCAGCGTCCCACATGTATCCGTGGGCTGGAACCGACGCTCCGATCCCGGTCAGCACTTGATCGTTATCGTTTCGGTTGCCGTAGGCCGGGGGCCACATGCGCTCGGCGTAATCGTTAACGAAGGCTCCGTCGGCCCAGTTATGGCCCGCGTCGCTAACTTCGCCGCTCGCGTAGAAATCGTCGAAGAGTCCGAAGCGCTGCGCCAACGCATGTTGATTGGGAGTCACGCGGGCGCCGAAATATACCAGCTTCGCGTCGCCGTTTCCCTCGGACATATCGCCGAGGATCTGATCGTACGTGCGGTTCTCCTTGAGTATGAAGAAGACGTGCCGAATCGGGCCGCCTTGGCGAACGACCGTTTGTGAAGGCGCTGCGCCCGCGTTTATCGCGCCTTGAGGATTGGGGGACGCTCCGGCGCCGCCGAGCGTGAGTTCGCGTATCGAGCCGAACTGAATCGCTGCGATGTAGTCGTGGTAGCCGCGGCTCATCACGTTGAAATCCGGATTCGCTTTGGTTCCCTCGCCCTTACCGTCGATGACGTAGAGCCGGTCACCGGACGGAATCGCGTCGGTAGGATACCACCCGGCCGGCAGTCGCGCGCTCACGCGACCGTTGCTGAGTACGGCGATCTCGTTGGCCGCGCCGAGGCTGACGAAGACCGCGCCGCCTTGCGCGGCGAGCGCATTGGGCGAAGAGCCGATGGTGTGCGGCATCGTGCCCACGAAAGTATCGGCAAGCCGCATTCCGCTTTGCGCGTCGTACTCGCCGACCGCATCAGCGTCGGCTTGCGCCACGTAGAGTCTCCCTCCGACGACGAGCACGTCGCTAGGATGGAGATCGGTGGGAATACGCCGCACGGACTTGGTGCGCGTGTCTACCTCGGCAACGTAACTCGACGAGCGCACCGTCACGAATAGCTTCGTGCCGTCACTTGAAAAGGCGAGTTTGCCGAGCTGCGGCCCGACGCGAACCGCCGGCGCCTGGGGCAGCGCGTCGAGACTTCCCATGCGGACGGCGCCGTCACCGTCGGTTGCCACCGCGACCGTTCCGTTTCGGGCCGCGACCGCGATCGGATAGCTGTTCTTGGGCAGCGCAATCTTGCGGACGTTATGGGTCTTTGGGTCGACTACGAATAGGGCGTCGGCGTTAGCGCCCGCGACTAAGATGCCGCTATCGGTCCAAACCGGCCTGCCAAAGGCTCCGGTCAACGAGACTCTTTTCAACAGTCGCAGCGACGGCGTCGCATAGAGCGCCAGCGCCGGAGGATTGAACCCCGATTCGAGGATGGCCAACGTCGAGCCGTCGGAAGAAATCGCGGCGCCCTGCGGCATCGTGCCGGTTTGCACGACCGGGTCGGAGGTAGCGCGCAGCGCCCATCCGTTCGGCAACACGCTAGCGGCGGTACCAACCGAAGCCGCCGCCGCGCCGGTCGCGACCAAAAGCAAACGTCCTAAAAGAGTGCTCATCGTCTTTGTTTTTCGCCGAGCGCCCGGGCGGACCCACCGCGGCCGCGACGAATCGCAAAAGCGCCATGCCTCTCGTACGACTACGAACCGAACCCCTGACGCCGGCGATCGGCGCGATCGTCGAGCAGCTCGACCTTAGCCGCCCGCTTTCCGACGACGACGTCGCGGCGATTCGCAACGCGCTCGACGAGCACCTCGTGCTGTTCTTCCCGAAGCAATCGCTGACGCCGGTGCAGCAGCGCGATTTTGCGGCCCGCTTCGGCCGCCTCTACCTTCACCCGTTCTATCCGGGGCACGAGCTAGCGCCCGAGATTATGATCTTGGAGCACGACGCGACCCATCGCGCGAATAGCGACCGCTGGCACAACGACGTCACCTACCTCGCCACCCCGCCACAGGCTGCCGTGCTCTACGCGGAAGAGATTCCACAGCTCGGCGGCGATACGCTCTGGGCGAACATGTATCTTGCGTACGAAAGCCTCTCGCCGCCGCTCAAAGAGCTCGTCTCGAATCTGCGCGCCGTTCACTCGTTTGCAAAGAACTTCACCCCCGAGCGTTTTAAAGCGCTCGAAATGGAGGACCGCCGCGATGAGATTTACGCGGCGCACCCGGCGGTCACGCATCCGGTTGCGCGAACGAATCCCGCGACCGGGCGTAAAGCGCTCTTCGTCAATCAGGATTTTACGTCGCACATCGAAGGCGTTACGCCGCGCGAGAGCGAGGCGCTGTTGCGCCTTCTCTTCGAGCATATGGCGCAACCGGAGTTCCAGGTTCGCTGGCGCTGGTCATCGGGAACGGTTGCCTTTTGGGACAACCGCTGGACGCAACACTGCGCGCTCGCGGATTACTTTCCGGCGCACCGGCGCATGCGCCGCGCGACGGTCCTCGGCGAGCGGCCGGTTTGACGCGTTGGAGTCGCTCGCTTCCGTGGATCGCGCTGGTCGTCGTGTACATCGTTTGGGGATCGACCTATCTCGGCATCCGCGTCGCGGTCACCACGATTCCGCCCTACCTCATGACGGGAGTTCGCTACCTGACCGCCGGTGGATTGCTCTTTGCTTGGCAATGGTTCGCGTCGAAAGAGAGGCCTTCGCTTCCCAACCGTAGGTCGCTTGGGCAGATCGTGATCACGGCGTTCTTGCTCCTAGTCGTCGGCAACGGCCTTCTGTGCGTCGCCGAGACGCGCGTTGAAGCGGGAACGTCGGCGCTCTTGCTCGCGACGACGCCGATCTGGATGCTGCTCATCGATGCGTTGCGCACGCGCAGCGCGCCGTCGCTCTCCGCGGTCGGCGGCCTCGTTCTCGGAAGTGCCGGTATCGCAACGCTGGTCGGGCGAGGCGCCGGACATGCCGATCCGCGTTTCGCAGGCATCATCATGCTCGGATCGATTTCTTGGGCGGCCGGTACGATCTACGCCCAAGGCAAAGACCACGGACCGATGACCGCATCGTTGGAGATGACCGCCGGCGGCATCCTCTGCATCGTCGTCGGTCTGCTCGCCGGAGAAGCATCGCACTTGACGATCCGAGCGATTTCGGCCGAGTCGATCTGGGCGATGCTCTGGCTCATTACCGCCGGCGCGATGCTCGGTTACAGCGCCTACGCGTATGCGTTGCGGATGCTTCCAACCGCAACCGTCGCAACCGTCTCGTACGTAAACCCGATCGTTGCGGTGATTCTCGCCGCGCTGATCCTGGGTGAACCGGTTACCTGGAACGTTCTGGCCGGCGGCGCAGCGGTCATCGCCGCGGTCGTGCTGATTCTACTTGGAAGCCGCCGGCCTTCCGAGGAGTTCGTCGGCTAGTGGCTGTTATAGGAACGTAGTGCTGCCCGCATACTTGGAATGCTCGCTCGATGCAGCGCATCGCTATCGCGCTGACGAGTTGGCGACGCTTTGCCCGCATGACGCGGCGCCGCTGCTTGTCCGCTACTCCGTCGACGAGCTGTCGCGGTCGGCGGTTGCCGCGCGTCCGTGGACGATGTGGCGCTATCGCGAAATGTTGCCGATCTCAGAAGGCGAGGAGCCGATCTCGCTGGGAGAAGGCGCGACGCCGCTCGTTGCGCTTCAGCATTTGCAGCGGGAACTCGAACTCGTAGACGTCTTCGTCAAAGACGAGTCGGCGAACCCGACCGGCTCGTTCAAGGCGCGCGGGATGTCGGCGGCCGTAACGGTCGCCAAGCGTCTCGGTGCGCGTTCGCTGGTCGCGCCGAGCGCCGGCAACGCCGGCGG
>JBAUMX010000044.1:0-20389 GCA_049578945.1 Candidatus Cybelea sp. | reverse complement strand
AGGTGATGGCGTCCGAGGGCTATCTCATCAATCAGTTTCTCTCACCGCTCACGAATCGGCGCGAGGATGCGTGGGGTGGTGACCTCGAGCGACGGATGCGCTTTGCGCGCGAGATATTGCAAGCGATCCGCGCCGCCGCCGGCGCGGATTTTCCGGTGATCTTTCGCATCTCGGGCGCCGACTTGATGGCGAACTCTACGACCGCGCCGGAGACGCTCGACTTCGCGCGAGCGCTTGCCGCCGACGGCGTCGACGCGCTCAACGTCGGAATCGGCTGGCACGAATCGTCGATTCCAACCGTGCAGCATCTGGTTCCAAATGGAATCTGGGTGCCGTATGCAGCCGCCGTTAAGATCGCGGTTGGAACGCTACCCGTGATCGCGAGCAACCGGATCAACTCACTGGCCGCCGCGGAAGACGTTCTGACGGCCGGCAGCGTCGATTTCGTCTCGATGGCTCGCCCGTTTCTCGCCGATTCGCAGATCGTCGTAAAGGCGCTGCGCGCACAGGCGAATCTGGTGAACACGTGCATTGCGTGCAACCAGGCTTGTATCGACCGTTCGCTGCTCGACGCGCCCGTTTCGTGCATGGTCAATCCTCGCGCCGGCCGCGAGCGCGAGTTTCCCGAGAACGGCGCGCCGCATAAGCCGGGGCGCTTTGCGGTGGTCGGCGCCGGACCGGCCGGAATGGAGAGCGCTCGCGCCTTGGCGGCGCTCGGGCATAGCGTCGAGCTCTTCGAGGCGCAGGAAGAGCTGGGCGGTCAGTTTCGAATGGCGCGACAAATTCCCGGAAAGCGCGACTTCGGCGAGACGATACGCTATTTCACCAACGAGCTGGCGCGTCTAAAAGTGGGCGTGCGACTGAGCTGCCGGCTCGAAGATGCGCGCCTGCTGCGCCGCTTCGACGCGATCGTACTTGCGACCGGAGTCATTGCGCGCAAGACCAGCCTTGCCGGCAGCGATCTTCCTCACGTTTTGTCGTATCCGGAGGTTTTGCTGCACGGCGCCGCGGTCGGCGATCGCGTCGCTATCGTGGGAGCCGGCGGAATCGGCGTCGACGTCGCGCATTACCTAAGCTTCGGCGAAACGAACGCCGACGAGAGCTCCCGTTTTCTTTACGAACAGGGCTTGGCCGCGCCGCCCGACGGCGCGTTGCTGGTCGTTGGTCGAAAGGAAGTCGCACTGATGCGGCGCGGCGCGACGATCGGCGAAGGGATCGGAAAGACGACGCGGTGGGCGGTGCTGCGAGCTCTGCGCGCCGCCGGAGTCGAAACGTTGGCGAACGTCAGGTACGACGCAATCGTTCCCGGCGGTATCCGCATAAGAGCGGCCGACGGAGCCGAGCGCACGATCGAAGCCGACACCGTCGTCATCGCGGCCGGTCAAGAACGCAACGACGCGCTGCTGGAACCAATTCGCGCGCTTGGCATACCATTTCGAGTTGTCGGTGGCGCGAAGGAGGCCGGCGAGCTCAACGCGGTGCGCGCCTTCGAAGAAGGATTGCGCGCCGCGCACGAGCTCGCCGCTACCCTAGGTTTGCCCAGCGTTCACGGTCCGATGCGAGCGTGAAAGCCGAGGGAGGGAAAAGTCAGCGCCGGCAGCGCCGCGATTGCCGGTGAGATCCGGCGCAGGTCGTCAGGGCGGAGCTTTGTCGCGACTAAAACCTCCGTTCCGACCTGTCGGGACGCGAGGCCGCCCCAGTTTCCTGCGCTCATCGCCCAGCCGTTAGCAAACGTTTCGTTGCGATAATCTTCGACGATGCAAGCGAACCAGTACTGCCCCCGCGCGAGGCTTGCGAGGTAATACTCGGTGACGTCGGTGTTGTAGAACCCTTGCACCGGATCGAGGTTCGCAAACCTCTCGGTAACTTCGGTCGAGGCCTGTCCCCGCCGAGTGCGGCACGACGACGGCATCGTCGCCGAACCGTCGACCTTGTAGTCATCCGAGTACAGGGCGCTGGGAATCGGGCCGCCTCCGGGATACCAGTCGGGCACCGTTACGGTTCCCCGCGGGAACGGTAACGGCTCGTGCCCCTCGGAACGAACGTCGATGAGTCCGCCGGCCGGCAGCTCGAAAACCTGGGTGAGCTTGTGAAAGCCTGCGGCACGCTCGGAGAGAGTATAGACCGAGGCGCTGTTCTGCTTCACCTCGGTGGTGGACGCATAGTTGTCTTCGATCTTCTTATGGCCCAAGCTCGAAAACGACGTCTGCGCTCGATAGGTGCCGTCGGCCGCCTCCTTCGTAGCGACGTTCTCATCGAAGGAGCCCTGCCCGGTCTGGGATTCATTCAGCGAGGAGGTGTGTGCGGCGGCAGCGCTCCAGCGGCGCCCCGTCGTGAGCGGAAAATCGAACGAGTTTTGTCCGTTCGGATACGTATCCGTTCCGTTTTCGCTGAAGGGACCTTCAAGGAACGTGTAGTCGTCCGATAGGATGATCTGCGCGATCCCTCCTTGATGCCGAAGAAATCCGATCGCGGAGTCCAAGTTTTCGACGTAGCCGGTCTTCGACTTTATTTTTTCGAGCACGTCGTAGACGCCGGTCTTCGGGTTGATCGCGAACTTGACGAGGATCATGCCGTCGTCGCTGCCCGGAGCGCTCACGGGTTTTGAGCTTGGGGCCGACCATGTTTTGGTTATCCAATCGTTCGTGTAGTGGTAGGGAATCGTGACGGGCGCCGTCACCGGCGGCGTCGATTGCGCCATCGGCGCGAGTCGTGAAGCCGCCTGATCGACGCCGGGAAGCGGGCCCGCGTAGGTCCCGGTTCGACTGGAACAGGCTGCTGCACTGATGAGGGTGGCGCCGGCGAGTAACGAGCCGGCGATTCGAACGTATCGTTGCACAGAATGCCTCCAACTCGTAGCGTAGGTGGTCGTACAAGTATACCCGAAAGCGCCCCCGGCGCTTACGCGTACCGCCTTCGTTCGTCCCGGCGGTAGCCGGCCGAGGCGGCGACCGCAAAGAGCGCGGCGTAGAGGGTCAACCCGGCAAGCGCCCGCGTCGCGTTGCCGTTACCGGTAACGCTCCACAACAGATCGGCGAACAGGCGCGTCGGAAGATAGGGTGAGATCGCCCCGACGAAGCCCGGGAGATATGCGGGCGGCATCCAGAGCCCGCCCGCGTACGCCAGCAGCAAGTTGCAGGCGGTTGCGACCGGTACGGCGGCACGCGCCGTCGTCCAGTAGCCGATGGTGATGCCGAACAGCACGAATGGAATGCCGCCGAATATTGCATACAGCAACACCCGCAACCACTGCTAAGTGTTGAGATCGATCGGCGTGATGGCGCGCGCGACGAGCGCGACGACTCCCGCGGCCAAGAGTCCGAAGCAGACGGCGGTTACTATTCGCGCAGCGAAGCGCACCGCTGATGAGACCGCAAGCGCGCGCAGATAGCGTTCCCACGGCCGGCCGCGCTCTTGCGCGATCCCGACGCCGAACTGATAGAGTGTGACGCCGACGATCGCAAAGACCATGAACGCCAGCGCCGTCGCGTCGGCGGCAGCGGCCCGCTCGCGAGCGTACCGTAAATCGAAGAGCACGAAGAACATCGCCGGAAAAAGAACGGTCGGCACCACGTATCCCGGCCATCGGATCAGATCGAGAAACTCGACGCGCACGTGGGCGCGCACCAGCGTGAGAGCGCTCATTTCGTTCCTCCGGTCAGCGAGAGAAAGGCTTCTTCGAGCGATGGGCGCGCGATCTCGAGGTTCGAGAACGTGACGCCGCTTGCGACCATCGCGCGGACGTATTCATCGGCATCGCCGGACATCACCGCGACCGGACCGTTCTCTCCTACATACGATAGACGGCGGCCGCCGACGCGTCCGCGAAGCGCCTCGGGCTCGCCGTCGAAGAGCAATCGGCCATGGTCGACGACCAGAATGCGCGTCGCGAGCGCTTGCGCTTCTTCGAGGTAGTGCGTCGTAAAGAGAATCGAGCGGCCATTGCCGAGCGTGCGCACGACCTCCCAGAGGCGCCGGCGCGACTCGACGTCAAGACTCGCCGTCGGCTCGTCGAGCACGACGAGGTCGGGTTCGCCGGCGAATGCGAGCGCAAGCGCGAGACGTCGCAGCTCACCGCCCGAGAGCGTCCCCGCGCGTCGCGTTGCGAGCTCGACGAGACCAAAACGTTCGAGCGTCTCGCGAAGCGAGGCGGGAGCCGGATAGTGTTGCGCGACGAAGGCGACGATCTCGTCGACGCGCAGCATGTCGGGAAACCCACTCTCTTGCGGCGTGACGCCGAGGCGGCGCCGAACGTCGACGCGCCGCGGCGACGCCCCGAACAGACGCACGTCACCGGAGCCGGCGGCGCGCAAGCCGATCGCGATCTCGATTGCCGTCGTCTTTCCGGCGCCATTGGGACCGAGCAGCGCGACGACTTCGTCGCGCCGCACTGCGAACGTGAGTGACTCGAGGGCTCGAATCCCGCCGTACGACTTGCTTACGTTCTGGAAGATTAGGATCGTGTTTTCCATGACTACCTCGCCGCTTCCAAAAGCGATTGCAGCTGTGAGACGTGTGCGGCAAAGGCCTCACGTCCGTGTTTGGTCAACCGATATCGCGTCAGCGGTCGCCGATTGACGAAGCTCTTATCCTCGTCCACGTATCCGGCGTCAACGAGCTTGCTCACGTGCGCGCCGAGATTGCCGTTGCTCACGTCGAGCGCGCGCGCCAGCTCCGAGAATGCGACCCAATCGAAGTTGAGCAGCTCGGCAACGACGCCGAGGCGGACCTTGGAGAGCAACAGCTCGTCCATGCGTTAAGCTTTCTACTCGGCAGCGAGCAGCTCGCTGATGCCGAATCCCGTATACCCGGCGAGCATTCCGGCAGCAACGACGTAGCCTGCGACCTCCGGTGGGGAGAAGTTGGCCGCAATCAGCGAAGCGACGACGAGGATTCCCGCGATTTGCGCGCGACGGTTTCCGTGCATGCCGATGTAGAACAAAACGATCGCCTGGGCAACGCTCCAAATCGCGGCGCCGGCGATACCGGCAAAGATCCGAAAGAGCGCAATATCGGCGACGAACGCCAAGCCGAGCGTGAGCCAGAGCACGTTGAAGAACTCGCGCTGGACGATCGAGCTGCGCTGCAGGACCGGCCGCGTCTGTCGAGAGCGCAAGACCGAAAAGAGTGTGCCGGCGACAATAACGATCGGAATCGACCACAGCGCGGTCATTCCTATCCGGTGCCGATCGGCCAGCTCGGCGATCACGGTTATGAACGCGCCGATGATCCCCCAGACCACAAAATACTCGCCACCCGAGCAAAGCCGCTGTTGCGACTCAGCCAGAATGCGTTCGACCATCTCCATGTGGTCGCGCGCTTCCGAAGCACCGATGCGTTCCACGCTCAAACCTCCAGCATTGGGATTGCGAGAGCAAGCGCGGCCAAAAGCGCCAGCCCCCACACGCAGGCCTGCGCCCAAGGATCGCTCCCGGCGGATCGCCAGAGAGCGGCGACCGCCCAGCCGTAAAGGCCCCAAACCATCAGCCACCGGCCCGAGCAAATGCGGCTGCCAGGGTTCACGGCGGTCCGATTCTTCAGAATAATCTGTTTCATAGACTATTCTGTAATACTACAGAACCGGGCGTTCTGTCAACGCAAGGCAGGAGGGCGACCCGAAATTGACGCTGACCCGGCTCCCTGGTATCGTACCAAGGTTATGTACGCGATCATTGAATCCGGCGGCAAGCAGTACAAGGTTGCCGAGGGAGATGTCATCCGCTGCGATCTGGTCGCGAGCGACGTCGGTTCGGACGTGACCTTCGACCGGGTAGTCATGGCAGCAAGCGGCGAGGCCGTCAAAATCGGCACCCCGACTCTCGACGGCGCCACCGTCTCGGGAACGGTTATGCGGCAGGCCAAGGACAAGAAAATCCTGGTCTTTCGCTACAAGCCGAAGAAGCGCGTCCGCAAGCTCAACGGTCACCGCCAGCCCTACGCCGAAGTCAAGATTACCAAGATTACGCTGCCGTAAGGCAGAGCCTATTCGATGCTCGAGTTGACCTTCTACCGCGACGAACGAGATCGCCTGTGCGGTCTGCGGGCTCGCGGACACGCCGATTTCGCCGACCACGGCAAGGACATCGTCTGCGCCGCGGTTTCGGCAGTTCTGCAGGCGGCGCATTTGGGGTTACGGGAGCATGCACGCGCGGAGGTCATGGCGCGCCAAGAACCGGGCGAACTGGAGCTACGCTTGCATGAGAATCAACGCGACCGCGAAAGCGTCCGAGCGATCCTCGCAACCGCAGAACTCGCGGTCGAGCAGATCGCGCGGCGGTTTCCCAAGCACGTTCGTTTCACGAGGCAAACCGCGCAAGCGCGGGAAGCCGCGGCGCAGACCGGGTAACGATAGATCGAAGGAGATTTTACGATGTCTGACAGCTTTCGCACGACCCCTCCCGAACCGCCGTGGTCGAGTTCACCGAACACCGGCAACGGCATTCAAGGTGCCTTCGGGGAGAGGGGGCCTAGCGACGACGACGCGAGCGAAGCCGGCAAGATTCTCCTCGTGGGGGTTCTGGGTGGATTGCTCTCGGCCGCCGGCTACTTGGTCTACCGGCGCCTGCCCGAAGATCAGAAGCAGCGCCTGAACGGGCAGGTTCGCTCGATGATCGCGCAACGAATCACCGAACTGCGCCAGAACTTCAACATCTAGGGCGCAGGTTTTTCGGTCTCCGGCGGGAGCGCGGGGTCCGGCTCCCAACGCGCGGGCGGCTCGGTGGCATCGGCGGCGCGCTCCATCTCTGCGACGAAGGCGTGCGAGGTGTTCTGCATCTCGCGTATGAAGCGCCCGGCCTGCCGCATGACTTTCGGTAGCCGATCCGGCCCGAAAAGCAAGAGCGCCAGAATCGAAACGACCAGGACGTCCGGGACGGAGAACATCGGCTAGGCCCTAGAGGGCTTACCTGCGCAGCCGTGCAAGCATCAGGACCCGCCCGTGAAGATCATTTACACACGCGGCAACCGCACCGAAACGCTGGCTTCGCTGGCGACCTTGCGGAAGATCCTCAACCGGTTCGTTGCGCACCGCGTCTTCTACGAAGTCTCGAGCCGCAGCAAACGCGGTCATGAGTTCTTTTCTGCCAAGAACGTCTTCGTGGTGGGGCTCATCGAAGTCACGAACTTTGAGCATCTCAAGATCCTTTTCTTCGACGCAAACAGCCAATCGCATTCGATCGAGATTCTCAACCCGCAGACGATGCGAATCTACGACGAGATGCCGGGGCGCGGCTTCGCGGTCTCGTTCGTGAGCGGCGACAGCGAGGGCGTCGAGACGCGCTGCTATATCCGCGACGAGGGTGAGGAGGGCGGCGCGATCCACGAGCGTACGGCGCTCGAAAAGATCACGCTGCCGCAGCTCTTCGAATATCTCGAGGAGATTACCGGCGTCGAGCCTGCCGCCAAGAATTCGCCGCGATAGCCCGCTGCTCGAGCCGCTGCGCGTCGCGTAGCGCGCGTACCGCCTCAGCCAGCCGCCCGGCGCGCTTGTACGCAACACCTAAATTGAGGTAGGCGTTGGCGTACTCGCGATCGCCCGCGATCGCGCGCTCGTAGCTGGCAATCGCCGCGTCGACCTGGCCCTCTTCGAGCAGCATGTTGCCCAGATTCGTCAATGCCGGCGCGTGGGCGGGAAATGCTTCCAAGGCCGCGACGAAATCGGCGCGCGCGAGCTGCGGTACCTGCAGGCCCACGCGCGCGACACCGCGCTTGTTGAGCAGAAAGGCTCGTTCCTTGCCGTCGAACTCTTCGCGCGCCAGCAGTTTGGTAAGCTCTGCGTCGGCGCTCGCAAAGTCGCGGCGATCGAGAGCCTGCAGCGCGCAAGCAAATCGTCCTTCGTCCCGAATCACGCTCCGTCCATGTTCACGATCGACCTCGTTACGCTCTTTCCCGAGATCTTCGCGCCTTTCGTCGGGCTCTCGATCGTCGGACGGGCGGTCGAGGGCGGCATCGCCGAGGTCCGTTACCATCACCTGCTTGACGAGCTTGGGAAAGGTGAACGCGCCGACGATGCGCCGTACGGCGGCGGTCCGGGCATGGTGTTGCGGATCGAACCGATCGCGCGGGTTCTCGACCGGATCGAAAAGGAAGCCCCGGCCGGAGAACGACGGGCGATCGTCGTGCCTAGCCCAAGCGGGCAACTCTTCACGGCGCGTGCGGCGCGCGGCTGGTCGGAGCTCGACCGCCTGGTGATCGTCTGCGGTCATTACGAGGGAATCGACGACCGGCTGGCCCGTCTCTACCCGATTGAGGAATGGTCGCTCGGCGATTTCGTGCTGACGGGAGGCGAAATTCCGGCCCTTGCCTTCATGGATGCGACTATCCGCCTGCTGGCAGGGACCTTGCGAGCCGCGTCGCTGGAGAGCGAGTCTTTTAGCGGGGGCATGCTCGACTACCCCAGCTTTACGCGCCCAGCGACCTTCCGCGGCGTCGACGTTCCGGCGGTCCTACTCTCCGGCGATCACGCCAAGATCGCGGCCTGGCGACGCGAGCAGTCGCGAGAACGCACGATCCAGCGCCGTCGAGACCTGCTCGACGACGTCGCCTTGCAGGGCCCGGAAGGCCCATGATAGGATACGATGGTTTTGCCGGGCTCCGCGCCCGGCTATTCCTTGCGCTGCGCTCTTCGACAGGCTCAGCCATTCGACCAGGATGACACTGCTATGAACGTTATCGATGTCCTCAATCGCGAACAGCTCAAGGACGGCATCCCGCAATTCCGAGCCGGGGATACCGTCAAGGTCTACTCCAAAGTGCTCGAAGGGGGCAAGGAGCGCACCCAGATGTTCGAGGGCGTCGTGATCGTGCGCAAGGGTGGTGGTACGGGCGAGTCCATCACGGTCCGGCGGATAGCCCACGGCGTCGGCGTCGAGAAGACCTTTCTCTTGCAGAGCCCGCGCGTCGAGCGAATCGAAGTCGGCAAGCGCGGCGTCGTCTCGCGCAGCCGCCTCTACTATTTGAGCGAGAAGGTCGGCAAAGCCGCCCGCATTAAGGAAAAGAAGGTCAGGGGGACCTGACGCGCCGCTCTGACACCGCTGCAGCTCGTAGGGCTCATCTGCGTCTTGGGGGTCGCGCGACTCACGCTCTCGGCTAGGCCTTTCGCGCGCCTGCACGTTGCGGCTGCACGAAGTTGTCTCGACGGACTGATCGTTGCGGCGCTCGCTGCGCTCTTCTTGATCACGTTCGTTATTCGAACGTTTTATATTCCTTCGGTTTCGATGGTTCCGACGCTGCAGGTTCGCGACGTCCTTCTCGTCGACGAAATCGCGTATCGCCTGCATCGGCCCGGCGCTGGAGACGTTGCGGTTTTCACGCCGCCGGTCGCCGCAGGTGGAAACGACTACGTCAAGCGGGTGATCGGCCTCCCCGGCGACTCAATCGCAATCTCAAACGGAACCGTCTACAGAAACGGCGCGGCGCTGCACGAGCCGTACGAAAATCAGCCGCCCTCGTACGATCTGACGGTCCGGCAATATGAGATCTACGTCAACGGCACCCCGCTCGACCGGCACGCGGCCAACGTTCCGCCACGCGCGCTCTGGCAGGCCCCCAACCGGATACCGGACGGCTTCTATTTCGTGCTCGGCGACAACCGCAACTATTCGGACGACTCGCACGTCTGGGGCTTCGTGCGCGCGAGTGCCTTTATTGGGCGGGCCTTTATGATACTGTTGCCGTTGAACCGGCTGCATGTCTTGGAGAATTAAATGACGCCCTACCAGCTGCTGACGATCGTTGCGGTGATCGGGGTCGCGCGCGCAATTCTCTCGCTGCGGCCGGTCGTCGCCGGATCGTCGGGACGGAGCACCGCGATCGCCCGCGAGTTTCTGGATCCGTTCATCATCGCGGGCATCGCAGCTTGGGTGCTGATCACGTTCGTCGCCCGCACGTACTACATTCCCTCGGGCTCGATGCTGCCGACGCTCCAAATCCACGATGTCTTGCTCGTCGACAAGTTCGAGTACCGCTTTCGCCGGCCTAACGAAGGGGACATCGTCGTCTTTCCGCCACCCGTGCCGACACCCGACGACTTCATCAAACGTGTGATCGGCCGCCCCGGCGACACGCTGCGCATCGCCGGCGGGACCGTCTACGTCAACGGGCGTCCGCTGGTCGAACCGTACGTCGCCGAGCATCCCGCGTACAGCCTGGAGATTCGAAACTATGGCATCTACGTGAGCGAGGGCGATGGCTGGCAGCGCCTCGATCCAAGCCAAGCCAACGTTCCGCCGGCATCGAGCTGGACGGCAGCCAATCGCATTCCGCCAAACTGCTACATCATGCTCGGGGATAATCGGAACAACTCCGAGGACTCGCACATTTGGGGCTTTGCGCAGGAAGCCGGCCGTTTTGCAAGCGGTCCGCGTGCGGGCGCGGCGGCGGGCTTCACCGGCCGCGCGTTTCTCATCTTTTGGCCTCCCTCACAAGCCAAGATTCTTTAGCGGCTTAAGCGAAAGCGTGCGGCGTGGTCCGCTTCGTCCGATGGCGACCGGTTGCGAACCTGGCCCTGCAGGTCGCGGTGCTGCTAGCACTGATTGCCGCATTCTTCGTCCGGCTCCCGCAGGTCACCGGTCTCTCGATGGAGCCGCACATCCGTTCCGGCGAGTACGTCGTGATCAATACCTTCGCCTATAGAATCGGTACGCCACGGCGCGGTGATATCGTCGCGTTTCGTCACGAGGGCGACGCACGCGCCATCTTCATCAAACGCGTCATAGGCCTGCCGGGTGACCGAATACGGATCGACCGCGGAAAAGTCTACCTCAACGGCGCCGAGCTCGACGAACCGTACGTGCGCCACGCCGACGGCCGAACCTTTGGTGAGATCGCGGTGCCCCCGGCGTCAGTCTACGTGCTCGGAGATAACCGCGCCGAGAGCGAAGACTCGCGTTTCTTCGGACCGGTGAACGACGGTCTGCTCGTCGGGCGCGCTATCGCTGGAATCTGGCCTCCGCGGATGCTCGGAACGTTATGACCCCTTCCGCGCTTTGCCCGGGAGTTCGCTAGATTGGAGCGGCAGGTTGCATGGTACCCGGGACATATGGCGAAGGCGGCGCGCCGCATTCGCGAATACTTGCAGGCGATCGACGTGGTCGTCGAGGTGATCGACGGGCGCATCGCCCTCAGCGGACGCAACCCGCTTCTCGACGAGCTCGCCGGCGGACGCCGGCGCGTCGTCGCGCTCAGCCGCCAAGACTTAGCCGAGCCCACAACGACGAAACGTTGGCTGCTCGAGCTTGCGCAGCGTGGCGCGACCGCGCTTGCGGTCGACGGCCGGGCGCCGCGCAGCGTCGCGCGAATCGCACCTGCGATCGAGCGCTCGACGATTCGTCCGAGGAGAGGCATCGCGCGAGCGATGATCGTCGGGATTCCCAACTCGGGCAAATCCTCGATCGTCAACGGCTTACTCCGACGCGCGTCCGCGAAAACCGAGAACCGCGCCGGCGTTACGCGCCAGGCGCAGTGGTTCCGCCTAGCGCCCAACATCGAGCTGATGGACACGCCTGGTGTCCTGCAGCCAAAGATCTCGAGTCCCGCCGCACAGTGGAAGCTCGCGATCTGCGGTGCCGTGCCGCACGACCATTACGACCCGCAAGAAGTCGTGGCGGCCTTTTATAACTGGTTGATGGCGCGCGATCGCGGATCGCAGGCGCCCGATCTCGCAACCTTTGCGGCGCGTCGCGGATTCGTGCGGCGTCGAGGCGAGATCGACTACCACACCGCGGCCCACTCATACGTCCGCGCGTTCAACGACGGCGCTTTCGGCCGGATCTCATTGGAGGCTCCCGATGACACCGAAGCAACGTAAGGCCAAGACGGCCTACGAACGCGAGCGGCGGCGCCTGCACCGTCTGCATCACTTCGAATACGCCGCCCGGGAGCGCGGCTTCTCGCTCGTCGGCGGTGTCGACGAGGTAGGCCGTGGACCGCTCGCCGGTCCGGTCGTCGCCGCCTGCGTCGTCGCAACCGATCCGCTCTTCATCAAGGGCTTGAACGACTCGAAGCAAGTTCGTCCCGAGAAGCGCGTAGCGATCGCCGAGATCGTCAAAGTGCGCGCGACCTGTTGGGCGATCGGCAGCGCCTGCGTCGCGGAAATCGATCGCCTCAACATCTATTGGGCCAGCATTCTGGCGATGGAACGCGCTATCGCTGCGTTAGCCGCCGCACCCGAGTACCTCATCACCGACGCGGTTCGAATCCGATCCTTCGGCGGTCCGCAGGAACCGTTGATTCACGGCGACGCACGCTGCGCGCTGGTCGCCGCCGCCTCGATCGTGGCAAAGGTCCACCGCGATGCGCTGATGGTCGAGCTCGATCAAGAGGATTCACGCTACGGCTTCGCGCTGCACAAGGGGTATTCGACTCCGCATCACCTGGAGGCGTTGCGTACCCACGGACCGAGCATCCACCATCGAGCGAATTGGGCGCGCGTCCGCGACGCGCAGCTCGCGCTCGGTTTGGATACGTTGGAAGCGTTCGAGGCCGTTGCGGAATAACAGCGCAAAAGGCCGGCTCGGCGAGGATCGCGCGAGCAGTTTTCTCGAGGCGAGCGGCTATTGCGTGCTGGCTCGCAACGTGCGCGTCCCCGGCGGCGAGATCGACGCGGTTTGTCTTGACGGGCCGACCCTCGTCATCGTCGAAGTGAAGCGCCGTGACTCGACGACATTCGGTTCCGCACTGCGCGCCGTCGACGCTCGTAAGCGCGCGACGCTTCGGCGTATCGCTGCCGATTACGCGCAAATCATCGCACCGTCGGCCAAGATCCGATTCGACGTCGTGACGCTCGAGGGACAGAAGCTGAGCCTGCACCGAAACGCTTTCTAGTGGGGCGCAACTAATGGCCCGCCACGCGAAGGGCCGGGAACCGGAACTGCGCCGCAGCGTCACGCCGTGGGGCTCCTTTTCGTGGGGTTATTCGGACGTCGGCGCAGACATCTTCGTGGGCCTCGGCCTCGTCCTGGCCTGGGCTGCCGGCGCCTCGAACGTCGCGTTTCTCTTTGCGGGCGTCGTCTACGTCTGCATCGGGCTGGCGTACACGGAGCTAGCCGCTACGTATCCGGTTGCGGGTGGCGGCCAGTACTTCGTGATGCGCGGACTGGGCGATATCTTCGGCTTTCTCGCCGGGTGGGCCGTGCTGCTCGACTTTACGATCGATATCACGCTTTTCGCGTGGAGCTCAGTCGACTATACGAGTCAGCTTATTCCGGCGCTCGTCAACTCGACCAACCCGTGGCTGCATTTTGTGGTCGTGCTCTCGCTGGTCGTGGGGCTCTGTATGCTCAACGTCATCGGCGTTCGCGAGAGCACCGCGTTTAACGGGGTCGTTTCGGCGCTCGACGTGATCAGCGAAACCTGCATCCTCTGCTTCGGATTCCTCTTCGCGTTTCGACCGCAGCTGCTAATCCACGCGATGCAGTTCAGCTGGCCGTCGCCCTACCAGCTGATGCTCGGCACGTCGCTGGCAATCGTCTCGTTCGTCGGACTCGAATCGATATCGCAAGCGGCGCAGGAGACCCAGCGCCCCGCGTCGATCATCCCGCGCACCTCCGTTTCGCTGATTTTGACGATTCTGATCTTCGCGCTGGCGTACTCGAACCTCGCGCTCGGCCTGCACCCGTGGCATCCGATCGTGGACGCAAACGGACACCCGCAACAGTTCTGGCAGATTTTTCCACACAACGCCGATAATCAGGGCAAGGCGGTCGCGCTGTTGGCGGCGCAAGTGCCGTTCTGGGGCGCCGTCGCCGCGCTCTACGTTCCGGTGCTCGGTGCGGTGCTGCTCCTGATCTCCTCGAACTCGGGCGTCTTCGGAAGCTCGCGTATCGCCTACGCAATGAGCAGCAGCAACTTGCTCCCCTCGCTCTTTCAGCGCGTGCACGCGAAGTTCCGTACGCCCGTAATTTCAATCGTCTTCTTCTCGAGCATCGCCGTTATCGAGCTGCTCTTCGCCGCCGCGCCCGGCCTCTTTCCATCGGTCGCCTACCTTTACGCGCGCTTCTTCCGCGGTGAGAACGGGCTCGAGTTCCTCGCCGATCTCTACGCCTTCGGCGCGGCGACCAGCTATTCGTTCGTTTTCCTCGGCTTGATCGGACTGCGGCTCGGAGATCCGTTAAGCCCCCGAAAGTTCAAGATCCCGCTGAATATTCCGATGCGATTCCGCGGGGAGCGGGTAGACTTTCCGGTCATCGCCGTTATCGGATTCATCGGCATCTTCTCGATCCTCATCTTCACGCTCTTTACGCACGCGCTGGGGCGCGTCTTCGGACCGAGCTGGCTGTTCTTCGGCTTTATTCTGTACCTCGTCTATCGGCACTATCGGAAGCTGCCGCTGTTTCGCTCGCAGCCGCGTGACTGGCGCACCTCGCAAGTCGATATCCTTCGCCGTTCGGGAGAGCTGGAATTAATGGATGAATATATCGCCAACGTCAAGGCGAGCGACGCACGGCGAGCGGGGCTAACGACCTAGCCGTGCTGCTGGCGCGTAGCGTGCTCGCGGTCGCGATGATCGCTTGCGGAGGGGTCATTCTCGCGCGGATGCTCGCGGTTGCGGGTGCCGGTTTCGCGATCCTGCCCGGCGTCGTGCTCGGGAGTGCGATGATCGCACTCGGCGTCCACCGAATGTTGCTCATCGCGCGCGTTCGGAGAATGATGTGATTTCGCTGTCGAGTCAGGTTCACGTCACCGTCGCGGGCGCGCTCATTGCGCTGCTTATCGCGGCGACCGTTGGGGCGACACTGTGGTGGATGCTTCACCCCCCGCCCTCATACGTCCAGCGCATCGCCGAACGCGCCGAGAGCGACCTCGAGCGCCTGGTCGGAAGCGTCATGGTGGCCTTCTCGCCGGATATCGACTCGGCGCACATGATGGCGCTGGCGGTGAAGCTGGCGCGCGGCGAGCGCTCGGAACTGCTCGCGCTCTACGTTATCGAAGTGCCTTATACGCTGCCGCCGGACGCCGAAATGGCGCTCGAGGAGCGAGCGTCGCTCGACGCGCTCGGTGCCGCCGAGGCGATTGCAAACGCCCATAACGTTGCCATTCGCACCGAAACGATCAAAGCGCGCTCGACCAAACAGGCAGTCCTCGACGTCGCGAAGCGCGAAAAGGCAAACATGATCATCCTGGGTTCCTTCCGCGAAGGCAAGTATAGCGGCGCGCCGCTCGGCCGCACGATCGAGGAGATCGCCGCCGATGCAAAATGCGATGTGCTCATCGGCGTCGAAGGAAAGCATGGGACGCTACTGATCGACGAAAGCGCGCAGTCCAGTTCGCAGCCGGTTTGAACTCGAGGAGTATTCCGTGAACTTTAGTCGTTCTTTTTCACTCTGTAGCGCGTTTGCCGCGGGCGTCACGCTCGCGCTTGCGCCTTTCGCCGGACTTCGGGCCGCGAACTCGGCGCCCGCAATCGCCGCGTTCGATCAAACCTTCGCCGGCGTCAACGATTACACGGCCGACCTGCACGTGCACGAGGCGAAGGACACCCAAACGCAAGACCGCGTCTACCAGTACGCCTTCATGAAGCCGCATTACGTGAAAACGCTGATCCTCGACGGCGACGGAAAAGGATCGGGCGGCGTCTGGATCGGCGGCGATCAGGTCAGCGGCCATCAGGGCGGGATACTCTCGGGATTTCATTTGAAAGTCGACCTGCACGACCCGCGCGCCGTCTCGTTGCGAGGCGTCACGATTCCGCAGGGACTGATCCAACGCATCGTCGACGATTACGCGACCATTCCGGGAAAGCTGACGCAAGTCAGCGGCGGAAAGGTCAACGGCGTGGATACGGATCGCCTGGATCTCAAAGTGACCGATCCGACCTCCAACAACGGCATTTCGGAGCAAATCCTTTATCTCTCCAAAGCGACGCACTGGCCGGTCCGCCAGATCATGTACGACGGATCGCAAATCGTGCTCGACGAGAACGTCACCGACCTCAAAACCAACGTCGGCCTAACCCAAGCAGACTTTCCGTTCTAATTCTCGCCTTTTCACCCTGAGCGAGGCGGCGAAGCCGCGGTCGAAGGGCACAACGAAGCAGGATGCGACCGCGCGGTGAGCGGAGCAAGCCGCGTGGAGCCGCAGGTATTTATCTGCCATTCTTCTATTGACGCTGGCATCGCGCGTGCCATCTGCGATTCTCTCGAGGCGAGCGGCATCGGGTGCTGGATCGCTCCGCGCGATCCCATTTCAGGCGCTCCGTATGGCCGGCAGATCGTCAATGCGATCGCCGCGAGCCCAGTCGTGGTGCTCGTCTTCTCGGCCAATGCGAATGCTTCGCGAGCAGTTCTGAACGAACTAGAGCTCGCCACAAATCGTGGTAAGCCCATTCTGCCGGTACGAATCGAGGACGTGCAGCCGTCGTCAAACCTGGAGTTTTACCTTCGCGCGACTCACTGGTTCGATGCGATCTCTCGGCCGCTTGAGGAAGCATTGCCACACCTTGTGATCGATGTGCGAATGCTGATGGCGAGCGAAGACGCCGCCACGGCGCCGAGTCACGAGTCGCTTATCGGCCGCGACCGAGACGTCGCTCAAGTAAAAGCGTTGCTTGATGAGAACCGCTTGGGGACGCCGGTCGGTGGCGGCGGCGCTGGAAACCTGCCGCAGCAGGTAACGACACTGATCGGCCGCGACGGCGTAGTATCGGAAATCGAGACGTTAATCCGCCAGTTTCCGCTGGTGACGCTAGTCGGGACGGGCGGCGTCGGCAAAACGTGTGTCGCGTTGCGGGCCGGCGCCGAACTGCTCCACGATTTCTCCGACGGTATTTGGTTCGTTGAGCTAGCGCCTTTGAATGACGGTACGCTGGTCGCGGGCGCGCTAGCCTCAGTGCTGGGGCTGATGCCGGGGCCGAGTCGTTCCGTGCTCGACACGCTTCTATACTATATCAAGGGCAAAAGTCTGTTGATGGTGCTCGACAACTGCGAGCACCTCATCGAAGAGGTCGCGCAAATCGCGGAGGCGATTCTGCGATCCTGCTCGGGCGTTCGGCTGCTGGCAACGAGCCGCGAGCCGCTGCGCATCGCAGGTGAGCACATCTATCGGATGCCGTCGCTGGCCGTCCCGCCTGCAGAGCCGGCCCGATCGATCGACACCTCAGCCGCGCTCGAATTCGACGCCATCGTGCTCTTTGCCGAACGAGCACGGGCTGCGGATCGTAAGTTCTCGCTCAATGACGATAACGCTTCGCTTGTAGCAAATATCTGTCGCCGCCTCGACGGTATCCCGCTCGCGATCGAGCTGGCAGCTGCGCGCGTTAACGCGCTACCCCTCAACGTGATCGCCGACGGCCTTGACCAACGGTTTCAGGTGCTCGCCGCGGGCTCACGTACCGCACTGCCGAGGCAGAAAACGCTTCGCGCGCTGATTGACTGGAGCTACGACCTCCTCTCCGAGCCGGAACGCGCGCTGTTTCGGCGACTCGCCGTTTTTGCCGGCGGCTTCACGTTAGACTCCGCTGCCGCCGTCGGCGGCGGCGCCGAAGCGGTTGATTTGCTTGCGTCACTGGTAGACAAATCTCTCGTGCAAGCCGACCTTGCCAGCGACGTACGCTACCGGCTGCTGGAGTCGATGCGCGTCTACGCGCGTGAGAAGTTAGTGCAGCATGGAGAGCTCGACGCAGTGAGTCGAGAGCACGCTGGCGCGTATCTCAGACTCGCGGAAGTCCTTGAGGACGCTTGGGAAACCACGCCGGATACCGCGTGGAAGGCTCGAGCCGAGCCGGAGCTGGAGAACTATCGTGCAGCTCTGCGCTGGGCGTTCAGCTCGGATCGCGATCGCGATTTGGGGCTGCGTCTGGCCGCAGCCCTTCGACCCACCTGGTTTACCATGGCACCTTCGGAGGGCCGCGGTTGGATTCGAGCAGGCCTGAACTCGGTTGGCAATTCTACTGCCGCCCCGATTGTCGCGAAGCTCGCGCTGTCCGATGCGCACCTCTCCATGTTCGTTCAGCAATACGGAGCTGCATTGCCCGAAGCGGAACGCGCTTTGAAGCTCTTTTCGCAGCTCGAGGACCGGCAGGGAATCGCCTTCGCAAGCATGTTTGCGGGAGCGGCGCGCGGACTGCGCGGTGAAACGGCCGAAGGTACTACGCTGCTGGAGGCGGCGCTGAGCGAATTTCGCCGATTGGGTTCGCGCCGTGCGATCGGCGCGACACTGAATTATCTGGGCATCCTGCAATTGAGTTCGGGCAACGTCGCGTCATGTCGCCCGTATTTTTACGAAGCGTTAGGCCTGTTACGGTCGGTTGGCGCTGCCCGGCCCGCAGCCCACGTCGCGGTCTATCTGGCGGAGGCCGAGTTCAGAGACGGTGAGGCTGCGAAAGCAGCGCAATTGGTTAGCGAAGCGCTCGAGGCGGAGCGCGCATTGAACGACCTCGACGCGCTTACGTTCTCCCTCTGTAACCTCGCAGCGTATCTCGTAGCGCTCGACCGCTGGGATGACGCGACAGCCCGAGGGCGTGAAGCTCTTTCGCTAAGTGTCGAGCGGCAGTTAAACGCCGCCGCCGTCTGGGCCCTACACCATCTAGCAGCGGTCGCGGCGCTGCGCCCGAATGAGGATGTCGCGGCAGCACGAGAAGACCGACGCCACGCCGCACGACTCGCCGGCTTCGTAGACGCGCGAATCGACGAACTTGGTCTGCGGCGCGACTTCACCGAACAGAAGGAATACGTACGTCTCAGGAACGCGCTCGAAGACGCGCTCGGCGTCGAAGCAGCCTCCCTGATAGACGAGGGTAAAGCGTGGAGTGAGGCGCGTGCCGTCAAGGAGATCTCGCTGATCTGACAGCAGCAGAGGAGTCTCCTGCCCTATAAGATGCGGACGTGTCGGGTTGGTGTTATAATGGCGGCCAGTGGCCGTTTCGTTCGGCTTCGTTTTTCATTCGCGCTTGGAGAGAAGATCTTATGCAGCGGATTCTGGTCGTTATCGGTACACAACTCGCCCTGTTGAGCGCGCTCGCGCTAACGGCTTGCGGACGAGGCGACGTGGGAGTGGGACCGCCGTCCGTTGTGGCGCCGCCCTCTGATTCGGCCGAGGCGCAACCGGACACGCTACACGTTCTTCCGCTCTACAAGTTCAAGGACGGTGAGAGCGCTGTCGGGCCCGGCGGCTCCGGTGGTTTGGTCGGCGACGCACGTAAGGTTCTCTTCGGCGTAGCAGCTGCGGGCGGAGACCCAAAATGCCATCCTGGAGACGGCTTCAAGGGGTGCGGGCTCATCTACGAGTTGTCACGGATTAAGGGACGCAGGTCGTACCAAGTAACGATTCTGCACACCTTTGAAGGTGCTGACGGGGCAGAGCCCACTGCTGCGCTCCTGCCGGGTGGAAAAGGTACGTTTTACGGCACAACGGGTTTGGGTGGGCAATTCAATAAGGGGACGGTCTTTCAGCTCACACGCACTGCAACAGGTTATACCGAGAGCGTTCTCCACAGTTTCGGCGCCCAAGGTGATGGCGCGTATCCCTACACGAGCGTAATCAACGTCAACGGCACGCTCTACGGTACGACCGGTTACGGCGGCGTCTACAGCGGCTGTAGCTCGGGTTGCGGCACCGCATACAGCCTGAACCCGGCATCCGGCACCGAGCAGGTGCTGCACAATTTCGGCAACGGTTACGATGGCGCGATACCCTATGCGAGCCTGATCGACGTCAATGGCACACTCTACGGGACGACTAGCGCCGGCGGCAGCGCGCCCAAAGACGAAGGCTGCGGAACCGTTTTCGCCATGACCACGACGGGCGCCGAGAACGTGCTCTACAGTTTCGACGGCAGCCCAGACGGCTGCAATCCGTTAGGAAGCGGCGTCACGTACCTGAACGGCATACTCTACGGCACGACGTCGGGCGGTGGTACGACGATGTGCGAGTGCGGCATAATCTTCAGTTTGACGGTGGCTGGCGCGGAAAGCGTCCTCCATAGATTCTCCGGCCCAGGAGGAGACGACCCCAGAGCCGGTCTTATTGCCGAGAACGGCTCGCTCTACGGCTCAACGTTTTATGGTGGCGGCAGTTGTGCCCGCAGCCCCTTCGGCTGCGGCGTCGTCTTTGCACTAACGCCTGCAGTTTCGGGCGCCGCAAATTACGAGGCGGTTTACAAGTTTACTGGCGGCCGTACCGGCGCCGAGCCGGCAGCGCCGCTTCTAGCGAGTCACGGTTCCTTCTACGGCACGACGTCGAGCGGAGGCAAGAAAGGCTTCGGGACAGCCTTCAAACTTTCACTGTAGAATCACCAGGTTATAACGATTTTGCCGTTTCCGGGCGGCGCTGCGCCCTGGGCATTCTTCAAGACAACTCCCTGCTGCTCGATGAACGACGAACCGCCGCCGCCGCCACCCCCGGCGCCGCCCTCGGTGCCCTCCCCATCCGCGGTGAGACCGCCTTGACCGCCGCC
>JBAUMX010000043.1:0-12536 GCA_049578945.1 Candidatus Cybelea sp. | reverse complement strand
TTCCGAAATCCGCCGGCGGAGCTCCCCCCGCCTGCGCGACGCCGTTTCCAGTGTTTCCTTGCGTCGCAGTCGACGGAGCGGCTACCGCGTTCAACCCGCAAAGCGTTGCGATCAATGCCGCGAGGGCTCCGGTGCTCAGTCGTTTCACGAGTGCCTCCTTTGAAAAAATCCGCTATGCGAGCGAGCGGCTGGCGTGCCGCTCTTCGCACAAACACACGATACCCGTTGTTCCCCGATAGTGCAACGCCATAACTTCCGGCGGGGCTAGGCCGCAGAAAAGTCTCACGAAAGACCAATAAGCGCGGGTAAACGAGAGCAGGGCACCCCTTTTAGGAGCGCCCTGCCCGCAGACCCGCTTAGACCGTTAGCTAGAACGGGAGGAAGAACAGCAATCCGGCGTAGGCACCGTTATAGGTTGCCGAAATCGGGAAGTTGTTCTTATTCGCTGCGTTTTCACCCATCCAGCCGGCTTCTATGGCGGCTGACGGGATGACCGCATACGAGACTCCGACTTGATACTTCAAGAGATTGTAACCAACGCCGAAGGTTTCGTTCGGCGGGACGGCGTTTCCGCCGGTGGTGAACGATCCGCTGAAGTTTGGATAGTAGTAGATGGAGCCGTAGTAATCGAACTTCTGGCCGAAGTCCGGCAGCTTTTCGAGGCCGCCGCCGACTGCATTTAAGGTCGGATAACCGTAGTTATTCGAGCCCCAAATGTAACCAATCGCGATGTAGACGTGCGGATTGAAAATCCGGTAGCCTAAGCGGACGTCGATATTGCGATCGACGGCCGTAAACGCCGGCACGTACGTTGCGCCTCGACTACCAATGACGGTGACGAAGCATTCGGCTGCGTTGTTGAGATTGGCCTGAGCTTGCGGGACGCCGCAATTGTGCGGATACTGCCAGTTCGTGTAGTTCGCGGCGATCATGAACGGCAGGCCGATCGCGTTGAACTCCACGCCGCCGCGGACGCTAAACGAGCCCCCCGCGCCACCGCTGCCTGGCGAGAACTGGTTGTAGACTTTCGGATTGAAGAGATAGTCACCCGCGATGAACACGACGTTCGGCGGTTTGACAGGTGCCGGCGTCGGCGGGGGTGGCGGCGGCGGAGCGGGCGGCGGCGGCGGGGCCGGAGCCGGGGGCGGCGTCGCGGGAATGTACCGCACCACCACCAACCGTTTGTCGGGAACCCACTGCACGTATGCCCCCATGCCCTCCGAAATCACTCGGACCGGCACGACGACGACGCCTTGGTAGATCTCAGGCGGAACGTCCAGCGGACGAGACTCGCCGTTGATGACCACTTCGGGCTTGCCGACCGTCACCTTGACCTCGGCGCCCGGCTTGGATACCGTCGCCGTTTTGCTCCCGGCATCCCACGAAACCGTCGCGCCCATTTGCTCGAACATCGAGCGCAACGGAATCAAGATCGTGCCGCCCTTCACCAGTGCGGCGAGGACGCGACCTTGTTTAAGAAGATCGGGCTTGCTGTAGACGTGATGATCGTTGAAAAGAATCGGAATCTGGCCGGACGGCGGACTTCCGAAATCCGCCGGCGGAGCTCCCCCCGCCTGCGCGACGCCGTTTCCAGTGTTTCCTTGCGTCGCAGTCGACGGAGCGGCTACCGCGTTCAACCCGCAAAGCGTTGCGATCAACGCCGCGAGCAGTCCGGTGCTCAGTCGGTTCATTGAGTACCTCCTTAGGGAACCTTCTGTTCGAATCGAGTATTGCAGGTCATGCCTGCTGACTGGTTCGTCACGCTGCCGAAAAGTTCATGCGGAAGGGTGCCTTCCTGGGTCTGCTGCCGCCCGCTAGCCTGCTACGACAGCGGGCGATAACCTCCATAACCAAGCGATGCCGGCAAGCGTTTCGATAAGCGCTAGCCCAAAGGCCACTCTAGGCGCTTCGGGGCTCCCCGCCAAGGACAAATGCTGCAGCACGAGGGTGGTGAGCGCCGGCGCCGCGATCTGCGGCAGCACGATCGCGAGATTCCAGATGCCCATCGCCGACGCCATCGCGGAGGGCGGCAAGACTCGGCACGCGATCGCCCAGTCGGCCACCAGAAAGACGCCCCAGCCGACGCCGGCGATCAGTGTAGCGGCGACGACCCCTGCAAAGCCGTGCGTCACGATGAAAACCGCCAGCGCCAGGATGAACACACTGCCGCCGATCGTCGCCACGAAGCGCTTGTCTCGCCGGTCGCTGGGCCGCGCGGCGAGTGCGGCGCCAAGCGCTCCGACCAGCGTAAAGCTAAATATCAGGATTCCGGTCTGACGGCGAGCGTCGGCGAGCGTCGCAGCTCCGAGCACGCTTTCGACGTAGAAGAGCAGATAGCCGAGCAGCGTGTAAAACCCGACGTACACGAGTGCCCGCGACACAAACAAATCTACAAACGGGCGCGTGACCCGCAGACCTTCGCCGCGTTCGGGGGAATCGCGCAGCGGCAGCCAGGCCGCGTGCGACGACGTTATTGCAACGGTTACCAACAGCAGGCCGCCCAGCGCCGATCCCAAGGCGCGCGCGTTGGTGATAAAGCTCGCGCAAAGCGCGCCGATCGCATTTCCCGCCGATTGCAGCGCCGCCATCCAGGACGACGCGTTGCCGATTCGGATCCGCTCGACGAAGTCCGGAATGATCGCCTGATAAGGGCCGATGGCCACGTTCAGCGTCGCCTGCAGCGCGACGTACGCGATCGTCAGCGCAAAGAACGTTTGCGCGTCGTAAAAGAACGCGAGCGCCGCGGTGCCACCGATCGCGCCGGCAACGTAGAACTCGATGCGACGGCTCCCGCTACGCCGGCGTGCGTCGGACCAAACACCAACGACGATCTGCACGATCGCGGCCATTGCCGCGCCCGCGGTCGCGAGCCGGCCGTATGCTATCACCGGGTTGTTCGCGGCGAGTTCGATTGTCCGCGATTGCAGCGAGATTCCCAGCAACGCGCCCCACACGGCTTGAATGCCAAGCCAGAAAAGCGCTAGCCGAAACGGGCTAACGGTGCGCGCAGGCATACCGGTATTCAAGGATCGTATCGACGTCGAAGGCGAGCTCCGGAGCGCAGCCGCGAAGAGCCTGCGCCGGCACCTGCAGCACGTGCAGCGCCATCGTCTCCAGATCCGCGACGCGCAATCTTCCGGAGAGAAAGCGGATCAAAACCGACGGACCCACTAAGCTGGCCATCCGCCACGGTTTCTTACGAGCTTCGAAGAAGCGCGTCGCTATCGCGGCGAGCTTCTCGCCGGCTCCCGGCGGAATCGAGAACAAACCGCCGTTGACGACGCGCTCGCGTCCAAGCCGAATTCCGAAGGATGGTGCGCCGGGAAAGCGCGCGGTGAAGTCGGCAAACTCAGCGAGCGCGACCGCAAGCGTGCCATGCCCGGCGCGGTCGACGAAATCTGCCGCCGCCGCCGCCGTAACGTACGGCAAATCGCTGGTCGCGTAAAGAAGCCGTTCGTCGCCGGGCCACGCGCGCAGTGCACGCAGCAGATTCTCGCTGCCGGAAGGGCTTTCCGCGACGAAACGATCGACGCCGGAAGCGCACGCGGCCTTCACTTCTTCTCCGCCCACGACAGCGATTTCGGTAACACCCGCCGCGCGTAAGGCGTCGATCACTAGTTGGAGCATCGTCGCGCCGCGCACGGGCGCAAGCGCTTTCACGTCGGTGCCGGCAGCGGCCGCAAACTCGCCGTCGATGCGGCCTCCCGCCGTAATCACCGCCTTCACGGTTAGAAAGCTCTGATTTGGCGCATCTCGTTGTCGCGTCGGGCCTCGATTACCATAGTAAACTTCGGCCCTCCGCTCCTAGAGCTGCATCCAAATCAAAGCTTCCTCCGAAATGCTATTTCTTGGCTAGGGTTTTTTTCTTGCCGGCGACGGTACGCTTAGGACCTTTGCGCGTCCGCGCGTTTGTCTTGGTTCGCTGTCCGCGAACCGGCAAGCCGCGCCGATGCCGGAGCCCTCGGTAACAGCCGATGTCCATCAGACGCTTGATGTTGCCCTGCACCTCGCGGCGAAGGTCGCCTTCAACTCGCAACTGCAGCGAGTCGATCGCATCGCGCAGCTTCTTTTCGTCTTCTTCGCTCATCGCTTTCACGCGCAGGTCGGGACTCACGCCCGCAAAGGCGAGCAGCTTACGCGCCGTCGGTGCGCCGATTCCGAAGATGTAGGTCAGCGCAACTTCAACGCGCTTCTCGCGCGGGAGATCGATGCCGGCGATACGTGCCATAATCTCTTCCTTCTACCCCTGCACTTGCTTGTGCTTGGGGTTGACTTCGCAAATCACTCGCACCTTGCCGCGACGGCGGATGATCTTGCATTTCTCACAAATTTTCTTTACCGAGGGTCTGACTTTCATTCTATATTGCGCTCCGCCCCGGGCTCCGCGCCCCCCACTCTCGTGGGGCCCCCAACCCGTGGGCGCCTTTCACATCTTGGTTTGCTTGAGACTCCCTTAGGGGCGCCCAAACTATCGTTATCGCTCTAGCACTCTCCGGACTCCGCGCCCCGCACTCTCGTGGGGGCCCCAACCCGTGGGCGCCTTTCACATCTTGGTTTGCTTGAGCCTCCCCTGGGGGCGCCCAAACTGTCGTTATCGCTCTAGCATTCTCCCAATCGGGACTTCGTCGATCATTGGTATCTATTCGTCGTTCATTTGTATCTATACGTTATTCGGCCGTGTGTCAGGTCGTAGGGCGAGAGTTCCACCAGGACGCGGTCTCCCGGGAGGACGCGGATGAAATTCACCCTGATCTTCCCCGAAACGTGCGCTAGCACGCGATGACCGTTTGTTAGCTCAACTCTAAACATTGCGTTGGGCAGCGGTTCCACGATCGTGCCCTCGGCCTCGATTGCCTCTTCTTTCGGCGTGGCCGTTTTTGCAGCTTTCTTCGCGCTCGCTTTGCCGCGAGGAGGGCGTCCGCCCCGCTTACGCGCCACTAACCGAGCACCTACGCAATCGCTTCCTGCGGCGGACGGTACGGTTCGATCGCGGGATCCTCCGCAAAATCCCGGAGGGTTAGAATCCTCGGGCCGTCCTCCGTCAGCGCGATCGTATGCTCGAAGTGCGCTGCGAGCTTACCATCTGCGGTGACGACTGTCCAGCGGTCGCCGAGAATGCGGATCTTCGGGCCTCCTTGCGTGATCATCGGCTCGAGCGCCAGCACCAAACCAGGACGCAGCTCCATGCCCGTCCCGGGCTCTCCGTAGTTGGGGACCTGCGGCTCCTCGTGCATCGCCCTTCCAACCCCGTGTCCTACCAGCTCGCGTACGACGCCGTATCCGTGGCGTTCGGCATGCGCCTGAACCGCGGCCCCGATATCTCCCAGATGGTTGCCGCGCTGCATTTGCGCGATCCCTACGGTCAGACACTCCCTGGTAACTTCGAGAAGGCGCCGGGCATTCTGCGAGATGTTGCCGACCGCGACGGTGACCGCGCTGTCGCTGACGTAACCGTCGAGCGTCGTGCCGATGTCGATCGAGAGAAGATCGCCGTCGCGCAAAACGCGCGGGCCGGGGATTCCATGCACGACCTCTTCGTTGACGGAGGCGCAGATCGAGCCCGGAAAGCCGTTGTAACCCTTGAACGTCGGCACGCCGCCCGCTTGACGAATGCCGCGTTCGGCCAACTCGTCGAGCTCGCTCGTCGACATGCCGGGACGCACTACTTTCATCAATCCCGTCAATACTTGCGACGTGACCTTGCCGCTGCGACGCATCGCCTCGATCTCGCGCGCCGACTTAAGCGTAACCATCAGTTGTGCGCCGGCTCTGCGCCGACCGCCGCCGCAATTCGGTCCGCGACCGACTTTACGCTCGCAAGCGCGTCGACCTCGAACAGCTTTCCCGCCTTACGGTAGTACGCGATCAGCGGTCGCGTCTGCAGGTCGTAGACTTCCAGCCGCTTCGCCACCGTTTCGGGACGGTCGTCCTCGCGCTGAACCAGTCTGCCGCCATCTTCGTCGTCGATGCCCGAAACTTTTGGAGGATTCGTGAGCGCGTTGTACGTTCGGCCGTTGCGAGGATTCGTCCAACGCGCGGCCAGCCGCGCGACCAACGCGGATCGCTCGCCGCTGAAGAGAATCGCCGCATCGAGGGGACGACGCCACCGCGATAGCAACGCGTCGAGAGCCTGCGCCTGGGCGACCGTTCGCGGAAACCCGTCGATTACAAAGCCGTCGTGCGCGCGTTCGAGCTCGTGCTCGATCATTCCGATGACAAGCGTGTCGGGGACGAGCCGGCCAAGGCGCATATACTCTTCCGCTTCTTTTCCAAGCTTCGTCCCACGCGCCAAGTTGGCGCGCAGAATGTCACCGGTCGAGATCTGTTCTACGCCGAAGCGCTCGTGAAGCAACCGCGCCTGCGTTCCTTTGCCCGCACCCGGGGGCCCGAGAAAGATTACGTGCATGAGCTCGACAGACCGTTACCGCTTGATGAACCCGCGGTAGTCTCGCATTGCGAGGCGCGCCTCGATCTGCGTGATCGTATCGAGCGCGACGCCGACGACGATCAGCAGCGACGTCGAGCCCAAATAGAAGGTCGTGATCGACAGCCCGCGTTGGAAAGCACCCGGCAGCACCGCCAGAAGACCGAGATAGATGGCCGCTGCCGTCGTGATTCGCATCAGGATCTTGTTGAGGTAATCGACGGTCGGCTGGCCGGGACGGATACCGGGGACGAAAGCCCCGGTCTTCTTCAGATTGTCGGCAACGTCGCGAGTGTTGAGCACCACCGAGCTATAGAAGAACGTGAAGATAACGACCAGTCCAAAATAGACGATGTTGTAGATCACGCCGTTCGGCGAGAACCAGACGTTGAAGACGCTCGCCAGCGCGGCCGGGTTCGTCGGAAACTCGAAGGGACCGAAGAGGTGCACGAAGGTCGGTTGCGCACCCGCGCCGTGCCCGAACCACCCGAGCGCCTGCTGCGGCAGCAGCAGAATCGAGATCGCAAAGATAATCGAGATGACGCCTGCGTTGTTGAGGCGCAGCGGAATATAGGTCGACCGTCCGGCAAACATCTTGCGTCCGACGACTCGCCGCGCCTGTTGAACCGGCACGCGCCGCTGCCCCTGGTAGAGAAAGACGATCGAAACAATCACCAGGATCGCGATCACGATATAGATCAGCAAATTGAGCAGCGATTCGGCGCCTTGGCTTGCCGACGCATAGGTCTGTGTAACGTACTGCGGATAGCGCAGAACGATTCCAATGAAAATGATCAGCGAGACGCCGTTGCCGATACCTTTGTCGCTAATCTGCTCGCCGAGCCACATTAAGAAGAGCGTGCCGCCGACCATCGCGATGATCGCGTAGAGCAGATACCACGTACTCGTGTCGTAAAAGACGCCCGAGCGTTCCATCGAAATCGCCATGAACGTCGCTTGGACCGTAGCGAGCACGATCGTCAGCCAGCGCGTGTACTGACTGATCTTTTTCCGGCCTTCCTCGCCACCTTTCTTGGCCATCTCCTCGAGCTGCGGCAGCACGACGGTCATCAATTGCATGATGATCGAGGCGTTAATGTAGGGCGTGATGCCCATCGCGATGATCGAGAGCTTCTGGAGCGCTCCGCCCGAGAGGAAGCCGAGCAAATTGTAGAACGCGCCGCTTTGCAGAACGCGTTGCCAGGCGGCTTGATTGACGTTGGGAAGCTGCACGTGGATCATAAAGACGAACCACGCGAAGGCAAAGAAGACGAACAGGACGCGTTGGCGGATCTCGGGGACGAGCACGGCCGCTCGCAGGTTATCGAACATCAGTGGTCCGCGCCGGAGTTCTCTTCGAGCTGCGCCCCTGCCGCCAAGAGCGTTTCGCGCGCGCTCTTTGAAAAGAGGACGTAGCGGACGCGCAAGCCGGCCGGCAGCGCAGCGTCGCCCAAGGAACCCAGAATCTTGACCCCGTCGCGCACGGCTTTAACGAGCCCGCGCTCTTGCAACGAGTCGGGCGTAACCTCGACGGCGGGATCCCAATGCGCGAGACGCTGCAAGTTGACGATGGCGAAGCGCGTCCCGAAGTGGCCGCGATCGCGCGCCTTTTGCGAGTAGCCGCGCCGATGCGGAAGCCGCCGCGCCCAGGCGGTCTGGCCGCCCTCGAAGGCCGGTCCCTTGCCGCCGCCCGACCGAACGGTCTGGCCTTTTCCACCTTCGCCGCCGGTCTTAACCATGCCCGAGCCGTGGCCGCGACCGATGCGCTGGCGCTTGGGCCGGCTCCCAGGTACGGGTTTGAGCGCCCCCAGTTTCAGAATCGATTTGTTTGCCATATCACGCTACGTAAATTTCTTTGACGCTCTTGCCGCGCATTGCCGCAACTTGCTCGGGCGTGCGCAACGACTTGAGAGCCGAGACGGTCGCCATGACGACGTTGATCGGATTGTTGGTGCCCAAGCATTTGGTGAGGATATCGTGGATTCCGGCGAGTTCGAGAACGGCCCTCATCGAGCCGCCCGCTATGACGCCCGTCCCGGGTGCGGCGGGTTTGAGCAGCACCGTGGCCGCGCCGACCTCGTGACGAACCTCGTACGGGATCGTCCGCTCGACCATCGCGACGTTGACGAGGTTCTTGCGAGCTTGCTCGACGGCCTTGCGAATCGCCTCCGGAACCTCGCCCGCTTTGCCGATCGCGAAGCCGACTTTGCCTTTGCGATCGCCGACCACGACGAGTGCGCTGAAGCTGAAGCGTTTTCCGCCCTTGACGACCTTTGCGACGCGGTTCACGCGCACCACGGTCTCTTCGAGTCCGCTGCCATCGCGATCGCGATTTCGATATTGCATTAGAAGTGTAACCCCGCTTCACGAGCCGCATCGGCAAGCGCACGCACGCGGCCGTGATATTTGTAGCCTCCACGATCGAAGACTACGTCCGATATTCCGGCAGCCTTCGCCTTGGCTGCGATCGCACTGCCGACGGCCTTTGCCGCCTCGACGTTCGTCTTCGACGCGAGTTCGCCGGTGACCGATTTGTCGAGCGTCGATACGGCGGCCAGCGTGTGGCCGCGCGCGTCGTCGACGAGGATCGCGTAGAGATGATGCAGCGACCGGCGCACGTACAAACGCGGGCGTTCCTGCGATCCCGAGACTTTCTTGCGCAGACGTGCGTGCCGTTCGCGCCGAGCTTCGGCCTTGCTCATTATTTCTTTGCCGCCTTTCCGGCCTTGCCGAGTTTCTTGCGAATCCGCTCGCCTTCGTAGCGAATTCCCTTGCCCTTATACGGCTCGGGCTCGCGCAAGCGCCGGATCTCGGCAGCGACTTGGCCGACGGCTTGCTTGTCGATGCCGTCAACGTGAATCTTGTTCTGACCCTCGACGGTGAGCGAGACGCCTTCGGGTGCCTCGAAAGCGACCGGATGCGAATAGCCGAGGCTCAAGTTCAAACGCTCGCCCGACTTCGCAACGCGATAACCGACGCCGGTGATCTCGAGGCTCTTGCGAAAGCCCTTGCTGACGCCTTCCACCATGTTCGCGATAAGCGTGCGGGTCAGCCCGTGAGCGCTGCGATGTGCTTTCGCGTCGCCTTTACGCGCGACGACGATCCTACCGTCGGTCATGCTCACGTCGACGACGTCCGCGCGAATGCGCTGGCGCAACCGGCCCTTCGGACCGCTGACGAGAACTTCACCGGCCTCGAGCTTAACCTCGACCCCGGACGGCACCGTAACCGGAAGCTTCCCTATCCGCGACATGGCTTACCACACATACGCAAGAACCTCGCCGCCCACGCCCTGTTTCTTCGCCCGCTTACCCGACATAATACCTTGCGGCGTAGAGATGATGACCAAGCCAAGGCCGCCTAATACGCGCGGTATCTCGGTCTTGGGCGTGTAAACGCGCAGTCCCGGCCGCGAGATCCGGCGCAATCCGGTGATGATCTTCTCTTTCTCCGGGCCGTAACGAAGCGCGATGCGAATCGTGCCCTGCGGCCCCCCGTCGATTCGCTCGAACCCTTCGATGAAGCCCTCATCCCGCAGGATCTGCGCGATCGCTTGTTTGACGCGCGAAGCCGGCACGTCAACCGTCTTGTGGTTGGCCGTGTTGGCGTTACGAATGCGCGTCAGCATGTCTGCAATCGGATCGGTTATCGACATTTGCTCGCTTCCTTTACCACGAGGCCTTGGTCACGCCCGGGACGACGCCCGCATGCGCGTTCTCGCGAAAACAGATTCGGCACATAGCGAATTTCCGCAGATAGCCGCGCGGCCGTCCGCAGACTCTGCAGCGGTTGTGCCGGCGAACTCCGAACTTCGGGTCGCGCTGCGACTTGATGATTAAACTGGTCTTGGCCATCAGCGGCTCGTACCTCCCGGCGCCTTCTGCAACGGCAACCCCATCGCGACGAGGAACTCCGACGCCTCTTCGTCGGTCTTGGCGGTCGTCACGATGGTGACGTCCATTCCACGCGTTTTATCGACCTTATCGTAGTTGATCTCCGGAAAGACGAGTTGCTCGCGCAGGCCGAGGTTGTAGTTTCCTCGCCCGTCGAACGACTTGGCGGGCAAACCGCGGAAGTCGCGGATGCGCGGCAGGACGACGTTGAAGAGCTTGTCGACGAAAACGTACATCCGATCGCCGCGAAGCGTGACTTTGGCACCGATGTTCACTCCGGCGCGAAGCTTAAAAGCTGCGATCGACTTCTTTGCCTTGGTTACGATCGGCCGCTGACCGGTGATCGCAGTCAGCTCGCTAACCGCGGCATCCAGTGCCTTCGGATTGGCGATTGCCTCACCGACGCTCATGTTAACGACGACCTTCTCGAGTTTCGGAATTTGGCTGACGTTCTTGTACCCGAAGCGCTCTTGAAGCTTGGGCCGAATCTGTTGCTGGTACATCTCTTTTAACCGTTCCACGCCTTAGGCTCCCTTCGCCGAGTCGCGAGCCGGCTCGCCGCAACGCACGCAGATGCGATGCACTGCGCCGTCGGCGGTGCGGCCGCGGCGCAGGCGCGTCGGCGCCTTGCATTTCTCGCAGACGTACTGCAACGCCGAAAGCGGGAGCGCCGCTTCCTTCTCGATGATGCCGCCGGTCTGCATCGATCTGCCCATCGCAGACTGCCGCTGCTGCTGCCCTTGCTGCTTCGCGTGGCGCTTGACGATATTGACGCCCTCGACCGTCGCCGTACGAGACTGCACGTCTTTGACGGTCCCTCGCTTCCCGCGCTCTTTGCCGCGCCGGATCATCACCGTGTCGCCCTTGAGAATGGTTGCTTTCATCGCTTAGAGCACCTCCGGCGCGAGCGACGCGATCTTGAGAAATCCGCGCTCGCGCAGCTCCCGCATCACCGGCCCGAAGACGCGCGTCCCGCGCGGGTCGAGGTTATCCTTTTCACCTTTGATAATCACACATGCGTTGTCGTCGCAGCGAACGACCGACCCGTCAACGCGCCGAACAGGCGCGCTCGTCCGAACGACCACCGCCTTGACAACCTGCCCCTTCTTGACCGCCGCACCCGGAATCGCGCTCTTGACCGTGCCGACGACCACGTCGCCGACGTGTGCGTAGACGTGCCGGCCGCCGCCGCTCACGTGAATTACAAGCAGCTCCCGTGCCCCGCTGTTATCGGCAACTTTCAGCCGCGTCTCTTGCTGGATCACTTCGCGCGCTCCACGATCTCGACCAGACGCCAACGCTTCTCGCGAGAGATCGGGCGGCACTCCGCGATCCGGACGACGTCACCCACGTTCGCCTCGTTACGCTCGTCATGCGCCTTGAAGCGGGTCGACTTGCGAACGATCTTCCCGTACGCCCGATGCGGTACGCGCGTCTCGGAAACGACGACGATCGTCTTCTCCATCTTGGTCGAAGCAACTCGTCCTTGCTTGACGCGACGTTTTCCCCGAGCTGCCTCTTGGCGGGGGGCGGAATTGCTAGGCTGCTCCATGCTCTCCCTCGGCAAGCCGCTTCTCACAGATAATCGTTTGAATTTGCGCGTAGGAACGGCGCATCGCGCGAATCTTGCTGAAGTCCGTCAGGTGGCCGGTGCGCAGTGCGAACCGCAAATTGAAGAGTTCCGACTTTACGTCGCGAGCCTTCTGCTGCAGCTCCTTGACGCTCAGTTCGCGCAATCCCTCAAGCTCTTTCTTCTGCACTTAGGCCTCCTCGCGCGCAACGATCTTGGTATCGATCGGCAGTTTTGCGGCGGCGCGCCGGAGCGCTTCGCGAGCCACCGCGGGCGCGACGCCGGAAAGCTCGAAGAGCACCCGCCCTGGGCGAACGACCGCTACCCAGCCCTCGGGATTTCCCTTGCCCGAGCCCATGCGCACTTCAGCCGGCTTCTTCGTCACCGGCTTGTCCGGAAAGACTTTGATCCAGACCTTGCCGCCGCGTTTGATGTAACGCGTCATCGCGATACGTGCCGCTTCGATCTGCCGGTTGGACATCCAACACGGCTCCATCGCCTGCAGACCGTAATCGCCGAAACTCAGCGTGTTTCCGCGCGACGCCGCACCCGTCATTCGGCCGCGCTGCACCTTGCGCCACTTGACTCTTTTCGGTGTCAACATCTTATTAGGAAACCTCGCTCGAGGCATTAGGTGGTTCGACGACCG
>JBAUMX010000042.1:0-1808 GCA_049578945.1 Candidatus Cybelea sp. | reverse complement strand
AAAATGTTTTCCCGTGGGTAGTCAGAGGGGTTTGCGGCAACGCGCCCGGCGCGCCGATCGGCGGCTGCGATCCGCCGCAGCCAGCAAGCAATGCTGCGGTGACGCAGCTGCCTATTGCATAGTGGCTGATATGGAAGGGCATTTGTCAACCTCCTCTGCTCGCGATTTTCGTAGGCATGAATCTCTCCCACCGGTGGTGAGACTCAGGTGCATTAGCCGACTGGCGGTCCGGGCGTCTCGACGGTGAATCACGCTGATATTCGCGGGTCAAAGCCGCATGACATTGATTCGTCGGGGAGCTGCCTCGGTCTAAGAACGCGCGTTGGGCCGAAGCTTGGCGCAGGCCACTACTTGAGGGTTCTCCTTGCCGTTAACTGCGGAACGCCAGCCGGCCAATGCACCTGAACCTCCTCTCATTATTATGCAGCAACCTTCTTGAGAGCGTTGGAACTTCGAACGACTTGACCGATCGCCCAGATAAAGCCCAGGAGCTCACGAGCGACGGCGACCGCGGCTTGCTGCGGTCGCTTGCCCCGCGCACACAGCTGCCGATAGCGTTTATACAGTCGGTGCTGCGCCTTCCACGCGATCGTGCAAACCTGCCGATGAACGCCATCCTGTCGACAGCGTAGCGCCTCGGGCGTTTTGGGTACAAGGCGAGCGTGCCAGGCCGCCTCGACCAACACACGGCGCAGGTGCGCGTTCCCGCTCTTGGTGATACAACCACGACGCAGCCGACTGCCGCTGCTGTGTTCCGACGGTACCAAACCGGCATAGGCCATGAGTTGGCGCGGGCTCGCAAAACGGCCCAGTTCGCCGACCTCGCTCACGATCGTCGTTGCGGTGAGGAGTTTAATTCCACGCATCGCTTGTAATGCAGCGATGGTGGCCGCATGTGGCGAGCGCTGCGCGAGCTCAGTGAGTTGGTGCTCGAAGCGCGTGATGCGTTGATCGATTTCTTCCAGACAGTGCCGGTACTCAACGAAAACCAAGCCTTGAGCAGCGTCGTCGAACTGAAGGCCGTCGAGCCACTGCCGATATCGGACTGACCGCGCGCGAACGCCAGGCGGTGGGCTAACCCCGAGCCGTAGCAAGAACTTTGTGAGCCGATGCCACGCACGAAGCCTATCTTCGACGGCGTCCTCCCGGGCGCGAACTAAATCGCGCAACGCTTCGTGCTGCGGGTCAGGCACCCAAGTAGCGGTAAGATCCCCACTTCGCAAGAGGCGTGCCAATGCTAGTGCGTCGCGCCGATCGGTCTTAACTCGGTCGCCGGGTTTGCGCGGGATCAACGAGGGCGCAACGATGAGGCACTTGATCTTCAGCCGCGTCAGAAATCGATAGATGGCATAGCCGCAGGCTCCGGCCTCGTAGCATACCTGCAACTGCGCAGGCGAGCCTAACCGGCGAAGCGCCTTACGCAGCTCGTCGAGATCATTGCGAATGATCCCCAGTGAGCGTGGTGTGGTGCAGCCGCGGTCGGCAGCGGCGACGGCGATCGTTTCCTTGTGGACGTCGAGGCCCACAAACGTCTGGGGTTCACTCGGGCGGGAAGATGCGCTATTCTTGGTCACAGCCGGCTCCTTTCGCGTGTAGCTCTGTCGTTCTCGATAAACTACGACTTCGCGATAGGGGCCGGTCCTCGTTCTTTAGACCGACGCGCACGCCGGCGCGCGCGCTGCCCTTCCATATTGTCTAAGATTCCAACGTCTCATGTGTGCTTTGCTCCTTGCCCACGGAAGCCGCAGACCTCACATGGTTCGCCGCTTCGGCCCAGGGCTCCGCGGGCGGCTCCAGGTCCACAGCGA
>JBAUMX010000041.1:0-13669 GCA_049578945.1 Candidatus Cybelea sp. | reverse complement strand
CTCTTGGCGTCCGCCTTTTTCTTACAACGCGTAACTCATTGCCAGGGCCGGATCGAATCGCGTAAGCGTTTCATGAAGCTGGACAAACCCCAGCTTCTCGTAGAACCCAATAGCGAGCGGATTGGCCGTCAGTTCTATCCTCAGTGCCTTATCCCCACGGGCGACGCAGAAGTGCACAATCCAAATATCGCCTCGGGATGCTGCAAGATTGCGTCTCGGTACAGCGGCGACTCCGTAGATGCGCGAAACTGAAGGCTTTCAAGCATCGCTCGTTCGTTCGATTCCGCGAACCTGATCCGCATCGGGCTACTTTACGTGCGGCTCATAACGAAGGAGATAATCCGCGGCGATCCACGCCGCCGCGGCAATCCCTAGATTCTCGGCATCGCCCGCCCAGGCCGTAAAGATATGGGGATGAAGAAACGGTTCCGAATGTACCTGTACCGGCATTATTACGCTCAGGGCTACGATCGTCAATAGAAATCGCAGGGCGCTTTTAACCGATTCTGCGTAGTGATCGGTGTAGTGACCCGTCCTCCCGTTAGGGGCAAATCGTCTCTAGTGGCATCGAGGTCGCAGGCTCGGAGCATGACTTCCCGGTCGACCGCTAGACGCTCGTTAGACGAACAGGCGGTATCTGACCGGCTCTCAGAATGTCACTATGCCTCGGCAGCGGTGACATTCTGAGGTGAAGGGCGCCGCTATGCAGCCTTCACCGTTCGAGTTGAAACTTTCGCGCGGAACGGATTGCGGGGTTACGCCAGAACGACTGAACGTTGTCCATCCTCGGGTTGCCGTTAGTCGACAGCGGTCGTTGCAGGCTTACCCGGCGCGATCGCTAGTTGTTCAAACCCGACCGTAGCGTTTACAAGATTGCGTAGACGAATCGCACGTGTCGGGTTAAATGGCTCCCACGACCGCGAGCCAGAGGAAAGTCAGTGAGATCATTGTGAGTTGCATGTCGGCAATGATGATTTGTCGTCCATGTTTCTCGTAAAAGCGTTTGACCCCATCGTATCTGGGTGACAGCGGCGTTAGGGCCGCGGCCGCGAAACCTGCGCCGTTGACGCAGAAAATCGCGAGCGCGAGATATAGTGAGGAATATGACGAGCGAATGCCCGGGAGTCCCCATGCAAGGCCGCCGTACGTGAGCGACAGAGCGGTGCCTACGGCTGCAGAGAAATACGTCTCTTTCACGCGCAGAAGGCCTAGTCCATCGGTGGCCATGGCCAGGAGCAACGATCCGAGCAGCAGTGATACAGGGAGAAAGAAGTAGAGAACCGGCACGAGTCGGTTAAGGCCGTTAGCTTGAAGCAGCGGCAGTAACGCAAACCAGGAGAGAAAGACGGTGCGGTATTCGATGATCGAGGCGAGGCTGAAGTGGACGCGTTGCACGAAGTCACCGCTGGTGCGGACATGCGGCAGGTACGAAATCAAAAATGCGCTGCCAACCCAGTACAAATATGCGACGAGAAACATGAGAATCGCAGCGTCAAGCGCTACCCCTGCAGCTCCTGTTCTGTCTCGCGCAAGGGTCACCACGAGTACGACGCCCGTAAAGGCGAACCCGGCGAGACTGCCGACGGTGTTCACATGGAGTTTCGAAACTTCGTCCAGCAGCCACGGATAGTCGTCACGTACTGCCGACCCCCGACGGCCCACGCTGAGCACCGTCGTCACGCCGATGGCCGCGGCCACGAGAAGACCTAGAACCACCCACATGGTCGTGCAACCTCCGGGCCCAACATGCGCCGTCTTACCACGATCATCCTCGCGAGGCCGTCCAACGGTTGGATTGAAAGGACGCGGAGCGCACTTGGAGCGTACGAGTGGAAACGTTCGCCGGAGGGCGTCGCATGCTACGGCGATTTGCCATGCATCCTGGATAAAGTTGATTCGTCGGGTCCGGCGTAAGAGGCTATCCGCACCGTTGCACGATCTACGCCGTACGCTTCGCTGGGATCCGAGGCATCCGGCGCGCTTAGCCTCAAGCGATCTGTGTGGTAAACGGTGTAGTGAAAAGCGCCGCCCGCCGGAAAACCGATGTAAAATCAGGCGAAAACCACTAAGTGGAGGGATTGTTTTGGCTTGGCAGGAGCGTGTAGGGGGTTCTCCTAACGTCCCCGGCACTACTCTCTGAGCCTCGAACGTCCCTCATAATACTGGCTTTATTGCGCTCAGGGTTACGAGCGTCATACAAAAATCACAGGCCGGTTTTGGCCAACTCTGTGTAGCAAACGGTGTGGTGAGCTGCTTTGGCGGTCAAGAGAAGGTCCGGGCACGATCGCAGTGGCAGAACTCGGCAAACCGGAGTTGCAGAAAGGCGGCCGATACCGGGTTCGGCGGCTGGGCTATGCTCCGATTCGCCATTATAGATCGATCGGCCAAAGATAGTTGAAGCTAAGCGACTAAGAAGTAGCAGCGAGCAGCGATTTCGCATCATAGAAATCAGCGCAAGGCTCGCCCTCGGGCCACTCGGTGACAATCGCGCTGAGATCGCTTTGCGCGGACGATTCACCCAGGCGTAGGCGTGTGCACTGCGCGCGTAGTTCGAGCAACCGCGCACCTTGTGTTCTTGCAATCGCGACTGCAGTATCTAGCGCGGTTTTCTCCGCGTCTTTGCGCTGCAACGCGTGTAGCGCAATTCCGCGCAACCGATATAGTTCCGAAAGATAAATGCTGACGTTTGGCACTTTCAGTGCGGCCAGCATCGCGTCGACGACGCCGAGCGCTTCCTGAGCGCGACCGGCTTCGACCAGTTGCTCGGCCATGAGCGCCGAGAGGGGGACTGGTAGGGGGGTCGCCTGGCGAGCGTAGGAGAAGTCGGCTGCGATTGCGTCCAGCCTTGTGGGCGCCTCGGCCGAAGAGATCTGCGACAAAAACGAGCCCGTGGCGGCATACGGCAGAAAACCGAACTTATCCGCGATGGTGTACAGGCGTAGCGCGTACCGGCGCGTTCCTTCGGCGTCGTGCGTGCACGCGCAGCCCAGCGATGTCAGCATCAACGCATGAGCTATGCTGTGCGGGTGTTCGAGAGCTTCGGCGAGCGCTATCCCCTGCTCTCCTAATGATCGCCCCTCCGTCGGGCTACCGCTTAATGCGAGGCAGAGACCACCGGCCGCGTTGGCACAAACGCCGGGATCGTGCCCGCCGAAGATCGCCGCTAGGCGGTGATGGCGCTCGGGATCGTAGAGCTTTATTCCGCGCCGAGCATCGGAGACCGCCGCCGCGTTTTCTCCCCGGAACAGTTCCGTGGACCAGCGACAATGTATGGCCTCCAGGATATGGCCTTCGTCGCCGGAGCGCTCGCTCAGCGCTACCAGTTCTTCGGCGCGAGCACGCACCGCGTCGAGATCGCGACCGGCAACGAAGTGAAACCATATTCCCCAGACGGCTTGGAATAGACTGCGCTCATCGCCGAGCGCGCGCGCGATCTCGGCTGCCCGCTCGTAGGCGGCCCCGGCTTCAGGGTGGTGCGGCCCTCGCATGACGCACAAAGCGGTCCCGAGCTTGAGCAATACTCTTAGCTCCGCTCGGTCTTTCTCGCCCAGCGTAGAAAAGTGGGCAATCTGCGAAAGCGCCGCTTTGAAGCTCTCGATCGCTTCAGCATGCGCAACGCGGCCAAAAGCGCGGTCTCCCGTCGCCTCGTGGTAGAATGCGGCGCGCTCGGCATTCTTCGCGCCGGCAAAATGATACGCGAGCACCTCCGGCTCGTTTTTCACGATCGCCGGGAATCGCGCCTCAAGTGCGGCGGCGACATCGCCGTGAAGTCGTCGGCGGTCCACCAGGAGCAAGCTTTCGTAGGCGGCATCTCGCATGAGCGCATGCTTGAACTCGTACTGGCGGTCGGCGACACGCGCGACGGGGTAAACAACTTCTGCCGCGACCAGTGCGGATAACTCTGCATCAAGTGCCGGCGGCGCTAATGGTGAAATGAGCGAGAGAAGCGATCCGGAAAAACGACGGCCAAGCACAGAAGCCCGCTGCGCTACGGCTTTACCTTCACCGAGCTGATCGAGTCGCGCCATCAATGCGTCTTGCAACGTGTCCGGTACGACCTGCCCGGCGCCGCCGACTGCCGAGGCGCCCATCGCCAGCTCTTCGAGAAAAAGCGGATTACCGTCGCTCTTGCGCACGATCTGCTCAATGATGCGGTTATCGCGTAACGGCTCGGGCAGTACCGCCATAAGGATACGTTCGCAATCGCCTGGATGCAATCGATCGAGGCTCATCTGCGTCACGTGGGGACGGCCGCTCCACGGTGACGCAAGATCTGGTCGCGCCGTTACAACGATCAGTTGGTGGAGACGCTCGACGCCCGCCATCAGACGCGTCATCCAATCGAGCGTCGTGGCATCGCTCCAGTGCGCGTCTTCGAGTACGAGGAGGGTCGGGCGGCGATCGGACAACTCGGCCATCCAGGTCGCCAAGCCTCCGATGAGCGCCGCTTTACGCTGGTCTCGTGACAGCGTCAACTCCGCGGAGGCGTCTGTCAAGGACAGCATTTCCGAAACCAGTGGCACGAGGGTTTCTGAACCAGATATTCCGAAAAACAAATCTTCCAGGCGTCGGCGCTTCGTCGCGGGCGAATCTCCAGCCAGGAGCCCGGCGCTTTGTTCGATGTAACGCGCCATTGGAAACAACGAGTTGGTGGAGTGAAACGAGGAGCACTGCAAACAAATTTTTCGCGCGGCTGATACGCCCGTACTGCTCAGAGCTTCCACCAACCGCGACTTCCCGATACCGGCATCGCCGGAAATGACGAACGCGCTGCCTTGGCCAGCGAGCGCCCTTTTCCACCCCTCGAAGAGTAGACCGAGCTCGCGATCGCGTCCGACGACGCCAGCGCGCGCCGCGCGCACGGCCGCAAACCGACTCAGCTCGGTCGCCTCGCAGCCGACGTGCCATGCCGTCACCGGATCGCTATAACCCTTGAGCAGGAACGGTCCGCCCCTCTGACAGTTAAAGAGAGCGCCCACAATACGATGCGTCGCATCGCTGATCAGGACTTGGTCGGGCTGCGCCGCGGCCTGAAGCCGCGCGGCGAGGTTCGGCGTGTCGCCCGCGATGAATTCTTCCTTGGCTGAGCCGCCACCGATCATGTCGCCTATGACAACGTTGCCGCTCGCGATTCCAACACGCGTATGAAGGCGCGCACCCTCTGGCGTCCTCGTCGCCGAAACGGCTGCCGTGATTCCAAGTCCCGCGCGCAAGGAGCGTTCGGCTGCGTCTTCCTGTGCGCGGGGCCAGCCGAAATATGCCATCACGCCGTCGCCCATGAACTTGGCGACATATCCGCCGTACCGCTCTATTTCCTCCGAAACAGCGCGCCGATACACCGAAAGCAGTTCACCCATCGCTTCCGGATCGATCGCCGAGGCGATCGCGGTCGAATCAACCAAATCCGCGAACAACACCGTGACGTGACGGCGTTCGGCGCGCGGCAACACGGCCTCGCCGGGCGCTACGAGTGGCGTCCCCTTTTGGGCCCGCAGAGCGGTGAGAATTTTACGGCGAGGGCCGACTGGAAGTCCTAACTCCTTAAGATCATCCTCGGTGAGATCGGCAAGCGTTTGCAGGTCGATCTCGGCGCGCTCGAACTCTCCCGCGTAACGTTCGAGGGCAAGGGATCCTAGCCAAATAGCAATATCGGACACTTGAAGACCACAAAGACCTCACACACTATTGGCGGAGTTGGCAAAACGAACCTGCGGAATGTCGAGCTATTGGACATCCGCACCACAGCCGCGCCGTCTACGCCGCGCGTATGCTTCGCCGGCGTTCGCCGCCGGCATCCTACCGGAAACTCCGTCTCCTCGTACCTAGGGTTGGAGGGAGTGTGCAAATGCCGTTCGGACTTTTCGAAGAAAAACGTGGCAAACGATGTAGCGGAAAGCACGAGCATTGGTAAAGACCCGTATAAACACTGGCGGAAGTGAGAGTGGCGGGAGCGTGTAGGAGGTTCTCCTAACGCCCCCGCCACTACCCTTCAATCCTCAAACGTCCCCGATACTACTGGCCGTCTCGCGCATAGGGCTACGAAAGCCAATAGAAATCGCACGCCGCTTTTGTCCGATTCTGTGTAGTGAACGGTGTAGTGAGTATTCGAGTCTCCGCTATCACACAGCCGGCTACCCGCTGCGAGAGCCCTTCAGCTCCGGTCCAAAGCTGCGACATCAAAGATCGAAAGTTCAGGTTCACGTAACCAAGACGGTTCAACGCTGCGCGGAAAATATTCGGGAACGTCAACGCCGCCTGACGGCAATGGGTATTCGAATGGAAGCGGGAAATATGGTGACCAACGGCGCCGGCCGGCATGCGAAGACGTCCGGCGACATCGGAACATGGACCGTATCGGTGCAGATATTCGCTCCGAGCAGTTCGCCGGCAGCGTCCTAAACACGACATCCGAGGTCTGCGGCGACGGTGACCGTTGCTCAGTTCTTGCGCAGCCAGGTGGCGCGCGTCTCGAGCACAAAACTATGAGTACGAAAAGTCCGGCTGTGCACTCGAGGCGTGCCCTCCTTGTCGCCGTTCTGGTCATATTAGTGGCGGCGATTTCAGCATGCACGCGTGGCAGCGAAAACGCGAGCTGGGGAACGCTCCACGAAATGACGATCGCCCGAATCAACGATCCGGTTTCGCTCAATCCGCTCTTCGAATCTGCTCAGCCGGACATCGACTTGGCGCAACTGTACGCCGAGCCGCTGGTCGGGCTGAGCTCATCAAACGCACTCGTTCCTGTGGTTGCCAGGCGCGTCCCGACAGTCGAAAACGGCGACATCTCGCGGGACGGCCGCACCATCAGCTACCACCTGCGCCACGATGAGCGCTTTGCCGACGGGGTGGCGCTCACATCCGCGGACGTTGCGTTCACGTACCGCGCGATCATGGATCCGGCCAACCCGGTTGCTGAAGTCCAACCCTACCGCATCATCGAGCGCCTCGACACACCCGGCCCGTTCACCGTCGTCTTGCACCTGCGGCGACCGTGGGGCGCGGCCGTCGCGGCATTGTTTGCAGAGAGCGATTATATTTATGGAATCCTGCCGGCGCATGCGTTTGCGAGCACCAATCTCGCTCACGCCGCGTGGAACGAGCATCCCTTCGGAAGCGGACCATTTCGGGTCGTTCAGTGGCGGCGCGGTGACGAAATAGTCCTGGAACCCAATCCATACGCGCGGCGCAAACCGCACCTTCTGCGCTTGATTCTAAAGATTGTACCCGACCGAAATACTCAACTCTTGCTGTTGCGCACGCATGCGGTGGACGTCATGGATTACGTCGCCGACTTCCAGACCGTCCAATTACGTTCGTTATCGGGGTTGCGGCCCGTGCGAACGGAGAAGAACTCAACGGCATATCTTGCCTTCAATACGCAACGACCACCGACGAACGACATTCGTATCAGGCGCGCGCTACTCGAAGCGATCGATAGGCCGGCGATTGCGGCAAAGTTTTACAACCGTAACTGGCCGCTTGCCACGACAGAGATTCCCGCGATCCTCTGGGCGCATGACCCCTCGATACAGCCGAACGCATTCGATCCGAGCCGCGCCGCCCGCGAATTGAATGCGGCCGGATGGAAGCTGCGAGGCGACGGTCGCGTCAAAGAGGGCCGGGCGCTCGTCGTTCAACTTGCATACCTGGAGGGTGGAACTCGGACCGGAGCGGCGGTCGTGCAAGCGAATCTCGCACGAGTTGGCGTGCAGGCCGTCCTCCACGAGTATCCTGCGAACGTGTTTTTCAGTCTCCCCGACGGCATCTCCAGCGGCGGTCGCTTCAACCTCGCATGGACCGGCTTCTCCGGCGGCAGCGATCCCGAGCAGAGCGAGATCTGGACGTGTGATCGCCGCGCTCCCAACGGCCCGAACGTGCAGCGCTGGTGCGATCCGCGCTACGATCGGTTGTTCGCTGAGCAATCGCGGCGCTCGGGTCGAAGCTCGCGGCGAATGCTCCTGAGCGCAATGCAACGCATCGTCAGGGATGCCGTCCTGTTTGTGCCGCTGGTTTACCGGGGGAATTTCTCGGCGGAGAATCCGGGCGTGCGCGGCTGGAATCCCAACATGCTCTTCGAGTTTTCGAACAGCGAGGACTGGGATGTGGTTCCTTGAGCGCCTTAGGCTTACAACGCCAGCGCTAACGCGACCGCTTGTTCTTCGGTCATCGTTGCACCGTCGGACATGAGGTTCGCGACCGTGTCGGTCCCCATCGCGTCGCGCAACCCGCCGATGGCGCGTTCGTACTCCTGTTCGTCCATAGGGGTTCGACGCGAACCGTGCGCTAAGAGACGAGCATCGACGAAGCCGAGAAGTCGCGCGGCCGGTCCGTGTCGCTTCGGATCCTCGAGCTCGCGCGGTGGGCGAAACACTGCGATGGTTACGAAACGCTGGACCGATATCAAGAGGTCTCTTCCGAGGTGCTGCTCGCTTTGAATGACGAGCGCTTCACGCGCGTGAGCCTGGGCTCGATCGTAATCACCGGCCGAGGCAAGGAAAAGCGCCGTCAGAGCGAGCGTATCAGCAAGAACTCGCATATCCCTAAAGCCGCGAAGGGTCGAAGCGGCCTCGGAACCATATCGAACCGCAACGCTGACATTGCCGGCATAAAACTCACATACGGCGAGCTGCCTTAATGCTAACTGACCGAGTTTTACGTCGCCCATACTTTCATAAATAGTACGCTCTTCGTCGATGTAACGCTGAGCGGTGGCGAAATCTCCAGTAAAATAGCATGCCGTCGCCATCGTAGTTACCGCGAAGGCCGTCCATCTTACGAGGCCTAACCGCCGCGCATGGGCGAGGGCGTCACGCAGGACCGGCTTCGCCTCTGAAATACGCCGCAAGGCCACCAGCGCACGCCCCACGTGAATCTCCGAACGCACCATGCCAAGTTCGTCGCCGAGGGCTGTGTAGCGGTCTAACGCATCGCGTCCGTGGGCGAGCTCAAACGCAAATTCGTTTAAATGGTGGCTGATCAAGCAGTCGGCGAAGCTGAGCTCGGCAAGCACGCTGGAAGGAGTACTTTCATCGATCGCGGCGCGCGCCAGGGTGATCCAGCGGCGCCGCTCGAGGGGAGCAAAAGGTTCCCATATCGGCGCTAACGCGGCGAGGCGTTGCCCCGCGAGGATCTCGCCACGGCCTGCGAGGGCCCAGTCGACGGCTGCGCGCAAGTTATCGAGCTCCGATCGTGTGACGTCGGCCCAGGCTAGGTCGGCCGCGGTATCCCACGCGACATCGACCTCTTCGGCGAGCTTAAGAAGTGCGAGCGCGTGACGGTGCGCCACTTGTTCCTGCTCCCCGCGCGCGCTGAGTTTCTCTTGCGCATACTGGCGAAACGATTCCAAGAGATAATATCGCGATTCACTCACGCGCAGATCGCTCACGACGAGCGACTTATCGACGAGTGACAACAGCAAGTCGAGTACGTTGCCCTCCGAGACGTCGCCATCAGCGCAAACGTCCGTCGCCGCCGCCAGCGTGCATCCGCCGGCGAAGACAGAGAGCCGCTCGAATAGCTTCTGTTCGGGAACGGATAACAGATCGTAACTCCAATCGATCGTTGCCCGCATGGTCTGCTGTCGCGGCAGGGCCGTACGTTCGCCTCCGGTGAGGATCCGAAAGCGGTTGGCGAGATGCTCAACGATCCTTTCTACCGGTAACACGTTCACGCGAGCCGCCGCGAGCTCAATAGCCAAAGGGATTCCGTCTAAGCGCCGGCAGAGGTCGGCAACCGTGGGCGCGTTCTCATCGGTGATTGCGAAGTGAGATTCGGCAGCTTGGGCGCGATTGGTGAAGAGGACAATCGCCCCGTATTCGACGGTGCCGGCTGCGCTTAGGGTACGAGCGGCCTCCGCAGACGGCACGGGCAACGACGGCAGGCGATAGATGTACTCGCCGGCGGCCCGGAGCGCTTCGCGGCTGGTGGCGAGAATCCGAACCCGCGGGCAGCCGGCTAATAGCGCCTGCGCGACGGTTACGACTTCCCCAACGACGTGTTCGCAGTTGTCAAGAATCAGCAGCAATACTTTGTTCTTCAGATACGCAACAAGAGTCTCGAGCAGTGGCCGATCGGGCACCTCTTGGAGGCCCAAAGTTGACGCGATGGTTGACGTCACCAACGAAGGATTGCCGATTGGCGCGAGTCCGATGAAACAGACGGCATCGTCACCGGCGTCACTAGGCGCGTTCACGACGTGCAATGCGGTCTGAGTCTTGCCGACGCCGCCGACGCCGGTGAGGGTGACCATTCGATGATGGCGCATTAGTTCGGCGATCTCGTCGAGCTCGCACTCGCGCCCGACGAAGCTGGTCAACGCGAACGGCAGATTTACGATTGCCGCATCGGCCCAGGGGCCGACGGTAACGCGGGCCCAGCGGCCCAATAACACTGTACGCGCAGCGGTTGCCTCAAACTCTCCGCGCTGCTCGTCGTTGAGTGCCAGCGCGCCGACCAAGAGCGCGAGCGTTTCGCGCTGGGGCGTGCGTCGATAACCGCGCTCGAGTGCGCTGATTCCTTGGGTGCTCATCCGGGCACGCTCAGCGAGCGCCTCTTGAGAGAGTCCGGCGGCTAGTCGGTAGTGCCGAAGGAGCGTCCCGAAGTCCGGCGAGCCAGATACTCGCCCTCGGTCCTCCATCTTGCTGACATCATTCGGGCCGCTCTCGGTAGCCTCCTCACGTATCCGAACGCCCGGTTGTACGGGTGGTTGTAGGTTTCGGCCGTCGCCGTGAGGCGTCATAGTTTGCCTTGACCGGCGTCACATGACGTTGGCGACCAACGTCGTGAGCGGAGCGAGCAATCGGAGTCACGTTGTTCTAACGCGCCCTCACGCGCCAAGCGGACCAGTAAAGGAGTCTATCATGAACCAATCATTTAACCAGGGCCGAGCGTTTGGCGCTCGACCCTTTTTTCTGCCGGCGCTCGTATCGGCGGCTTTACTTAGCGGTTGCGGCGGGGGCAACGGCGCCTCACCGCTCTCGAGCGTGCCGGAAGCTGCGGCTGGGGCGCTTCCGGCCCAGCGTACTATGCAATCGGAGTCGAGCGCAGGATCACGAGCAAGCGGCACGACCTACCATATCCTCTCGCTTGCCACGCTTGGCGGTAAGGCAAACTATGCGTCCGCGATCAACAGCCGCAGCCAGATCACTGGTACCTCGCTTCTGAAAGGAGACAAGGTCGAACATGCCGAGCTCTGGGAAGCCTATCGAGCGACCGAGCTCTGGGAAGCCTATCGAGCGACCGACCTCGGCACGCTGGGCGGCCCGAACAGCGCCGTTAACTTTTATAACGACGGCACCCGGGGTCAGTTCGTGGGATTCTCCGAAGTTTCCCAAACCGACCCGTATGCCGAAAACTACTGTGATTTCGGCACGTCACACAGCTGCTTAGGATTTAGCTGGCGAAACGGTACGATGACGTCGCTTCCGACCTTGGGCGGAAACAACTCTGCGGCCAACGACGCGAACAACCGCGGGCAGATCGTTGGTGAGGCCGAGACCAGCATTAAAGACCCAAGCTGCCCCCCACCCTTGGTCCTCGACTCCCGCGGGGTGATTTGGAAGCCGAACGGTAAGATCGTCACCCTGGCGCCGTTATCCGGTGATGCTTTTAGCAATGCCTTCGCAATGAACCAAAGTGGAGCGGCCGTCGGATGGTCGGGACCATGCGACGATCCGGTTCACGCTCTTCTCTGGCAAAGCGGCTCTACGACCAACCTCGGCAGTCTCGGCGGCAGCAATAATAACGCCGCAGACGACATAAATAACCGGGGCCAGATTGTCGGCTACTCGGATCTTCCCGGAGACACGGCGACTCATGCTTTCCTCTGGCAGAGCGGCACGATGAGCGACCTTGGCACGATGAGCGACCTTGGCACGTTGCCCGGCGACAATCTCAGCGTCGCCTATGCGATCAACGACCGGGGTCAGGTCGTCGGCGCATCGTGCAACGCGAGCAGTTGCCGCGGTTTCATATGGCAGAATGGTACGATGACCGATCTCAACCTTCTCGTTCCGCCGAGCAGCAACCTGTACGTGGTATATGGCAACGACATTAACAGCAGCGGAAAGATCGTCGGCACAGCCCTCAACCGGAAGGGCCTGGAGCGTGCGGTCGCGCTGATTCCTGATAAAAAAGCTGCCGTTTTGCCCACGGGGGTGTCGGCACCTCAGTTCGCAGCACAGCAAAGCCTGCGGATTCAACGACGTAATGCGGGGGTCGCGCCGGCGGCTCTTCGCAAATCTCTTTTCCCGTTCTAAAACATCGGCAACAAAGGACCGAGCTCGCTCTGACGCCTCGGTCCTTTACGCCGACAAGGCGTCGCAAACACCTCCTTCAACGTTCGAGTCTGGCAAGTGGCATGACGATCTTGCAGGCCGCGTCTACTCTGTCTTCAATATGCAAACGCTTTTTCGGTGACGTCGGCAACACCTAAGCCTGACCAAGTCTGTGTAGCGAACGGTGTAGTGAAAGGCCGGGCACGCCGAAAACCCGCGTAAAATAAGGCGAAAATTGCTAAGTGGAGGGAGTGTTTTGACTTGGCGGGAGCGTGTAGGAATCGAACCTACCAGTCGCCTTGCGGCGACCTCAGCGATTTTGAAGACCGTGCGAGCCACCAGACCCGTACGCTCCCGTGATGACGAAATAGCTTTATACTAACAGCGTTTTTGCGACGTATGGCTTAACGAGATTCACGTGAATCCTGCTTCCGGGTTGCACGCGGGTTGCACCTGTCGGCGACGCCCTCTTTCCCACTGGTCCGAGTATGGGCGGCCGGCGACGATTGACGGCGTTCGACCGCCCGAACCACGAACCTATGCAGAGCGCACCGGCAGGACGCGATCGAGCACCGCAACCGCACGTTTCTGAGCGTCGAGCGAACTATGCACGTACAAGCGAAGGCTGGTCGCCACCGTGCTGTGGCCAAGCTGCTCCTGCAGGGTTCGGGGGTCGCAGCCGCTGTCGTTAAGCAGTGTACCCGCAGTATGCCTCAAGGAATGGAAGGATGCGTTATTGATCTTCGCCTTACGACATAGCTCGCGGAACGCGTCAGTCACCTTGTGCGGTGTCCAGGCTGAGACGCTGTCGACGTCGGGGAAGACATAGCCCTCGGCGGAGGGGAGCTGTTTTTCGGCGATCGAGAGACGGTAAGCTCGCAGCGCGTCAAGGGCTGAGGCGGGGAGAGCGACGACGCGCGCCTTGCCGTTCTTCGGTGTCTTCTCTGAGACGATTGTGTCGAAGGTCGGCTTTCCATCCCCATCGACGACGAGCTTGCCGTTGGCCTTGCGCGGCACTCGATACTGTTCCAGCGAGCGGCGCACGTGCAGCACGCCCTCGGCAAAGTCGACGTCAGCCCACTTCGCGCCAAGCAATTCGCCTCGCCGGCATCCAGTCGCGGCCGCGAGCGTGACCAGGGTCGCGAGTCGCGTCCCACGAGCGGCCGTAAAGAGGCGTTCGAGCTCCTCGACTGAAAGCGCGCGCCTCTGACTCTCGGGCGGCTTCGGTTTGTCGGCCTTCGCGGCGACGTTCTGCTGTACGATTCCCTCGCGTTCGGCTTGCGCGAGCACGCGATGGATCAATCTGTGATGGTGCGCAACAGTTTGCTCATGCAAGCCCGCTTCTCGCCATTCGGCATACGCGCGGTTGAGGTGACGAGCGGTGAGCTTTTGCA
>JBAUMX010000040.1:0-11931 GCA_049578945.1 Candidatus Cybelea sp. | reverse complement strand
GCCTTGCGGGCCGCCGCGACGGAAGGCCGGCGCGGCGCGACGCCATCTCGCGCCGCCGGTTGCCAGGTTGCTGCGAATGCTTCTAGCGTAGCCGTGCCGTACGAACCCTCAATCACGCTTGGCTGATCGCAGAGCGCTCGCAAGAGCCCCAGCGTCGTTGGCACGCCTTCGACGACGTACTCGTCGATCGCTCGCCGCAAGCGCGCGATCGCACGCTCGCGTGTCGGCGCCCAAACGACCAGCTTGGCGATTAGCGAGTCGTACTCGGGTGGAATCTGCGATCCCGGATAGGCGGCCGAATCCATGCGGACGCCTGGGCCGCCCGGTTCGCGATAGGCGGCGATCGTGCCGGGAGACGGACGAAAAGCGTGCGCGGGATCCTCCGCATTCACGCGCGCTTCGATCGCGTATCCGCGAAAGCCGACCTCGCGCTGCGAATAGCCCAGCGGCTCGCCGGCCGCGATCCGAATCTGCTCGCGCACGAGATCGAGACCGGTGATCATCTCGGTAACGGTGTGCTCGACCTGAATGCGCGTGTTCATCTCCAAGAAGTAGAAAGCGTCGCCCGCGACGAGACATTCGATCGTTCCGGCCGAATCGTAGCCGATCGTTCGCGCGGCGCGTAAGCCGGCCTCGCGCAACGTCTCGCGAACGCGTTCGGGGACCTCGCCCGGCGCCTCTTCCCAAAGCTTTTGATGGCGCCGCTGGAGCGAGCAGTCGCGCTCGCCGACGTGGATAACGTTGCCGTGCTTATCGGCGAGCAGTTGGAGCTCGATGTGCTTCGGATTCTCGAGGTAGCGTTCCGCATAGATCGTGCCGTCCTTAAAGTAGGCTTCGGCTTCGCGTCTCGCCGTTTCAAACGCCGCGTTGATCTCGTCGAGCGAGCGCGCCACCTTCAAGCCCTTGCCCCCGCCTCCGGCCGCGGCCTTGAGCGCAAGCGGTAAGCCGTATTGATGTGCCGCCTCGCGGGCGGCCGAGACGTCTGCGATCGCTTCGGTGCTGCCGGGAACGAACGGAACGTGCGCTTCTTGCATCGCGCGACGCGCGCGCAACTTATCGCCCATCGCTTCGATTGCGTCGGCGTGCGGCCCGATCCAGACTAGTCCCTCCGCCACGACGCGGCGCGCAAAGCCCGCGTTCTCAGCCAGGAAGCCGTAGCCGGGGTGAATGGCTTCGGCCTGCGAGCTCTGCGCGGCGTCGATCAGTCGTTGCGCATCGAGATAGCTTTGGGTCGCGGCCGCAGGTCCGATGCGGTATGCCTCGTCGGCGAGCGAGACGTGCAGTGCGTCGCGGTCGGCATCCGAATAAACGGCAACCGTTGCGATACCCATCTCTCGTGCGGTGCGAATGATCCTGACCGCGATCTCTCCGCGATTCGCAACGAGTATTTTTTTGAACACTCAGCGGGCGGAGTCGAAGGACGGCGGATACATTCCCATTGCGTGATAGCCCGCATCTACGAAATGCACGTCTGCGGTTACGGCGCTCGCAAGGTCGGATGCGAGAAAGACCGCCATGTTTCCGACGTCCTCGGGTGTGACGTTACGGTGCAGCGGGGCGACCTTCGGCACGACGTCCAGGATGCGGGCGAATCCACCGACTTGGCGAGAGCTTGCCGTCTTGATCGGGCCGGCCGAAATCGCGTTGACCCGAATGCTCCGGTCGCCGAGATCGAAGGCAAGGTATCGCACCGACGCCTCGAGCGCGGCCTTAGCAATTCCCATCAGGTTGTAGTTTGGAACGATTTGGGTCGCTCCGAGGTAGGTCATCGCCATGATTGAGGCGCCGTCGTTAAACGACTCGCGCAGCGCTTGGACGAGTGCGATAAGCGAGTACGACGAAACGTCGAGCGCAAGCGCGAAGCCCGGTCGCGACGTATCGAAGACCTTGCCGGCCAGGTCCTCTTTGTTCGCAAACGCGATCGAATGTACCAGAACGTCGAGCTTCCCGAAGTCGGCGTCGAGCTGGCGCCGCAGCGCCTGCAACGACTCGTCGTTGGAAACGTCGCACTCCAGCGAGCGCGAGCCGTCCAGCTCCGCGGCGAGTTTTTCCACCTCGTCGCGTACCCGCTCGCCCTGGTAGGTCAGCGCGACAACCGCGCCGTGCTCGTGGAGCTTGCGCGCGATACCGGTTGCAATCGACCAGCGATTTGCCACGCCGGTTACGAGGGCGCGCTTACCTTCTAATAGCATCACGAGTAGCTACATACCAGCGCAGACGCGCACCTCCCCTGCGCTCTGAAAATGTGGCGACGCCGAAACCGTGGCCACCGGTAACGTGTCTCAGCCAGCACCACGAGCTCTCTGCTGGAGGACCCATCCATGAAATCATCGCTATTCGGCCGTTCATTACGAACGTTCGGGCTGCTCGCCGCTTTTTTGAGCCAGGGAGCCTGGGCGCTTGCCGGCACGAGCGGGGGTATCTCCGGCACGATTACCGACGTAACGACCGGCCTGCCGATCCCCGGAGTGCAGTTGCGGATCAGCTCCCCGTCCCAGACGGTGACCACGACGACGGACGCCCACGGACACTTCATCGTCTTTTCGTTGGCGCCGGACGACTACACCGTCACCGCTGCAAAAGCCGGATACGATGCTCGCTCCGTTTCGGGAGAAACGGTCTCTGCCGACCAAACGCAGCACTACGATATGCAGCTAAGCCCGAGTGGTACGTCGCCCGGATCGCCGCAGCCTCAGTCACACTAGCGCCGCGAGATAGGTATCGCTTACAAAGCGAACCCGCGAAGGAAGAAGATCGCGCCGACCACGCCGGCCCCCAAGCTGACGTACCACGCCAGCCGAGAGCGTGCCAGCGCCCCAACCGCGCCTAAAGCAATCGCGACCTGCAGCAGCGCGACCGCGTACTCGAAGGAGTGATGCCGCCGGACCTCCGTGGCGGACTCCTCTTCCAGCTTTCGGGCCGACGTCGCGAGCGGCTGCTCCTTCGCAAGCTGCTTGGCGATCTCGCTGCGATACTCGCGCACGCGCGAGGCGTTGCGCGATCCGCGGTCGATCGCATCGTTCAGGGCAATCGTATAGGTGTGCTCTTTCCCGCGCGCCGCCTGGTACTCGGCCCACGTATCGGAGGCTTTGATCTGATCGATAACCGCTTCGTTGATGAGGTCGCCGGAGCGTAACGCCGCGATGGCGGCCACGACCGCGAAGATCGCGGCGGCTAACCCCACGTAGCGTAACCAGGAGGGCGGGCGGTCGTGCATCACTTCCTCGTGCACTTCGGCGATCTGCTCTCGCAGTTTGTCGGTGTCGACGTCCATATTTTCAGGCATCGTATACCGTCATCGTGATCGGCTCATAATGGAATGTTCCCGTGCTTACGCTCGGGGCGAGGGCTCCGTTTGTCACGCAGCATCTCGAGCGCCGTCGCAATCGCGCTGCGGGTCTGGCGCGCTTCGATCACGTCGTCGACATATCCACGCTGCGCGGCGATATATGGATTGGCGAAACGCTCTGTGTATTCGTCGATCAGCTCCTGCAGCTTTGCCTCCTTATCCGCCGCGGCCGCAATCTCTCGCCGAAAGATCGTCTTCACCGCGCCCTCGGCGCCCATCACCGCGATTTCCGCAGTCGGCCACGCGAGGTTGACGTCGGCACGGATGTGTTTACTCGCCATGACGTCGTAGGCGCCGCCGTACGCTTTGCGCGTGATGATCGTAATTTTCGGAACCGTCGCCTCGGCGAACGCGTAGAGCAGCTTGGCGCCGTGGAGGATGATTCCGCCGTACTCCTGATCGGTACCGGGCAGAAAGCCGGGCACGTCAACGAACGTGACGAGCGGAATGTTGAATGCATCGCAAAAGCGCACGAAACGCGCTGCCTTTACGGAGGATCGGGTGTCGAGCACGCCTGCGAGCACGTTCGGCTGATTTCCAACGATACCGACGGTGCGTCCGTCGACGCGCCCGAAGCCGCAGATAATGTTCTGGGCGTAGAGGGGCGCGATCTCCAAAAAATCGCCATAATCTACGACGCCTTCGATCACCTCATGCATGTCGTAGGGTTTGCTGGGTGCATCCGGGACGACGCCATCGAGCGCCGGGACCGAGCGATGCGGATCGTCGTCGCTATCGTATCGAGGCGGACTTTCGCGGTTGTTTTGCGGGACGAATGAGAAGAGTGCACGGGTGAGCGCGAAGAGGTTCTCTTCGTCTGTCGCAACGAGGTGCGCCACGCCGCTGCGCGTTGCGTGCGTCGTCGCTCCGCCAAGTTCTTCGAAGCTCACCTCCTCGCCGGTAACGGTCTTGATGATCTCGGGGCCGGTGATGAACATCTGCGAGATCTTTTCGGTCATCAGGATAAAGTCGGTGATTGCCGGAGAATATACCGCGCCCCCGGCGCAGGGTCCGGCGATCAAGCTGATTTGCGGAATGACGCCGCTGGCCGCAACGTTGCGCCAAAAGATTTCGGCATACCCGCCGAGCGAAACGACGCCTTCCTGAATGCGCGCTCCTCCCGAGTCGTTGATTCCGATCAGCGGCGAGCCGGTGCGCAATGCAAGATCCATGACCTTGCAGATCTTCTCGGCAAAGGCTTCGCCGAGCGATCCGCCCAGCACCGAGAAATCCTGCGAGAAGAGGAAGATCTGTCGGCCATCGATCGCGGCACGCCCGGTAATGACGCCGTCGCCGAGAAACTCCTTCTCGTCGAGCCCGAACGCGTTGGTGCGATGCACCACGAAACGGTCGAACTCCACGAAGGAGCCATCATCAACCAGCGCCTCGACCCGCTCGCGGGCGGAGCGTTTGCCGCGCTCGTGCTGTTTGGCGATCGCCTCGGTGCCGGCCGGCATCGCCGCCTGCACGCGCTTGCGCTCGAGCTCTTCGTATTTCTCCGCGCGGCTCTTCACGCGACTCAGTTTTGCTGCGCGCCCCCCATTGTCATCCTGCGCAAAGTCGAAGGCCCCACACCTTGTCATCCTGAGCGAAGGTGCGAAGCACCGAAGTCGAAGGACGCGTTAGCACATCGGTGCTCCTGAGCGAAGGTGCGAAGCACCGAGTCGAAGGACACCGGCGGTTTTGTCATCCTGAGCGAAGTCGAAGGCCCGCACCTTGTCATCCTGAGCGAAGGTGCGAAGCACCGAAGTCGAAGGACGCGTTAGCACATCGGTGTTCCTGAGCGAAGGTGCGAAGCACCGAGTCGAAGGACGCCGGCGGTCTTGTCATCCTGCGCAAAGTCGAAGGCCCCACACCTCGTCCTCCTGAGCGAAGGTGCGAAGCACCGAAGTCGAAGGACGCGTTAGCACATCGGTGTTCCTGAGCGAAGGTGCGAAGCACCGAGTCGAAGGACACCGGCGGTCTTGTCATCCTGAGCGAAGTCGAGGGACGCGGCGCCGCACTCTGTCATCCTGAGCCCTTCGACTCGCTGCGCTCGCTCAGGACAGGCTGCGTCGAAGGATGACCCGCCACAACCGTCCGGCACCGAACAGACCTTACATTCTATCGGCGTCGGTCTCGGCGTAGCGCGGGGGCAGGACGCCAAGCGCCGAACGTTTTCATCCGCTGGTCTGTTCATGCAGCGAGGAGCAAGGCAGATGAAGAGCTTGAATTTCGGCAGTGTGCTGGGCGGTCTTACTGCTGTGGCAATGCTGGCTGGCTGCGGCGGGTCGGCACTCATCGCGCCAGGCGTAACAAACGATAATACCGACTCGCTTCAACACCATCACAGGTTTCAGTACACCGGCGCGAAGCAGTCGTTCAAGGTACCATCGGGCGTTACAAAGCTCACCGTCGTCGCGCGCGGTGCCGCTGGAGGTGCCGAATCAAACTCTTCCGATGATTCCGGCCGCGGTGGCCGCGTCGACGCCATCATCCCCGTCCACCCGGGCGAAACGCTATACGTTTTTGTCGGTGACAAACCCGACTCTCTGAGCGGCGGCTACAACGGCGGCGGCGACGGTAACGGCGGAGAAGGGTCGTCGTACCCTTTGAGTTACGGCGGTGGCGGTGCGAGTGATATTCGCGATGGTGGTACGACGTTGCACGATCGCATTCTCGTCGCTGGCGGAGGCGGTGGGCAAGGAGGCATTACTGGAAAGACCGGCGACAAGCGATCCGGCCATGGCGGGAAAGGCGGAGACAGTACGGGGGGCGCCGGCTTTGTGGGTTTTTGCGGCCCCTCTTGTGACCTGAGCGGGGGCGGTGGAGTGGGCGGCTCACAAAGGAAGGGCGGTTCCGGCGGAAGCGCCGGCGGCTGCTGGGCTGGTTGCGGCGTTACTGGAAAGAACGGATCGCTGGGAGACGGTGGCGCCGGTGGCGATAGCAACTGCGGGTCTTCGTGCAGCAATGGCGGTAACGGCGGCGGCGGGGGCGGCGGTTATTACGGCGGTGGCGGGGGTGGCGGCGCCGGCTCGGGCTACGCCAGCTACGGCAGCTTCTGGCCAGCCGGCGGAGGCGGAGGCGGCGGCGGATCTTCGTACGTCGAGCCGAGTGCCACTCAGGTCCAAATGTGGCAAGGCTGGAGAAACGCGACCGGCAATGGTGTAGTCATCTTCGCCTGGCGTGAATATCCTGAACATCTAACTCCCCGGCTGCCCTCGTGGTGCCGGCGACGTTGCGCCGTGTAGTTACGCCTTTTTTTGTTAAGAGTGCATCGGCGAGCTGTATTACCTTCCCGCCGAGTCTTAGGCGACGCACAGCTTCGGTGGCTCCGATGGCGCACAGCCCGTTGCGGGTCTGATCGACGTGAATGGCACGCTGTATGGAACGTCGCAAACCGGCGGCACGTACGGGTACGGAACGGTCTTCGCGTTGACCCCATAGAACGAGAAGCACCAACTTCTGGTTTCCGCGCTTCTTGTTCAAGTCTGCCGGTGCTCTTCTCGTTAAAATGCCGAAAAGGCAGTCAAGTGCGCATTGATGAATCTGAGCCGTCCCCGCTTTTTAGCCAACTCGGGAAGCCAAGCGACCGATCATTCGAAAAGGAGCTCAAACGTTCATGAATTTGCCTGGTTTAGTAAAAAACGCCAGTTCTCTGGCTGCACTCGCGATATGCGCGGCGTGCAGCGGCGGCTCGGCGGGCGCGCCGTCAACCGCTCCCCTCAACTACCAATACATCGGTAAGACACTCTTCGTGAACGGAAGTCCGGTCACGGCAGCGCGGCTGAGCGCGACGCCCCGTTACGCGACGATTGTTCCCGACCGGCATAGCAAGTTAAAGCACTTTGAATACGTTTTCGGCTTCTACGGCAGCTATGCCAGCATTTTCAACTATCCAAAAAGCACCGCGATGATTGGTCAGCTTAATGGCGCCGGCGGACAGGGGTGCACCAACGTTTTGTACGGCTATGGGAAGAAGATTTTCTGGAACCCTGGGCGTATGAGCACCGGGATTGACGAATACCAGGTGCCGCACAAGCTGGTCAGGTCGCTATCCCTTAACTACGCGATCACATCCAGCTGCGCGATGAATACTAGCGGCGATCTTGCAGTCGGAGTACTACTGAGCAACTCTTACGGTCCCGCCGGTCAGGTCGTGATCTTCAAGAACGCGTCCGGCTCGGGTAAGGTGTACAAGACGCCGTTGTCCAAAGAGTACTTCAACGGCTACGATCCCAGCGGCAATCTCTTTGCCGACGGTCAAGCCGGCCCGAGCTATAACTTCACGCTAGTCGAGCTTCCGGCGGGCAGCAGCAAATTCGTTACGATCAAAACGAGCAACGCTCCGGAGTTTCCTGGCTCGGTGCAGTGGGATGGCACCTACCTCAGCGTGTTCGATCAGCTCACGAGCGAGACGTATCAGTACACGGTTAGTGGAACGACGGCGACGTTGAAGAACACCATACAATACAGCGGGGTTGGCGACTGCGCGCAGACGTGGATCGTTAAGGGCCTGCTGTATTGCGGTGACGCTGAGAACGGCGGCGAAGTTTTCAAATACCCGGCCGGCGGTGCGCCGATTGCGCAATTCACGGGCAGCTTCGACTCGCCGCTCGGCGTGGTGGCAGTAAAGAACAGATAATCTGCGCTTCTTGTCGACGCAAGAAGTTACAATATGAAGAGCACCGGCCCATTCAAGTGGGCCGGTGCTCTCTTCTCGGCTTTCGACATGCTCATGCCCTAGCTAGCAACGAACTTCCGCCCTGGTTCGCGCCATGGTCGTCGTACGCTTCGCGTGGGCTCGACGCTCAAGCGCACTGTTCGAAGGACGTTGTTGCTCCATATTCCGAGCGGCATTTACCATTATAGGGCGAACGATGCTACGGGTGCAGGGAGCATGGCGCCTGTGCCTGCAAGAGGGAGGCGATCAGAGTCGGTGATCGTGCAAGTCCATTTGGACAATAAAAATCGTCGGGGATGAGCTAAGGGGTCGTTTCGATGGGCAATGATTTTCGCCGGCATTGCGCTGTTGCTCTAGGTTCGGTGCTTGCGGCTTTTAGCGCGAGCATGCCCGCCGTGGCAACTGTGTCCACTGGAACGAGCGGTAGCGGAGCCGCGAGTGTGGACGCACATTGTGGCTCCAGTGCCACAATCCGGCTTTCCAGGAAAATGAACAAGGCATTTTCGGAATTGCGCGCTAACGACTACGCTGCCGCTACCGCAGACGCTCGCTCTGTTATAGAAACAGCGAATATGTGCGTCATCGCTACGCCAAACCCGTGCCAAGGGTTGGATTGGACTCCGTGCAACGACTCACCGCATGCGCTGATTGAAGGAGTTCAACTTGCAAGTCAACAGATTTTGCGGGTAGCCGCTGCGCGAACAAACGTCGATTCGCTCGATGCCTTAAGCAACGAAGTCACAACCGCCCTTGACCTTTGCGCGTCACCGAATATATTAAGTCCGTCGCAACCGTATCAAAACATAAGATCGTTCCTGAGTGGCACAATCGTGACCGTTTCAAAGATGAGTAACGTCAAGGATGTAAGCGGTATCTTAGACGTCGAGGCGGTGCGCGCATGTGCTACCAGACTTGGCGTTAACTTTTAGGCATCTCCGGTGAGAGTTATCCGTGGCCACCTCGCCTATCGGCGGCGCCTCGTGGCTATCGAGCTGACTCCGATCGGCCGTGCTAGCTAGGGTACGGTAGGCGTGACGTAGCTGCTGCGGAATAAGCGGCCCATGCCTCGACCTGTTGTACTTGCTTTTGCATTTATCGCCGCATCCGTCGGCTTTTGGGCCGCTCGCGCCGGCACCGTGGCCGTGCAGGGCTTCCCCACGCCGCCGCCGGTGCCGCCGGAGCGCCCCGTCGGGGTGACCAAGTACGGCGTCTCCGTAACCGACCCGTACCGTTACTTCGAAAACATGAGCGATCCGGCCGTCGTCGACTTTTTCAAAGCACAGAACGCATACACTCGAGCGGTGCTCGCCAAACTGGGCGACGCGCGCTCGCAACTCTTCGACCGGATCGCCGCCCTGGATAACGCCGGCAGCACGGTCGCTGGAGTAACGCGAGTCGGCCCGCATTTTTTTTACGAAAAACTGAAGCCGGGTGAAAACTCGCCCAAACTCTCCGTACGTAACGCCGACGGAGGCGACGAGCGGGTCTTGGTCGACCCGCAAAACCTCGCGGCGACGGGAAAGCACTACACGATTAACTACTTTCTCCCGTCGCTTGATGGAAAGTACGTCGCGTACGGGATCTCGGAGGGCGGTTCAGAGGCCGCCGTGATCCACGTGGTCGAGACCGAGACGGCACGCGTCTTGCCCGACGCGATCGACCGCGCCTATTTTTTCGGCGTTACGAGTTGGATCTCGGACGACGCATTCTACTACGTGCGCTATCCAAAACTCAAGCCGGGCGAGCCCGAGACCGGCAAGGAAACGCGAGCCGTCGCCTATCTCCACGTGCTCGGACAGGATCCCGATCGTGACCCGGCTGTTTTCGGCTACGGCGTGAACGCGAGCATTCCATTTGGTAAGACGGACGTTCCGATCGTCGTCTACTCGCCGGCATCGCCGTACACGCTGGGCGTCATCGTTCACGGCGTTCAGCGCGAACGCGCCGTCTACGCGGTGCGCGAGCCGGTCCGCTCGGCGGACGTTTCCTGGAGGCGGATTGTGGACACCGCGGACGACGTCACCGATCTCGACGTCAAGGGCTCGACGATCTATCTCCTCACGCATAAGGACGCTCCTACCTTTAAGATTGTGGCTACGTCGCTCGATTCGCCCGACGTCGCCACAGCGCGTACCGTCGTAGCTCCCAGCGCGGGGATCGTCCAACAGCTTGGCGTCGCAGCCGATGGGCTCTACGTTCTTTCCCGCAACGGCGGCTTCGGCGAGCTCGCGCGAATATCGCTGGCGACCGATGGAGCTCCCGGTGCCTCGGCCGGTATCACCGCACCCTTCCAGGGTTCGATGGCCGGCCTTACCACCGATCCGCGCGTTGCGGGAGCGGCTTTTAGCCTTACCGGATGGACCCACTCGCAGCTCTGGTACGCTGTCGACGCAAACGGAGCGGTCACGGATACTCGTCTCAAAGAGCTCGCCAACATTGACATGTCACCGTATACGTCGTCGGAGGTGCAGGCGCGCAGCGCGGATGGCACGATGGTGCCGCTCTCGGTGGTCTACCGAAAAGGGCTCGCGCTCGACGGTACCCATCCGACCTACCTGACCGGCTATGGCGCATACGGAATAACGCTGGCACCGTCGTTTAGCTCGACGCGCGTTGCGTGGCTCGAACGAGGGGGCGTCTACGCCGTCTGTCACGTCCGCGGCGGCGGATGGTACGGCGAGGCCTGGCACCGAGCAGGAATGATCGTGACCAAACCGCATACGTGGCAGGACTTCATCGCGTGCGGACGCTGGCTGATCGCGCACAAGTATACTTCCTCCGCCCATCTCGCCGGCGAGGGAACCAGCGCAGGTGGCATCACGATCGGTCGCTCGATTACGCAGGAGCCGCATCTCTTCGCTGCGGCGCTTGACGTCGTCGGCGCCAGCAACGCGTTCCGTATGGAATTCTCGCCCAACGGGCCTCCGAACATACCCGAGTTCGGCACGGTCACAAACGAAGTGGGATTCAAAGCGCTTTACGCGATGGACGCCTACGAACACGTCGTTCCGGGAACGGCCTACCCCGCGGTGATGTTAATTACCGGGTACAACGATCCGCGCGTCTCGTCTTGGGAGCTCGCGAAGTTCACGGCGAGGCTTCAGAAAGCGACGACCAGCGGCCGGCCGATCCTCTTACGCGTTGATTACGATGCCGGGCACGGCTTCCTCGCCGCCTCACGCAAACAGAGCGAAGAGCTCCTTACCGACGAGTATTCGTTCCTACTGTGGCAATGCGGTGATCCGGCCTTCGCCGGAATCCCAACGCACATCTTCCCGCACCCAGCCAACTTTCAATCACGCTAGTGGCAAACGTGGAGGCGATTTTTGCGAATGCAAAATTCGTGGAGTCGCTCGGCATCGAGCTGATCGGGTTCGGCCATGGCTGGTGCGAGACGCGAGCCGTCGTACGCCCCGAGTTCCAACAGCAGCACGGTTTCGTTCACGCCGGAGTCATTATGACGCTCGCCGATCACACGCTGGGCGGAGCGGCGGCAACGCAGGTCCCGGCCGTCAAGGACGTCATAACCGTAGACAACAAGATCACGTTTCTGCATCCCGCAACAGGTTCGACGCTACACTGTCGCAGCGAGGTGGTGCGTGCCGGCAAGACGCTCGTTTTCGTCGAGGGTACGGTGCACTGTGACAAAGACGGCGAGAGAGTCGTCGTCGCAAAAGCCTCCGGTATCCTCGCGGTCATCGATTTAAAGCCGTAAAAACCTAGACGACGCATGCCGCCGCAGTGATTGACTTGTCGCTGGGGCGCATCGATGGTGTCGACCACAGATCTGACCAATCTCGTGGCGCCGGGTTCGATTCCCGGGCGCTCCAGCCGCAAGGAGAACTCTTTGCGAAAGCATCAGCGACGTGATATGATGGATACGGTCAGATCTGTGGTCACATCGGAAGATGCGCAAGGC
>JBAUMX010000039.1:0-77709 GCA_049578945.1 Candidatus Cybelea sp. | reverse complement strand
CTCCGACCCTCCGCTTACCCTTGGAGAGCGATAGACCTCGTGATATAATCGCGCGGTTGTCTATCACTTCACCCGGCACGGAGGCGGGGTGGCGATGGCTCCACGACGCGGCTGCGACGCCAGGATGGGCGGCGGCCGGGAGCCAGAAAGGTTAACCTATGACCGTCGTTACCATGCGGGAGCTCTTGGAAGCGGGCGTCCATTTCGGCCATCAAACGCGCCGGTGGAATCCCAAGATGAAGCCATTCATCTTCCAGGAGCGCAACGGCATTTACATTATCGACCTAGCGCTCACGGTGCAGCGGCTTCGGGAGACATACGAAGTCGTAAAGCGGCTCTCGCGCGAGGGGCGCGTCATCCTCTTCGTCGGCACCAAGAAACAGGCGCAGGACGTCGTTCGCGAAGAGGCAGAGCGCGCCGGCACGTTTTACATCAATCAACGATGGCTTGGCGGTACCCTGACGAACTTCGCGACCATTCAAAAACGCATCGCGCGCTTGCGCGAGCTTGAAAACATGAAGATGCAGGGCGACTTCGACCGGCTTCCCAAAAAAGAAGTCGCTAAGCTGCAGGACGAGATGAACCGGCTCGAGCGATTTTTAGGCGGCATCAAGGATATGCATCGGCTGCCGGACGCCATTTTCGTCGTCGATCCGAAGAAGGAGCGGATTGCCATTTTGGAGGCGCGCAAATTGAAGATCCCGATCATTGCGGTGATCGATACGAACTGCGATCCCGACGAGATCGATTACCCGATTCCGGGCAACGACGACGCGATCCGCGCCGTCAAGCTGATGGTCGGCAAAATTGCCGACGCGATCATCGAAGGCAAGACCGAGAGCGAGAGCGCCTATGACGAGGGGGTCTATGGCACGCCGGCCGAGGAGGCCGAGGCCGAAGCGCCGGTAACGATGGCGGAGGCCGGACGTTGATTTCCTATCAGCCAAAGCCTGAAGAGATCAAAGCGCTGCGTGAGGAGACCAGCGCTCCGATGATGGACTGCCGCCGGGCCCTGCTCGACGCTGCGGGCGATGTAGAGCGCGCTAAGGCGCTGCTTCTCGAACGGGGCGCTGCGCAGGCTGCCAAGAAAGCCGAGCGGACCGCAGACGAGGGCAACGTCACCAGTTATATTCACGCCGGGGGCAAAATCGGCGTACTCGTCGAGGTCAATAGCGAGACCGACTTCGTAGCGCGGAATCCGAAGTTCGCCGAACTCTCCCGCGACATCGCGATGCACATCGCCGCGATGTCGCCGCAGTATCTCGACCGCGACAGCGTGCCGGCCGACGTGATCGCACGGTTGCGCAGCGAGTTCCGCGCTGCGGTTCCGCCCGGGAAGTCGCCGGATGTGTGTGAGCGAATCGTGGAAGGGAAGCTGACGAAATGGTTCGAGGAGCACTGTCTGCTCGATCAAGCCTTCGTTAAAGACGATTCGATGAGTATCAGCGAGTTGATCTACCGTTCGATTGGAGCGCTCGGCGAGAAAATTCGCGTGCGCCGCTTTACGCGCTACGCCCTTGGCGAGTGAGCTGCGTGGGCCGCGATTCTCTCGCGTGCTGCTCAAAATTTCGGGCGAGGCGTTTACCGGCGATGGGAACGGCGTAGACGTTACCACGACCGACGCGATGGCCCGGCAGATTGCCGAGGTCAGTCGAGCCGGCGTCTCGATTGCGATCGTCGTCGGTGGCGGGAACATCTGGCGCGGAAAGGTCCATGAGGAAGCCGGCATGGACCGCGCGACGGCCGACTACATGGGGATGCTTGCGACCGTGATCAACGCGCTGGCCTTGCAGGACGCGCTCGAGCGAATCGGCGTGGCCTCTCGCGTTCAAACCGCGATTGCGATGCATCAGATCGCTGAGCCGTATATCCGCCGCCGGGCGATTCGCCATCTGGAAAAAGGACGCGTAGTCATTTTCGCGGCGGGAACTGGTAATCCGTATTTCACTACCGACACGACCGCGGCACTGCGAGCGGTCGAGGTGAACGCCGAAGCCATTCTCAAAGCGACGAAGGTCGACGGAATCTACACCGCGGATCCGAAGAAAGACCCCTGCGCGACCCGATTCGAGCGCCTCGACTATATGGAGGTTCTGCAACGCGGATTAGAGGTCATGGATTCCACCTCGATGGCGCTCTGCATGGACAACGCGCTTCCGGTGATCGTTTTCGACATGTCCGTTCCCGAAAATATCAGGCGCGTGATCTGGGGTGAGGCAATCGGCACGTACGTCGGACGGCGCGAAGCAGCGCCGGTAGGAGGCGCGTGAGAGTGGCCAACGCAGACTTCAAAGAAATCGAATCGCGAATGCACAAATGCGTCGAAGCGACCCGCAGCGATTTTACGTCGATTCGCACCGGGCGCGCGGTCCCCGCTCTGCTAGACCGGCTGATCGTCGAGGCTTACGGGCAATCGGTTCCGATCAAGCAAGTGGCGGGCGTCTCGACGCCGGATTCGCGAACCCTGCTCATCACGGCTTGGGATAAGGGTCTCGTTGCGGCAATCCGCAAGGCGGTTGAGAAGAGCGATCTCGGCCTGACACCCAACGTCGACGGCACGGCAATCCGGCTGGCGATTCCGCCGCTCAATGAAGAACGGCGAAAAGAACTCGCTAAGGTCGTTAAGAAGAAGGCGGAGGACGGGCGCGTGGCCGTCCGCAACGTTCGACACCGCGTCCACGATGAGCTGAAGGCGCAGCTAAAATCGCACGAGATCACCGAAGACGACAACAAACGCATGCAAGAGACGCTGCAGCGGCTTACGGATAAGTACGTTAAGGAGATCGACGCATTGGTGGTCGCCAAAGAAAAAGAGATCATGGAAGTGTGAACGAGGAGTTGATACTCGCGCCCGAGGTGCAGGCACGGCGCGTTCTAGGAGACCGGCGGATCCGCTTGCAAGTACTCGTGCCTCACGGCTCTTGGATCGGCCGCGGTACGTTGCGCGTCCTGCGCCTGAGAATGAACGAGTCCTTCGACTCCGCTGCGGGCTGCGCTGCGGATGACAAGGTCGTGGAGATGATCGTCGGATACGAGTCGTACACGTCGTGAGCGTCTCGCTGGCAGTCGGCGTGCGGCCCGGCCTCGATACGCGAGGCCTGCCCCGGCACGTTGCGATCATCATGGACGGAAACCGCCGCTGGGCAAAGGAGCGGAGCCTGCCGGCGATCGAGGGACATCGACGGGGCATGATTGCGCTCCGTCGGGTTACGCGTGCCGCGAGCGACCTCGGCCTCGGCGCGCTGACGGTCTACGGCTTTTCGACCGAGAACTGGAATCGCGACGCGCGGGAAGTCTCGCTGCTCTTCGAACTTTGCGTCTACTTCGCTCGCAACGAGCTGATCGAACTGCGGCGTAATAACGTCCGCGTACGCGTAATTGGAGAGTGGGAATCGCTTCCCGCGGCGCCCCGCGGTGCGCTCGCCGATCTGCAGGCCCAGACCGCCGCGAACACCGGGCTGCTTTTGAACCTTGCCGTGAACTATAGCTCGCACGCCGAGCTGGAACGAGCGGTTCGAGCGATCGCGCGGGAAGTCGCAGCCGGCAGGATTGCCCCGGAGAGCATCGACGAAGCGCTTATTGGGCGTTATCTGTACACGGCCGATTTGCCGGAACTCGATCTGCTCATTCGGCCAGGCGGCGAGCGGCGGCTCTCGAACTTCCTACTCTACCAGGCCGCATACGCGGAGCTCGTCATGAGCGACGTCTACTGGCCGGACTTTTCAAAGGATGATTTCGTACGGGCGTTGATCGAGTTTCAACAGCGGGAACGACGCTTCGGCGGGACTTGACCGAACGCCGCATCGTCGTCGGCCTGATCCTGGCGGCGGTCGGCCTCCTGTGCGTCTTCTTCCCGTACGCGTTTTACTTGCTCATCCTGGCGATCGGGCTGGCCAGCATCTACGAGTTCAACTATCTATGCGCCATCAAGGGGCAGCCCTTGGAGTATCCGGTCGCGGTGCTGGGCGTATGCGTCTACATTGCGATGGCCGTCTTCAACCTGCTGCACAAATGGGAGGGCGTGCTGCTTGCGGCGATCGTCATCGTGGCCTTCGCGATCGGCATGTATGGCGAACAGAAAGGCTACTTCGCTCGGACGGCCTACACGCTGCTCGCGGTTCTCTACATCGGAAAGCTCCTCACGTATTTCGTCTTCATCCGACAGATTGCCGGGAACGGGATATGGCTCACGATTTACGTGATCGTACTAATCGCGCTCACCGACACCTTCGGCATGCTCGTCGGGAAAAGCGTTGGCCGCCATTCGTGGACGAAAATCTCGCCGAGTAAGACGATCGAAGGCTCGATTGGGTCGCTCGCGATCGTGACGATCGTTGCCGCTTGTGCCGGCTGGATCCCGCAACTGCACTTGCAGTGGTGGCAAGGCGCCGCGCTGGGATTTGCGACCGGCGTCACGGCGCAGGTGGGCGACCTCGTCGAATCCGCATTCAAGCGCGATGCCGGCGTCAAAGACGCGGGTGCGATGATCCAGGGCCACGGCGGCGTTCTCGACCGCTTCGATTCGTACTTATTGGGCGGCGTCGGTTTCTACGCAACATTGCACCTGTTGGGAATTCTCCAAGTTCAGTAGCCGCATGCGTAAGAGGATCGCTATACTGGGATCGACCGGATCGATCGGATCGCAGGCCCTGGACGTGATCGCGCGTCACGCCGACGAGTTCGAAGTCGTCGGGCTAGCGGCAGGACGTAACGTCGAGCTGCTCGAGGAACAGGCGCGCGCGTTTGGTGCGAGGGTCACGAGCACGGCCCAGGAGGGACCGGCCGGCCTGCTTCGGGTAGCCGTGGAGAGCGATCCGGAGATCGTCCTGGCCGCGACCGACGGATCGGTGGCCTTCGAAGCAATCTTCGCGGCGGTCGAGCGCGGCATCGATGTCGCCGTTGCAAACAAAGAGTTGATCGTCGCGGCCGGGGCGCTCCTCGTCGAGGCCGCTGCGCGCAGCGGTTCGCGCCTGCTTCCGGTAGATAGCGAGCACAGCGCGATCTTCCAGTGCTTGGTCGGCGAGGCGCCGTCGAGCGTCGCGGCGATCGTGCTCACCGCGTCGGGTGGTCCTTTTCGCGACGCCTCGCGCGAGGCGATGGAGCGCGCCGAAGTAGCGGAAGCGCTCGCCCATCCGACCTGGCGGATGGGAATCAAGAACACGATCGATTCGGCGACCATGATGAACAAAGGTCTCGAGGTGATCGAGGCCAGCCGGCTCTTCGGGATAGAAGGCGAGCGTATACGTATCGTCGTGCATCCGCAATCGATCGCGCACGGCTTTGTGTTCTTTAGGGACGGGAGCGTGAAATCACAACTCGCCGCTCCCGATATGCGGGTTCCGATCGGCTACGCGTTGGCTTACCCCAAACGACTATCGTCGTTTGGGAACCCCGATAGTTGTACAGGCGCTCCACCTACGGCTGCGCGCCCCCCACACGCAGACCGTGTAGGACCCCCGAATTTCTGGAGCGATGATGTTCTTAGGTGGCTTGGGGCAAAGGATGGGGAGCGGGTGCTCCGATACGATTTCCAGCCGCCCGACTCGGCTCGCTTCCCTTGTATCCGGCTCGCATACGAAGCGCTTGCCGCCGGCGGGACGCAGCCCGCCGTGCTCTCGGCCGCAAACGAAGTTGCCGTAGCAGCGTTTGTAGAAGGGAGGATCGGATTCGGGCGAATTCCTGAGGTCATCGAAGGAGCCATGGAGCGGGCGAAACCCGAGGAACTTACCCTGCGCGGGGTAAGGGAGGCCGATAAGGAAGCGCGCGAAAGCGCCGGGGAGATCGTGAAAGGTATGGAAAGGTCCGCTCGTTGAGTCTGTTAGCCGTCGTCACGTTCGTCGGATTTGAAAAGGTCCTGACTTTTCTCGTGATGCTTTCGATCCTGATCGTCTTGCACGAGCTCGGTCACTTCGTTCTCGCGAGGCGCAATGGCGTTCGAGTCAACGAGTTCGCGGTCGGTTTTGGCCCAAAGGTCCTCGCGTGGACGAGTAGCCGCTCCGGAACCCTCTATACGCTGCGAGCCTTACCGATCGGCGGGTTCTGTGCGATGGAGGGCGAGGACAACCGAGTCTCCGAGGCGCAGCAACAACGCGAATTCCTCGCGGGGGGAGTGACCGGCGAAAGCAACTTTCAGGCCAAGCCTCCGTGGCAGCGGCTCGCGATCGTGTTGGCCGGACCTTTCTCAAACTTTCTGCTCTGCTATTTGATCCTTTTGGTAGGAGCGCTGGCGTTCGGCGTGGCCGGCGACCAGGCGCAACCAGTGGTGGGCGTGGTATTGCCTGGATCGCCCGCAGCGATTTCCGGCATCCGACCCGGCGACCGGATCATCACGATCGACAACGTGGCCGTCACCTCGGGTAAGCGACTCGTGGATGCCATTCACGCGGCGTATCACAAACGGCTCGATCTCGTTTACGAGCGCAACGGCACGCGCTACGAAATCTACGTCACACCCGCCCGCTGCCCGGCGCAAGTCGGAAAGAACTTTGGTTGCATCGGCTTCCAGCCGGTTCCAGCCTACGAGCGGGTTGGTTTCGCGAGCGCGGTGCGACAGAGCGGCGAAGAGTTCGTTGCCATCGCCGATCAGACGCTGGGCGGGATCGTGCTTCTCGTGACGCAGTTCACGAAGTACGCTCCCCAGATCGCGGGGCCGATCGGCATGGGTCAGGTCGCCGCCACGGTGCAAGATTGGGGATGGGGCCCCTATTTCTCGCTGGCTGCGACGATCTCGTTTGCGCTTGGGCTCTTCAATCTCTTGCCGATTCCGGCTCTGGATGGCGGGCGCGCGGCATTTATCGTCGCGGAACTAATTCGCGGCCGGCCGGTCGATCCGGAAAAGGAGGCGATGGTTCACATCGCCGGCTTCGCAGCGCTCATGGCACTGATCATGCTGGTCGCCTTTCACGATATTGTCCGCATCGTCAGCGGACAGGGGATAATGTAGCGCAAATGCTGCGCGTGCGCCGCAAGAGCAAACCGATCTTCCTTCAGAATAAAACCGGAAAACCAGACGCAAAGAGTCTCTGGATCGGGGGAGATCACCCCGTGGTGGTGCAGTCAATGACGACGACCGATACCGCGGATGCGGACGCGACTTTAGAGCAGATCTATGGCCTGGCGATGGAAGGTTGCGAGGTGGTCCGCGTAACGGTTAAAGATCCGCCCGACGCCGCCGGGCTGCCCGCTATCGTCCATCGCTCACCCGTGCCGATCGTCGCGGACATTCACTTCGATCACAAGATGGCACTAGCCGCAATCGAGGCCGGCGTCGCGAAGCTGCGGTTGAATCCCGGCAACATACGCGACGCAAAGAAGGTCGCGGAGGTCGTCGAGGCGGCCAAAGCTCGCTCGATTCCGATTCGGGTCGGCGTGAATATGGGTTCGCTCGCGGTGGACCTCGAGAAATCGCTCGGGCACACGGCGGAGGCGATGGTCCTCTCCGCGCTGCGCCACGTCGAGATGTTGGAAGAGCACGGGCATACCGAGATTGCAATTTCACTCAAAGCGCACGATGTCGCGACGACCGTCGCCGCCTATCGGATGATGGACGCCCGGTTGCGCGAGCGGGGAACGCCGTACGCGCTTCATCTCGGCATCACCGAGGCCGGCTTGTTGCGCGACGGCACGATCAAGTCGTCGATCGGACTTGGGATTCTGCTCTGGGAAGGAATCGGCGATACCATCCGGGTCTCGCTGGCCGACGATCCGATCGAAGAGGTCCCGGTTTGCTGGGGCATTCTCAAGTCGCTCGGATTGCGGGAGAAGGGTTTTGAGATCACCGCGTGTCCCTCGTGCGGACGTGCCGAGATATCGGTGCTCGAGCTCGGTCGAGCCGTCGAAGCGATCGCAAAATCGTACAGTGCTCCGGTGAAGGTCGCGGTGATGGGTTGCGTCGTCAACGGCCCCGGCGAGTCGAAGATGGCCGACGTCGGTGTCGCCGGCGGAAAGGGCAAGGGCGCGATATATCGCGCCGGCGAGCTCGTCGGTACCTACCCGGAGAGCGAGCTGCTCGGAATGCTTCGCTTGGAGATTGAAAAGGTAATCGCCGAAAAGTATCCGAGCTACCTCGAAGAGATCGGCGGTGCTCGATGATTCGCCGAGCGGCCGAACTCTATGGGGCGCTTAGCCCGCGGGGTCTCGCACTCATTGCAGGCACCGCGTTGGCGGTCTCGGTGCTGCTCGCTCTTTCGCGACCGATCGTAATGCTCGTCGACGGCGAACGTGTCGACAGCGACGTGGCGCCGGTCACGACCGCGAACTCAAGGGCGTTCGTGCCGTTGCGCTCGATTGCCGATGCGCTCGGAGCCGAAACCGTTGCCGATCCCAAAACCGGGACGGTTGACGTCGTGCTTGGCGGTCAATCGTTGCGCGTTCGCGTGGGCGAAACGCGCGCGACCCTCAACGGCGTCCCCTTTACGCTCAAACACGCCCCCTTCCGCGTGCGCGGCCGGGTCATGATCGCGCTCGACGCCGTTGCAAGAGCGCTGCACGTACGCGCAAGATACGATGCGCGCGACGCCCGGATCGAGGTCGTCACGCCCGGCATCGGTCAGGCGCCCGGCCCTGAGAACACTCCGGCCGAATAGGAGTCTTACTCAGTCGGTATCGGGCGGCCGCGTATCGAGTGGCTCGTGGATGAAGTAGTTCTCGCCACGCGGAGCTTTTATCTTAACGAACTTGCGCGGCGCTTTCGTGAAGTCGAAGGCATCGATGGGTGAGTTGGCTCGCCTGTCGCTGGCGAGTCTGTCCTTGGGCGGCTCCAGCCGCGGCAGACCGAACTGATCCTCGATGAACTTCAGGATGCTGCCGTGCTCGAAATGCGTGTGGTCGACGTAACCCTTCTTGGCATAGGGTGAGATGATGAGCAGGGGCAGCCGGTACCCAAGTCCGTCGTTGTTCTTATAGTCCGGCGGCTCCGGGTCGTACCAACCGCCCGGGTCGTCCCAAAAGATGAAGATCGCAGTGGAGTCCCAGAACTTCGATTCGCCGATGGCGTTAACGACGGATGCGACCCAGGATGGCCCGCTTGCGGAATCGGAGCCGCCGTGATCGGAGTTCCCGTTGGTCGGTGTAATCCAGGTCACGGCGCGCAGTTCACCGTTCTTTATGTCTGTGAGAAATTCGGATGGCGGCGAGAATGGTGCTATGTTTGTGGTCCAATCAGACCCGTAGCAAATGTGATGGATGGCTTGGTAGGCGCTCCAGATCCCCGACGCTCTGCCGCTTTTGCCATCCGGTCTCATCTCGTTGCCGCCGCAGGTGAACCTACCACTGCCGGGAACGGCGACGGCGTAGAAGGCCCAGGGCAGCTTCGGCTTCGCATCGTCAAGCTCGTCGCCGATTGTGTTCGGGTCCCAGCACGGCCGTTCGGACTTGATCGGCTGCCGCTGGTCATTCAGCCACTTGCGGTCCTTTAAGAGGATGGGAACCTGGTCGGCCGGGCCGCCGATGCAGCCCCAGTCCCCATCGGGATAATCAACCGACGAGTTCGGATTGACCCCCGCAATGATGTACTGGTGTGACTCGAAGCTGCTGACATCGAAATCCGACGCGTACATCTCGTCGGCTAAGACGTACTGGTGCGCCATCTCAAAATAGGGCTTCGTTTCGTTGTGCGGCACGTACGCGTACGCGAGATACTCGCTCTTAGGGCATTTCCCGGCAACCGGGTTACACGACTCTTTATCAAAGCCATTCATCCTGCAGCCCGTACCCTGAAGCTTCCCAGTCCCGTTGCACGACCCTATGAAGGCTTGGCCGTTATGCTGCATGTCCCACTTTGTCGCAAGCGAGATTGGCTGTAGGGGAATCTTCTTGTTGTTGGAGTCATAGCCGAAGGGCTGCGTCTTGGCGCCGGGATAACCCAGAAAAAGATTGTTGAAGCTGCGGTTCTCTTGAACGACGATGACGATGTGCTGGAGCTTTCTCTTGCGCGCAAGCACTTGGAACACCGGTTCGCTGCGTTGCGCATCCGCGAGCGGCAGCACAGGCGCTGCGGAGAATCCGTTGCCTCTGCAACTCGATAGGGCGAAAAGCACCAAAGCCGCTACAGATAGCGGTCGCTTTCCGAACATAATACGATGCATCGGACGCTCCATACGTACGTCAGCGAATAGCAGAGTGACGCGACGGACTTACGCCGCGCCAGACGCAACTCCTCCGCCGGCGCGGTTGCCTAGGCGTACTCCTCGAGCCCGGCCGGCTCTTCGACCGGCACGACGTCAGCCGGATTCGAGTTTCTGAAACCGTACGCGAAGAAGAAGACCAGGCCGCAGAGCATAGCGACGATGAACCACGTCCACGTCATTCGAGAGAGGCCGAAGACCGCAAGGAAGAGTGAAAAGACGATTCCCAAGATCGGAAAGAGCGGCACAAACGGCACGCGGAAACTGCGGGGCATTTCGGGGCGGCGCTTGCGCAGATAGAGTACGCCTGCGCAAACGACCGAGAATGCGACCAGCGTCCCGATATTTACGAGATTGAGCAGGTTATTGAGCGGGATGATAAGTGCGAGGACCGCGACCGCGACGCCGGTGATCAGCGTCGTGATGAAGGGGGTCTTGAAGCGCGGATGGATCGCGGCGACGGCCGGCGGGAGCATTCCGTCGCGCGCCATCACGTAGAATATTCGCGATTGCCCGAGCAGCGACGCAAGCGCGACGCTGGTCGTGCCGGCCAGCACGCCGATCGTAATCACCCAGCTCAGCGCCGGCATGTGGAGCGGCGCCAGCGCGTAGACGAGCGGGTTTTTGATCGGCACTTGCGCCCACGGCACGGCCCCGACGAGCACGATCGCCGTCGCGCAGTAGATGATCGTGCCGATCGCAAGCGCTCCGATGACCCCGACTGGAACGTCATACTGCGGGTTCTTGCACTCTTCAGCGGTCGTCGTCGCGGTGTCGAAGCCGATATAACTGAAGAAGACGAACGCGCCGACCGCGATGATGCCGTAGGGCTGGGCCGACGACGAAAAGTCGGCGAGGCCGCCGAACGGTCGGAGTTTACCCCAGCCGACCGGATTGAAGTTGTGAAGGTTCGCGCCGTGCACGAGAAATGCGCCCGCAATGACGAAAACGATCAGCGCCGAGATCTTCAGCACGACGAAGACGTTGTTCACCGTCGCCGATTCTCGAATGCCGACCGAGAGCAAGACGCTCAGACCGATCACGAAGAGTGCGGCCACGACGTCGCACTGCGAATGCGCGAGGTCCCAGCTCGAGGGTAGCCACCACGCTCCGTGGAGGATCAGGTTCGACTGTTGCGCCCACGCGGGCAGCACGAGACCGGATCCCTTGACGACGTCTTGAATCGCGGCCGAGAACTGCTGCGCGACGGGCGCCGCGCTGATGCCGTATTCAAAGATGAGCGCGAAGCCGATGATCCAGGCAAAGAGCTTGCCCATCGTCGCGTAGGCGTACGTGTACGCGCTGCCCGCCACCGGTACCATGGCGCCGAGTTCGGCGTAGCACAAGGCCGCGAAGAACGACGTCAGCCCGGCGAGCAGGTACGAAACGATGACGGCCGGTCCCGCACCCTTGACGCCTGTTCCGATCGTCGTGAAGATTCCGCCGCCGATCATAGTGCCCAGACCGATGGCGATCAGATCTTTGGCGGTTAATGCCCGCCGAAGGATCTTGCGCGTACCGAGCTCGCGAAGCTTCTCGGGATCGGTCGTCGCGAAGAGCTCCGAGATGAACGGCATTCCGTCGGTTACGCTCTACTCTTGCGGAGGCCTGCCGGTCTGATTCCAGACGTGCTCCGGAATGCCCAGCGTGTCGTTGATCCAGCGCGCCCAAACGAAGAGTGCGTCGGAGAGACGATTGAGAAAGCGCAACGGTTCGTCACGACCGGGTTCGTCGCGATCGCGAAGCGCAACCAAGAGACGTTCGGCGCGACGGCAGATCGTCCGCGCGAAATGGAGCGCAGCGCCGGCCGTTGATCCGCCCGGATGAATGAATTTCGTCAGCGGCGGGAGCTCTTTTTGCGCCTCGTCAATCGCGCGTTCGAGCGCTCGTACGTGCTCATCGCCGACCGACGCTAGGCCCGTTTGCCGATCTTTCGGCAGCGTCGCAAGCTCGCTGCCGAGATTGAAGAGTGCGTCCTGCGTCCAGGCGAGCCACGCATCGAGACGCCCCGCTCGCGGCTGCTCGGCGAATAGCGGGCGCAGTGCGGCGCGCGCGACCCCGATCGCGCTCGAAAGCTCGTCGAGCGTGCCATACGTCTCGATGCGAAGGTCGCTTTTCTTGATACGGCCGCCGCCGACCAATCCGGTCGTGCCTCGGTCGCCCGTGCGAGTGTAGATCCGCGCCGGCTTTGCCATTGAGTGGCCTATGCGAGGCGGGGTTCCAAGTTCCCCGCGAAGGCGGTTTCGGCGTCGCGCGCGAAGCGGGGCCGGTCATGTCCGAAGCACTCCGCGCGGGCGTCGTCAAGGAGATTCCTCCAAAGGCGGCCGACCTCTCCGCATGGTATACGGCGGCCTGCCTCAAGGCCGAACTGGTCTCGTATTCACCGGTCCGTGGATGCGTCGTGCTTCGTCCGTATGGTTTTGGAATCTGGGAGAATCTCCAGAAGCATCTCGACTCGCGTTTTAAGGCCACCGGCCACGAGAACGCATACTTTCCGCTCTTCATTCCGGAGAGCTTGCTGCTTCGCGAGGCCGAGCACGTCGAGGGTTTCGCACCCGAAGTAGCTTGGGTAACGCGCGGCGGAAGCGAAGAGCTAACCGAGCCGCTGGCAATCCGGCCGACCTCCGAAGTGATCGTCGGAACGATGTACGCGCAATGGGTCGAATCCTACCGCGATCTCCCGATTCTCATCAATCAGTGGTCAAACGTCGTCCGATGGGAGAAAGCGACGCGGCCGTTCTTGCGCACGATGGAGTTTCTCTGGCAGGAAGGGCACACCGCGCACGCCACCGCCGCCGAGGCTCGCGACGAAACCCTCAAGATTCTCGAGCTCTACCGCGATTTCTCGGAGAACGTGGTTGGGATTCCCGTCTACTACGGCCGAAAGAGCGCCGCCGAGCGATTCCCGGGTGCGGTCGAGACGTTTAGCATTGAAGCCCTGATGCCCGACGGCAGGGCGCTCCAGTTGGGCACGTCGCACGATCTCGGGCAGAACTTCGCCAAAGCGTACGACATAAAGTTCGTCGATGCCGATCGCGCGATCAAGCACGTCTACACGACCTCGTGGGGCATATCGTGGCGAATGATCGGCGGCCTGATTATGGTACACGGCGACGATCGAGGACTACGCGTCCCACCCAAGATGGCGCCGGTAGAGGCCGTACTGATCCCGATCGTTCGGTCGAGCGACGATCGTGCGGTCGAAGCCTGTCATTCCCTTGCCGCACAGTTAAAGGACGCGGGTTTTCGCGTGCGCGTCGACGCGCGCGACGAGCAGCCCGGCTGGAAGTATAGCGAGTGGGACCTGCGTGGCGTACCGGTACGAATCGAAATCGGTCCGCGGGACGTCGACGCGGGCACCGTCGTGCTCGCGCGGCGCGACCGTAGCAAAGAGGAGCCCGGGCAGCGGCAGAGCGTCGCGCTCGCACAGGTTGCAGAGACTCTGCGCGAGCTGCTCGACGACATTCAGCTTTCGCTCTACACGCGCGCGAAAACGTTTCTAGACGACCACACCTTCGTCACGGAAGATCGTGCCGAGTTTTTTCGGCTTTGCCGTGAGCGGGCTGGAATGGTCGACATCACTTGGTGCGAACGACCCGAGTGCGAGGCCAACGTGAAGGCGCTCACCACCGCGACGACGCGCGTCGTGCGGCCGCTCGAAGGTGCGAACCTGGTTTGCGTCGCTTGCGGCGAGCCGGCTAGAGCGAGGGCATACTTTGCGCAATCGTACTAGACCTGCGCTCGCTGCGGGGCTCGCCGCGATCCTCACCTGCGGGCCGGCCGCCGCGTACGCTCCGAGCGTTGCGCAGCTCGATGCGCAGGCGCGCGCCGCCGGCAATCGCATGGATCTTGCCAAGCGCATCGGCCAGGCGATCTTCGCCACGCAGTGGCCTGCGGAGGTTAGCCAGGTCTCCGCAAACTCGCTGGCCGGCCATCTTATCGTTGGGATCCGCATTTGGGGAGTAAAATTCCACCGCCCGATGACGCGCGACGCCTTCGCATCGGAGATCGCCGCGCTTGCGCAAACCGCGTTCGCGGTCGTTCCTTCAGTCGAGGAGATCGATATCTGGGCGAGCGTTCCGATCGCCGTGACCAAGGGAGAGATCGTAAACGGCGACCTGGCTAAACCAACGTCGCGGACGGTTTTCAGCATTACCGTGCCCCGCGGCGAAAGCAGCGAGTCGACTAGAGCACGAGTGCGCACCGGAGGTGACGGCGTCTTCTACGATTCGCAGTGGGCTCGGTCAACCCTGAAAGGGGAGTCGTAGTGCATCGGAAGACGACCCTGCCCAACGGTCTGCGCGTGTTGACCGAAAGCATGCCGGCGGTGCGCTCGGCCACGGTCGGCGTTTGGGCGGACGTCGGTTCCGCCGTTGAAACCGAAAAACGGCGCGGAATCTCGCACTTGGTCGAGCACATGCTTTTCAAGGGAACGCAGCGCCGCAGCGCGCGGCACATCGCCGAAACGATGGACGGCGTCGGCGGAAATCTGAACGCCTTTACCGATAAAGAGACGACCTGCTATTACGCGAAGGTCATCGATCGCCACGTGCCGCTGGCTCTCGACGTGTTGGCCGACATGTTTCTGCATTCGGCCTTCGATTCGCAGGAGCTGGCGAAAGAGCAAAAGGTCGTGCTGGAAGAGATCAAGATGTACGAGGACTCGCCCGACGACCTGATTCACGACGTTTTCTTGCAGACGATGTGGCGTGGGTCCAGTCTCGGCGAGCCCACGATCGGCTTCGCGGACACGGTCGTGGGCGTTACGCCGGCCGATCTGCGGGCGCACATGCGGGATCACTACGCGCCGAATTCGGTCGTGGTCGCGGCTGCCGGAAACGTCGAGCACGACCGCTTCGTGGAATTAGTTTGCGAACAGTTCGCGGAGTTCGAGGGAAGTTGCGAGCTGCCGCAGGCCGAACGGCCCGCCGCGACGCCCGCGCCGAACATTAAATATAAAGAGAGCGAACAGGCGTACGTCGTGATAGGGACGCCCGGCATCGACATTCGCGACGAGCGGCGTTACGCACTTTCTCTCCTCGACACCGTGCTCGGGGGCGGTATGTCGAGCCGGCTCTTCCAGGAGATCCGCGAGCAGCGCGGCCTGGTTTACAGTGTCTATTCGTTCCAAGCGGCCTACCGCGCCGCCGGGCTCTTCGGCGTCTACGCCGGCACGTCGCCCGGCAACGTGCAGTCGTGCATCGACGTCATCCTCGAACAGTTCGCGCGGGTTCGTAACGTACCGATCGGCGACGACGAGTTCCAGTTGGCGAAGGAGCACATCAAGGGCAATCTTACGCTGACGCTCGAATCGACGTCGAGCCGCATGATCCGGCTCGTCCGCAACGAGTTCGCACTCGGCCGGCAGGTCGCGCCGGAAGAGATCGAACGCCGGATCGATGCGGTCACGGCGACGGACGTGCAGGAGCTCGCCCGCGAGCTGCTGGTGGATCAGAATCTCGGCTTGTGCATCATCGGACCGGTAGACGAATCGCAGATCGTCTGGAGCCGCTACGCAGCTTAACGTGCTTGCGTCAGCGGTGACGCCGCACCTGTGGTCCGGCAAGCTCGTCGGAGCGATGCTGATCACATTCGTGGTTCAAGGCGTGACGATCGGCGCCTACGCCGCGCGGCTTGCCGGCGTGCAGACCAAGCGAATTGCGACGTCGATCTCACTCTTCAATTTGTTGGTGACCACGGGGCGGCTGGCGAATCTCTTCATGGCGTTTTTCATCGGGCCGCTCTCCGACCAAGCGGGAAGCGCGACCGTGGAGCTCGCGCTTTGGCACCACGTCTTCGAGGTGCAGCTTCGGCTGGTGGTGCTGGCTGGTACGCTGGGAATGGTGGCGTTCGCGCTGCTTTTGCCGATGTTCACCTACCTTTTTCGGCGCGGCGTACGGTCGTTTGAGGCCCGCGGATCGATTCCACATTCTTTGGTACGGCTTGCATCGCCGGCCGTAATCGCCGACGTACTGAAGTCGGAGCGGTTGCCCAGCCTCGCGCAGCTGCGCGCCTTCAACTGGCGGAGCTTGCCTAAGCGTTTGCTGATCTTCAATACGGTGGTCATGTGCGTCTACGCGATCGGCGTTCAAGCGTCATATCTCGCCTCGGTTCTCGATCCGACGGTCGCGCGAACCGCCATCGGGCTGTCGGGCGTCATCAATGGGATCGGGACCATCGCGTTCACGCTTTTCGTCGATCCGACGTCGTCGATGATTACCGATCAGGCGATCCACGGAAAGCGTACCGTCGAGGAAGTTCGCTCCATGGTGTTCTACTTATCCCTAACGGCGATTCTAGGGTCTCTAATCTCACAAGCCATCCTCTATCCCGCCGCCGTGCTTATCAAAGTGGTCGCACTCTTTGCCATGCATGTACACATCTAGAATTCTCGCCATCGTCTTTGGTGCGGCGCTCCTGACCGGATGCGCCCCTTCGATCGAGCGCTGGATCGTCGATACGCGGGTCCATCAGGGCGACGTGGCGCTTGCGGCCGGCGATGCGCGCGACGCCGAACTGGCCTACCGGCTCGCGCTTCGTGTGAATCCGAAGGACGCGCGGGCGCGCACGGGCTTCGTGCAGGCGACTGCCGACCTCGCACAGCTCGAATACGCCAAAGGCGCCTTCGACGACGCGACGACGACGGTCGCCGAAGGCCTCGCCGTCGACCCGGAGAGCGTGCGCCTCGCCGCCCTCAAAGCGACGATCGGTCAGGCCAAGCTTCAGCGCGAAATCGTCCTTTCGAACTACCCGACGTATCACGCTGCAGGTCTCGAGCTTCAGCGTGCGTACAAGCAGCTCGATGCGACCAATGCGCTCCTCTTGCGAAACTTGAGGCGCTTCGGAAACACGTTAGATGCAAGCGAGCTGGTGGCCGCAATCAAGCGTAGTTACGAACTCCAGCTGGAGCTTGCAAGGAACACCAACCGGCTGATCCTCTACCGCCAGCTGGTTACTTCCGGCGTGCCTGAAGCGCCCGAGTCGAGCGCCTTCGGCGCCGGTTCGCTGTTGCCGTTACCCTGAGAAACGGAGAACGCGCAGCATGATCCACTGGCTGGGCACGCTCCCGACGGTGACAGCCGCGATCGTCGTAGTCGGCGGCTTCATCCTCGTCTCGAACGCGATCGGATATCTCGTCGGAAAGTGTACTTCTCAGCAGGTTCGGACCGCGCACAACGACCGAGCCGGCTTTATTCTGGCAGTAATCGGGGTCATCTACGCGGTCTTGTTGGCCTTCGTCGCGATCGGCGCGTGGGAACGATTTCAACAGGCAGAGGCGCGCAGTTACGAGGAAGCCGGCGCGCTGGCCACGATCTTTCGAGATGCCGATTCATTCCCGCACGCTGCCAAGCTGCGAGAAATGCTCCGCGCCTATGTGCGCTCCGTCGTAGTCGACGAGTGGCCTCGAATGCGCGACGGTGGAAGCTCGCGGGCTTCGGAGGCGCTCTTGGAAGCCGCGGACCGGAACATTCGCGCACTTCCTGCCGGCTCGTTCAGGCTGGACAATATCGACGCTCAGATGCTCGCGGCAATGGATGTCGCTCTAAACGATCGAGACGCTCGTCTAACTGAGGGCGCGACGGGCATCAACTCGATCATGTGGGCCGTGCTTATGCTGGGCGCCTTTGTAACCGTTTCTTTCACCTATCTCTTCGGCTTTGATAAGACCGTGATGCAACAGCTGATGATAGGCGGGCTCAGTTTTATGATCGGCTTGGTCCTATTCCTGATCGTCGCACTCGACTTTCCGTTTCGCGGCAGCATCGCGGTTGGTCCGGAGGCGTTCCGCACTTTGCTCGAAACCTTCAACGCTATCGGCTCGTAACGCGGCAGATTCCGTGAGCGTCTAAGAACGCTCGCCCGGATCCGGTGCGCTCGGCACGTCGAAATTCGCGCCAGAATCGGTCCGCCTGCGGTAACATCTTGGCGGGCTCGGTCTCGTAGACCGGCCATCCTCCCGCGTCGAACGTCGGAAAGCGCTGCAGCCACGCGCAAAGCTCGCTGTTGAGGCGAAGCCGGTTGTCCTCGATCGAGATAAAATAGCGCGCACCCTTACGGATCGCGCTCTCTTCGTCGAAAGGAGTCCACACCGCGGGATCTTCCTCCCAGCCAAATCGATCGATGTAGTACTGCACGTCTGGGCCGTAATGGCCGATAACGATCAGCGCGCTGCGGGGCAGCCTTCGATCGAGAAGGATTGCATTTCGGTAAGCCTGCTTGTTGTAATCGTAGTAAGCTGCGACCGGCGCGCGGCTTCCTAGTAGTGCGGCAGTGGCGAGAAGCGGGACGATTGCCAGTAACCCGTAGCGGGCTGCCGGCGCGACTGCGGCGCCGCACACGGTGGTAACGAAAGCGCCGGCGACGCCGCCGATGGCCAGCGCGAAAAGCGGCAGCAGGGGGAGCATGTAGTAGTCGACGCGTTCGACGGTCACCACGACGTAGAGGTAGATCAAACCACCGGCCAGCCATCCCCATAGCAAAACCTTGCTGCGTGCCGGGATCCATGGCAAAGCGACGAAACCGGCGACGGCAAGCGCGAAGGAAAGGCTGCCGGCGAGCGTGCCGCGCAGCATACCGAGCACCACGCGAAGCTGCGTGAACTTCGTCAAGAACCCCGTACCGCTCGTCAACGCGCCGCTCAGTGCTGGAAGAACGTGCAGGCGGGTGATGCCGCTGGCCCAATGCCATTCGGCGTACGAATCGACGCGTCGATCGTAAAGCGCCAAGACGAGCAGCGGTACTGCGAAGAGGATTGCGACGGGGAGCGGGCGCGTCGTGCGACCCGAGCGCGCGCGGGCGACGAGCAGCCCGAGCAACGGCACCACGGCCAGGGTCGCAACCGGTTTTGCGAGATAGGCCAGCGTGAGGAGGGCGGTTGGCCCGGCTAAACCGCGCAGCGAAAGATCCTCATCTTCTGAAAAGTAGCGAGCGGCAGCGTACAGCGCCGCGGTCAAGAAAAAGACCATCGCGCAGTCCGGCATGAACGTTCGGCCGTAGTAGACGCTGCCGGGGAAAACGGCATAGAAGAACGCCGCAACGACTCCGGCCACCGCGCTGCCGAATATCCAGCGGGCAAAGTATGCGAGCGTAGCGACGGTCCCGAGGCTAAAGATCAGTGCGATGATCCGGCCAAAGATCTCGTGCACGCCGAAGACTTTGTAGAGCGAAGCGGCCAGAAACGGCACGATTTGAAGCTCGAGCTCGACGTAGTTTGGTGGTGCCCCGTTGTAGAGCGTCTGCGGGTACATGATGTTGAAGCGGAGCCGAGCGAAGTTCCGCGCGATCGCCGCCGTGTCGCCCTGACGCCAGCCCGGGTGGTCGAGAATAAGATCGTGTATTCCGTGAATCCTCAATACCAAAGCAACGAGGAGCACCCCGCTCAGCCCTACCCACCAATAAATTCGAGCAAGCGACCGCTGAGGCAACACCTGCTCCGTCTGCCGCATCAATTAAGATGCCTAAACGTCCAATACTTGTTGAGGAAGAAGTTGACGATGACTCCGGAGAGGGTTGCGATGAGCCAGGTCGTCGTGAAGTGGTGAAAGTTGGTTCGCGCCGCAATCGAGAAGACGATCTTACCGAAAACCAGCGCGATCGCCGAAACCGCGAGAAACTGGAGGCCTTCGATAAAGGGATTGCGGCGCGAGCCGAACGTCCAGATGCGGTTGAGTATGTAGTTGGAGACGCCGCCGACCATGAAGCCGATCGCGAAGTCCGTGAACCAAGAGAGAGGTGTTGTTTTCTCGAGGACGTGCGCGACGACGAAGTTTACGACCGTGCCGGAGGCGCCGACGATTCCGAACTTGACGAACTGCCGGACGCCGCGCCTACGCAACCCAATACCAATCGGCGAAGAGAACCGTAAAGAGCCCTAGCAGTGGCAATGAGAAGGCAAGGATCACGTTGTTGACCCAGGGACGCTCGCCCCAGCGCGCGAGGATCGCGAACATCGGGAAGAGGACGAGCGCAAACCGCGGCATCGACATCAGGTTCGAGGTTGACATCGGGACGAGGATCGATAGCGCCATATATGCGATGTAGGATGGCCGCAGGCTGTGCCAACCGCCGACCAAGACACCGATCATGAGCAGAGTGAAGCCAATCTCGAGCGATTGGTGCGCGGAAAGTTGCGCGCTCGATCCATGGAGCAGCTTGCCGAAGGCATTTACGAGGCTAACCCACGGCGGCGCGAGGTGGCGGTTCCAGTGAATCTGAACGTGCGAGAAGTAGAGCGGATCGGCTCGCAGGACCCATAGGTAGGCCATGTAGAGGGCGAGGCCGAGTGGGATGAGCAGACCGGCCGCGAGATCGTAGATCGTCTTGAGGCGCAGCGAGCGATCTTGGGCGGACCATTCGATGACGAACGGCACAACGAGAAGTACGCCTTCGACGCGCGTAAGCGCCGCCAGACAGCCGAGAGCTCCCGCCAGCCACCACCGGTGTGCGCGCATGTAGTAGAACGATGCGACGGTTAGCATGAAGAAGAGCGATTCGGTATAGACCGCGGTAAAATAGACCGAGGTGGGAAATATCGATACGTAAAAGATCGCGCGCCGCGCGACCGCGCGATCGTATTCGTGCTCGAGCAGTTTGTAGAGATAGAGAAGTCCGAAGAAAAACGAAGCGTTGGAGATCAGCAGTCCAGCAATAAGGTGGTTTCCGGCGAAAGACCCGACGATGCGTATCAGCAGCGGGTAGAGCGGAAAAAATGCCATGTTGGTGCCGCGGTAGCCTTTGGTCGCGATATCGAGATAGTGAACCGCGTCCCAACGACCCCAGACCGCAAGAAGGATGTGCGAGGATTCTTGGACGTGCGTTCCCGAGCGCTGTCCGATGATTACCGCGGCAAGCTCCGCTATGACGATGATCACCGCGCGCGTTGCGGCGAAGTCGATGAGAACCTCGCGTACGGTCTGATTAAATCGCGCAGCGATCAGCACCTTGCCCACGCACGCCAGCGTGATGGCCGCGAGGAAGAGCCGCGCGCCGTGCGTCAGTTGCGGCGGCAACAAGAATGTGAGCCAGAGAAGGAGGAGCGGAAGCCACGTCAGCGCGTCGTAGCGCAACGAACGGACGAGCCTTATCCCGGCTCGGCGCGAAAAGTAGTGCGCGTAACCCATCCACAGTGCCGTCGAAACGAGCAGGCCCGCAACCAAGCCTGCGAGGAGGCCGGCCTCGCTAAGGAATCCGTGATGGTGCGGGACGATAATCGCGTACCAGCCGAAAAATCCCAGAGTGAGACCGGCGGAGGCAACGGCAGCTATCGCCGGCCAGCCGGCCGCGAAGATGTCGGCGAAATGGACGAACCGGGAGTGTAAGGGTCGCGAAAGTGTGGTACCGGCGAACACGCCGGAACGACTTTAACAGGAAATACACCGCTTCCCTTTGTAGCAGGCTCATGAATGCCTCGATCTGTTATGCGAGCGGTGCTGGACCATCCGGTTCATTCGCTCGATTTCGTGAAGGTGACGGAGAGCGCGGCGCTCGCAGCCTCGCGCTGGATGGGTCGCGGTGAGCGCGACGCGGCCGATGGTGCGGCGGTCGAAAAGATGCGGGAGGCATTGGGAGATATGGAGATCGCCGGCCGCATCGTCATCGGTGAGGGGGAGCGCGATGAGGCTCCCATGCTTTACATCGGCGAGGAGGTCGGCACCGGAGGAAAAGAGGTCGACATTGCCGTCGATCCGGTCGAGGGAACGAACCTGGTCGCCAACGGCCTGCCCAACTCGATCGCGGTGATGGCGATTGCCGAGCGTGGCGGGTTGCTGCACGCGCCCGATACGTACATGAAGAAGCTGGCCGTCGGCGCGAAGGCAGCGCCGTACGTGCATATTGATGCGCCGGTGCGTGAGAATGTCGAAGCGGTCGCTAACGCGCTTGAAAAGCCGATCAACGACGTTTGCGTGATCATTCTCGATCGTCCGCGCCATGCCGACCTGATCCGCGAAGTGCGCGCCGCCGGCGCTCGAATTCGTTTGATTTCAGACGGCGACGTCGACGCGTGCATCGCGACTGCGATCGAGTCGACCGGGATTCACATTGCGATGGGGACCGGCGGCGCGCCCGAGGGCGTGCTGGCCGCCGCCGCCATCAAGTGCCTGGGCGGAAACTTCATGGGACGGCTCGAGCCGCGCAATCAATCTGAGAGCGAACGTGCGATCGAGATGGGCTTTGGCGATATCGAACGCATCTTAGAACTCGACGATCTCGTCCGCAGCAACGACGTGATCTTCTGCGCCACCGGGATCACCGACGGCGACTTGGTTCGCGGCGTTCGATTCTTCGGAAACCAGGCGAGGACGCATTCGATTCTCGTTCACTCCAGCGGGACCGTACGTTTTATCGAATCGACGCATCGGCTCGGCGCCCGCCCGCACGGGCGGTAATGCCGGATCGGAGTCGCCGCCACGACCTGATCGTCGTCGGTGCCGGTTCGGCGGGCTATGCCGCCGCACGCACCGCTCGTGACGTCGGCTGCGACGTCGCGCTTGTCGATAAGGGGCCGCTTGGAGGGCTCTGTATTTTGCGCGGCTGCATGCCGAGCAAAGCCCTACTCGCTTCGAGCGACGCGCTGGTGGATGCGCGAGAGGCGCGTGCACTAGGAATCGAGTTGGAGACGCTCGGCGTGGATATGCCGTTCATTGCAAATCGCAAGCGCGAGCTGGTGCGAGGCTTCGCCGATTACCGGATCGAGGGAATCGAGGAGTTTGCGCTCTATCTCGGGCCGGCGCGTTTCGTTTCGCCCGGGCAGATCTTGGTAGGCGAGAATCTCTTCCTCGAAGCCTCGAAGTTCATCATCGCCACGGGAAGCCTCATACCGCCGAGCGTGTTTCCGGGCCTTGCCCAGACCGGTTACATCGACAGCGATGGGGTGCTCGATCTCGAACGGATTCCCGAGTCGGTCGTGGTGCTAGGCGGCGGCTATACCGCCTGCGAGTTAGGTCAGTTCCTAGCCCGCATGGGGGCGAAGACGACGATCCTCATTCGCAGCGGACACCTGCTGACCCACAGCGACGACGACGTCGGGGATGCGCTCACGCAGTATTTTCGGGAAGAAGGCATCGAGGTGATCGCGCGTTCGTCGCTGCTGAGCGCGCAGCGCCGCGGTAGCGAAAAGGTCGTGCGATATCTTCACGGCGGCGCAGAGCACGAGGTCGCCGCCGAGGAAATATTCTACGCGCTCGGCCGTGCCCCCGATACCGGGGGGCTCGATCTAAGCATGGCCGGCGTCGAGGTCGAGCCGGGAGGCGGGATCGCGGTCGACCGTGGCCTGCGCACGAGCAATCCCAACATCTATGCCGTCGGCGACGTAACGGGAGAGTACATGCTCGTGCACGTCGCGATCTATCAAGGCGAAGTTGCCGCCCGCAATGCTTGTCTTAATCTGGACGAGCGCGCCGATTATCACCTGACGGCGGCTCACACGGTCTTTTGCGATCCGCAGTTCGCGGCCGTGGGGATGAGCGAGAAGGAGCTTGTGCGCAAAGGCATCCCATACGTTCGCGGCCGCTACGATTTCGCGGAACACGGAAAAGCGCAGTGCTTGGGCAAGACCAAGGGCTTCGTGAAGATGATGGCGGAGCGCGACGGCGGCCGAATTCTGGGTGCAGCGGTTCTCGGAGCGCAAGCCTCGGAGCTCGTCCACGAGATCATCGTCGCCATGACGTTTGATGCGACCGTCGAGCGCTTCATGCGCATTCCGCACCTCCATCCTACGCTCGCGGAGATCTGGACCTACCCGGCTGAGGAGTGCGCCAATGAGCTAGGGCAGAAGATTCCGGGTGATCAGCAGGTGGAGTTGGCGACGAGTCTTACCGGTGAGTGACGCGCCGCTCCAACTGCGCGCAGCGCTGCTGCAAACAAAACCGGCAAAGGGGCAGTATGCCCGAAATCTGGCCGAGGCGGAAGCGGCGTTCGCGCAGCTCACTGCCGACCCACCCGATTTGGTCGTGCTTCCGGAAGCCGGGCTAACGGGCTACTTTCTGGAAGGCGCCGTTTACGATCTGGCGCTCTCGGCGCAAGACTTCGCACGCGACCTGGCGCGCGCGTGGCGGGCAGCAGGCGGGAAAAGAGTCGATCTGGCCGCCGGGTTCTTCGAGAACGACGGCGGGACGTATTATAACAGCGCGGTCTATCTGCAGGTCACTCCCGACGGCGAACGGATCGTACACCTCCATCGCAAAATATTCTTGCCGACCTACGGCGTCTTCGACGAAGAGCGCTTTCTTTCGCGAGGGCACGGAGTCGGCGTTTTCGGGACCGGTTTTGGACAGACGGCGTTGCTGATTTGCGAGGACGCCTGGCACGCGATCGTTCCGACGATTGCGGCGGTAAAAGGCGCCCGAGTTCTGATCGTTCCCAGCGCTTCACCGGGACGCGGCATCGAAGGTGAGGGCGATGGCGAGCTCGAGAGCGTTCGCCGCTGGCGCGACATACTGCGTTTGGCCGCAATGGAGCACGGAGTCTACGTGCTCTATGCGGGCCTCACCGGCTTTGAGGGCGGAAAGGGAATGCAGGGGTCGTCATGCATCATCGATCCCCGCGGGCGCATTCTGGTGCAAGCTCCGGCGTCCGAGCCTGCGATCGTGCGCGCCGACCTGGACCTCCGCGAAATTGACCTTGCGCGCGCGAGATTACCGCTGCTCGGCGATTTGGAAGCGGTGCTGCCGGATCTGCTGCGTGACGACGATCTTCCTCTGCCGCGACGAACGATATGACGCTGCCGGTTTTTGAGCCTCGCGCGTCGATAGCCCCGCCGGGAATCGATCCCGTCGTTACGACACATTGGCTCGTTGCATTTCTGCGTGACGAGCTGATCGCTCGTCGCGGTATCTCCCGTGCGGTGGTCGGTCTCTCCGGAGGTGTCGACTCGGCAGTGACCACGTTTCTCTGTGCGCGCGCGCTGGGCGCTGAAAATGTCTTCGCGATTCGCATGCCGTATAAGACGTCGCACCCTTCGAGCTTGAACGACGCGCAGCTCGTGGTCGACGCGTTGAGCGTCCCGTGCGCAACGATCGAGATCACTGCCGCCGTTGACGGGTACCTGCAGTTCGAGCCGGATGCCGACGCGCGACGCCGCGGGAACGTGATGGCTCGCACGCGGATGGTCGTGCTATTCGATCAATCCGCGAAGCTCGACGCGCTGCCGATCGGCACTGGAAATAAGACCGAACGCCTTTTGGGGTACTTCACGTGGCACGCCGACGATACGCCGCCCGTAAATCCGATCGGGGATCTGTTCAAGAGCCAGGTCTGGGAGCTCGCCCGTTATCTGGGCGTCCCCAAGCGATTGATCGAGAAGGCTCCGACCGCAGATTTGCAGGCTGATCAAACCGACGAAGCCGACCTTGGAATAAGCTACGCGCGGGCCGATGCGATCCTCGCACAAATCTTGCTCGGCTACTCCGACGCCCAGCTCGTCGAGCACGGATTCTCGCGCCAGGAAGTAGCGCTGATTCGCGGTCGCGTCGACTCGACGCACTGGAAACGGCACTTGCCGACGACCGCGATGCTTAGCAGTACCGCCATCAACGAATTCTACCTTCGCCCGGTCGATTACTAACGACGATGCGCAAAGCGTTCTTTCCGGTCAGCCTGAATCTCGAAGATCGCGTTTGCGTCGTCATCGGCGCGCCCGACGACCGCGAAGCGGTCGAAAAGAGCGCCGCGCTCGAGGAAACCGGGGCTCGCGTGCGGCGAATCTCCGAACCGCAGGACCTACGCGATGAAGACGTTGCGGACGCCTTCTTCGTGATCTCGACCCCGCAGGACGCCGCGCTCTCCGCCCGGCTCAGAGCACTCGCGGACCGGCATCGCTTCCTGCTCTGCTGCATCGATCAACCGCGCTTCGGTTTCGTCGCAATGGCAGCAATCGCGAAAGCCGGTCCGGTGCGCGTAGCAATTTCGACCGCTGGTCTCGCGCCGCGGGTAGGCAAGGCGCTCAAGAACGCATTGCAGCGCGCGATGGACGAACGGTTTGCGCGATTCATCGAGATCCTGGCTCGCCGCCGTGCGGAGACGCACGCGACTCATCCGGAGCCGGATGAGTCGAGCCTTCGGCGCGCGGCGATGATCGAGGCGGCCCGGGGATTCCGCGCCGACGTGCGCTTCGACTATCCACCGTGGTTTGACGAGCACGATGCCGAGCGTTGAGCTTCTAGCAATCGGTACGGAGCTGCTGCTTGGGCAGCTGCTCGACACCAACACCGGCTTCATCGCGCAGCGCCTGGCAGAGAACGGTATCGACGTTCATGCGACGCACGCGGTCGGCGACAACGTCGATCGGATTGCCGCCTCGCTTCGTAGCGCGCTTTCGCGCGCCGACGGCGTCGTGACGACGGGCGGCCTCGGCCCGACCGTGGATGACCTTACGACGGAGGCGGTCTGCAAGGCGCTCGATCTCGGTACCGAGCTCTACGAACCCGCGCTAAAACAGATGGAAGAAGTCTTTGCCTCGCTCGGACGGCCAATGCGGGCGAACAATCGCAAGCAGGCCGAGCTTCCGCGTGGGAGTCTCGCGTTGCGCAATCCAAACGGCACCGCGCCCGGGTTCGTCGCCTTCGCAGGCGATGGAAAGTTCGTAGCGTCGATGCCGGGTGTGCCGCGCGAAATGAAGCCGATGCTCCTCGAGCAGGTCGTGCCGTTTCTACGCGATCGTTTGGGAACGGGAGAAGGGATCCATACGCGCGTTCTTCACACGATCGGGCTGGGCGAATCGGAGATCGACCACCGCATCGCCGATCTCTTTCGATCCTCGGAGAATCCAAAGATCGCGGTGCTCGCCCACGATTTTCGAGCCGACGTCAAAATTATGGCGAAATCGGCCTCAGCGGCGTCGGCGCAAGCGTTGATTGCGCCGCTGCAGCACGAGCTCGAACGCCGATTGGAGGGTTTTATCTTCGGGCGCGACGACGATACGCCCGCGAGCGCGATTCACGCGCTGCTTCAAGCACGCAAGCAAAAGCTCGCGATTGCGGAATCGCTCACCGGCGGCCGTATCACGACCGCATTGACGAGCGTCTCCGGATCGTCGCTCAGCTTTCTGGGCGGCGTGGTCGCATACGACAACGCGGTGAAGATTGCCGAACTCGGCGTTCGAGCGGACACGATCGCGCGAGTAGGCGCCGTCAGCGAAGAGGTGGCCGCCGAGATGGCGAGCGGCGTTCGTAAGCGGCTAGGTGCGGATCTTTCGCTCGCTACGACCGGTATCGCCGGGCCGGCCGGAGGATCGCCGGAGAAACCGGTCGGTCTGGTCTGGTTCGCGCTCGACGATGCAGACGGAACGGCCATGGCTTGGCGCTACCAGCTGAGCGGCGAACGCGAGGCGGTCGTCGCGCGTGCGACGACGGTCGCCTTAGGGATCCTTTGGCGGCATCTGAAGAGTCACAGCTCGTAGCCGATCGCAGCAAGCGTCTCTTGCGTACGAAGCGCTTCCGTGAAGCTCGGCAACGCGTTAGGCTTGCCTTCGATCTTCTTGGCGAATTCGTCGTAGAGCTCCATCAACGGCGGTACGTTGGGACTGATACTTGCAAAGGCGCGATATGGCGACGGTTTGCACTGCAGTTCCTCGGTTTTGTCGCCGTCAACGGCATAGAGCGTAAGGTCGAGAATGTCCGGTCCGCTCGCGACCGCCGTGCGCTTTTCGCCATGCACGGCGCACGTGTACGATTCGAGAGCAGTCGCTCCATCCGCACAGAGGCGCGCGACGAGACCCTCGCCGTAGTCGAGCAAACCGAAGCCGGCGTCGTCGACGCTCGATTCGAAGGTGCCGCCCTCGTCAGTGCGTTGCGGATTCGCCTGCCGCAGAAAGCCGACGGTCTGTAAGGGCGAGCGGCCGGCGAGCCAGTTGGCGAGGTCGATCAAATGGGAGAGTATGGCGCCCGTCAAGCCGCCGCCGCGCTCGCGCTCGAACCACCACCCGCGCGGGCGCCGCTCGTGGCGGCGCAGCGACGCGCGAAGAAGCGTGATCTCGACGTTTCGAAGCGGATTGAGATGCCCGTTGGCAACGAGCTCTTTGAGGGCGATCGTTTCGGGAGCGAATCGAAACTCGTGGCAGACGCCGCAGGCGACATCCGCACTCTTCTCGGCCTCGACGAGTGCCACCGCATCGGCGACCCGCAGGGTAAACGGCTTTTCGCAGATCACGTGTTTGCCCGCAGCCAACGCTGCAAAGACGTCGTCGCGATGGGCAAAGGGCGGTGATGCAACGGTCACCGCATCGAGCTCGCAACCGGCGACCATCTCCGCGCACGAACGAAAGGCGTGCGGAATGTTCGCTTCGCGGGCGATTCGTGGTGCGCTTGACGGTGAAGCGATCGCGACCACTTCGAACCGCCGATGGTTGGTCAGCGCCGGAAGGTGAGCTTTCGCTCCGAAGCCGGCGCCGACGATACCGATGCGATAGGTTTTCACGTTATATACTCGTCGTCATGTGCTCGAGCAGAAAGGCCTCGGTATCGGCCGGCGTGTCGGCCATCGCGCTATGCGAGCCTTCGACGTGACCGCGGTTTTTGGTGACGAAGAGCAAGATTGGATTTGGTGCCGCCTGCGCCCACTGCAACGCCGCGGCAAACTTGTACGCGTGGGCCGGCGAAACGATTTGGTCGTTTTCGGATGTCATGATAAACGTCGCTGACGGCATCCCGGCTAAAATGACGATGCAGAACGCGACCCTAGAGTTCATGACTTTGCACTCCCTTTCTTGATGGCGGTCTCGAGAACCGCAACCGCGCGATCGAGCTGCGATTCTTCGATGGTTAAGGGCGGGCTGATCGCGATCGTGTCACCGGCGAGGCCGGATTGCAAGAGGATGACGCCGCGCGCAAGCGCGTCTTTGACGACCGCAAAAGCCGTCGCGGCGTCGCGGAGTTGGATGCCCCAAAGCAGGCCGCGTCCGCGCACGTCGACGACGTTCGTCTCCGCGCGCAGCGCATCGAGACGCAACCCGAGCCGTTCGCCGACTCGCTGGGCTCGCTCCGGCAGCCCCAAGCGTTCCATTTCGTCGATCGTCGCCAGCGCCGCGGCACAACCGAGCGGGTTTCCAAGAAAGGTGGATGTGTGCAGCGCCTCGCCGGCGGAGAGCGGCCAGGCGTTCATGATCGCGGCTGTTCCCACCGCGGCGCTGATCGGCACGCCCGAACCCATCGCTTTTCCGATGCAGAGAACGTCGGGCACGATGCCGTCGCGGTTCACTGCAAACCAGTCGCCGGTGCGTCCGAAGCCTGTGTAGATCTCGTCGGCGATCATGACGATGCCAAAAGCGTCGCAAATGGCGCGCAGCGCGGCGAGGTAACCGGGTGGTGGAACGATGCAACCCGCGCGTCCCTGGATCGGCTCGAACACGAGCGCGGCCAGCTCCTCGGCGGCACCCAGCGCATCGCGCGCCTCCTTCGCGGCCTGTTCTCCGTCCGATGCATCGCGGCCGCGAGGAAACTCGAGCAGCAGCGGCTCGCCGCCGAGCGCGCTTGCAAAAGGTGCGCGAAATCGCTCGATGCCGGTCACTGCGAGCGCGCCGAAAGAGAGACCGTGATAGCCGCCGCGAAACGCCGCAAAGCGAGACTTGCCGGTGGCGAGCATCGCGGTTTTGAGCGCGGCTTCGATTGCCTCGGATCCGGTGGTGGCAAGGAAAAACTTGTCCAGACCTTGCGGAAGAATCGTTAGCAGCCGCTCGAAAAGGCGCACCCGAATTTCGGTCGGGTGTACGTCGCCCATCCCGTGCGCCAAGCGCGCCGCTTGCGACGCGACGGCCGCGGCGACTCGAGGGTTGCAATGGCCCGTGTTGGCGACGCCGAAAGCCGCGGTGCAGTCAATGTATTCGTTTCCGTCAACGTCAACAACGGTTGCGTCGCGTGCAGATTCCCAAAAGAACGGAAAATCTTCGGCGAGATACGTTACGTTGCGCTGTTCGTAGCGTCGCAGACGCTGCGCTAACGCAGCGCTTCGCGGCCTGGGTACCGGGCTCACGTCTCGTTGCCGATCCAGCGCACGAACTCGGCTATCCGCGGACGACCGCCGTGAAAGGCGCCGGCCGGCGGCGCTTGTAGCGTCCCTAGCTTGGCCACTCGCGCCGCCCTTAAGCGTGTCGCCAGTTCGAGCAGATCGGGCCGGCGCTCCGAGACGGCAAGCGCTTCGATCGAGATGCCGTGGCGTTCGAAATATTCGGCGACTTCATCAACGCGCTCGACCGCGCGAATGCCGATCGCGCGCGGCAAGAAGAGCGGCGGCTCCTCGAAGGGTGGATCGAGAACGGCAAGATAGCCCGAATCGGGATCGAACGCAACGCGCTCGGCCGCGCCGCGAAAGACGGCGAGTTCGCGCCTGGCCGCGATCCGCAACGCAGTCTCCGAATCGTGCGGCGCGGGCGGGAACTTGATTGCGGCCGTTTGCATCTCGTCGGCCAGCATCTGTGCGAACCGCTCCGCAGAGACGGCGGCGCCGCGCTCGAGGAAGAGGGCGTGTAGCGAAAGACAGCCTTCGCTCTCGTAGAGTGCAAGGTCGAGCGCGGCCGCCGCCGCTGCCGCGCGCGCATCCTCTTCGTGTGCGAGCGTTGCGTACGTGACGAATCCTGCGCTCGCCTTCGACCCGTAACCTATAAAACGCGTACTCGGCGGTAGCGCCGTCGCGATCTGCGCGAGCGTCGAATCGTTACCGAAGGCGACAACGCCGTCGAAGCCGCTAAGCGCGTGAGCGTCGCCATCGCCTTTCCAGACTTGCGCCGTCGCAAAAGCACGAAGCTCGGGAAGCGTCTCGGCCAAGGTTTCGAAGAAGGCTGCCACGAGCCGGTCTTCGCGATCTTTGACGAGGACCTCACATTTTGCACAGAGCGCGAATACGGCCGGAAGCATCGCGACGCCGATGGTGGTTCGGCTGGAGACGATGCAAACGCGACCGAGAGGAAGCGCGTGCGTTAGCGGACGCCCGTTGCGCTCGACGAAGCGATCGAGCACGTCCAGGCTGCCGAGCTCATCGGTTATCACCGCTTCGAGCCGGTCGCGCCGTAGCGTCCGGAAGAGGCAGTCGACCGCATACTCGACGGTTGGAAGAGAGTACCGGGTACGCGCGACAACGGCATCTAAGACGCTCGCGCGGCGTGCGAAGCCTCGAGCGTTCCAGCGAGCGGCCGCGGCATCGATTGCGTCGAGGACGGAACGCACCGGCATCCTAACCATCGCTTCATCTCTTCAGGAGTGCGTGCTGGGACTCCCCGAGGTTCCAAGGTACGTCGCGGCAAAGGGTGCCATAATGCGCGGTCGCTGGTTTGCACGGCTCTTCTTTGCGGTGGTCGCTGCGTTTGCGGTAGTCGGCGTGGCGGCCGGCACTGCGTGCACTCGCTGGGGGCAGCCGGGCCCGACCGTGCCGGTGGTCGGACAGATCTCGATGCTCTTCGTCGATGCCAAAAATGGAAGCGATACGAGTGGAAACGGCAGCTCAACAAACCCTTACAAGACGCTGACAAAGGCCGTCGAGGTGTTATCGACGGCGAAGAATTTAAATCCGATGGGCGTCACCATCACGCTTCTAAGCGGCGACTACAACGCGGCCAATGGCGAGAAGTTTCCGATCGTCATTCCAACCAAGGTCAGCATCTCGGGCTCGAACTATACGGCGGGTCTGAAAGCGGGCTCGTTCATCGACGGTCTCGGTGAAGACACGATTTTTGAGAACCTCGTTCATGCCCCGCGCCACTCGTTTTACACGACCCTCGAAGTTACGGCACCGAGCGTGAACCTTGGTAGCCTCTTCGTCGGTGCTTCGACGATTTCAATCCCGTCGCACGCATCCTACGTCTCGTTCGACAATCTTGCCCCGGCCACGACCAGCGCAGGTACTGCGAGTTTTGGCGCCGGGATCACATCGAAATTGCCGAACGTCAGCGGCGTTCTGGACGCAGGTGGTTCGTTCTCGTGCAGCTCCTGTCTGATTCGCGGCAACGACTTTGGGATCGGCGCGCTGAGCGTGCCGATTGCGACGTCATCCCCAAGCACCACCGTACCTACCGTTACGTTGCAGCACACCGGCGGGGACGCCGTCATCAGTGCGAAGGTCGTCGGCATTCTGACCGACGGCAGCATCAGCGTTACGGCCGGAGGGCAATCGTTCCAATTCGGCCAGTACGCCTACGCTGACGCGCTCGCGCCGGTGATTCCGGTCACGACTCGAGGCGCCATCGACTTCGGAGGCGGTTTCGGAAGCTCGCCCGGCGGAAACACCTTTATCGGAGCGAAGATCACGGAGATCTACGTGACCCGCAGGAACGAAACCGTTATCGCGCTCGACGACTTCTGGAATCCCAGTCAGCAAGGGGCTAACCGATCGAGTCGCTATCCGCGAACGAAACACTTCGCCGCCGGCGCGTCCGGAAGGAACGTAACCATTCGCCATTCTGCGATCGGCTCGACCGTCACGGTCGGCCCGGCGCCGGTGCCGACGCCGTCGCCGTCAGGTTCGCCTTCGACGTCGCCGACGGCGACCGCAACCTCGACCTAACGTGAGCGACACGCTGCAGAAGATCTACGCGGCGAAGGCCGCGCTGCTCGTACAGGAGCAGGCGCGCGAACCGTATGAGGTCTTGCGAGAGCGGGCGTTCGCGCGGATGGGTGAGCGTCGCGGGTTCCTTGCCGCGTTGCGTAATGCTCCCGGTGGGGCCATCGTCGCCGAGATCAAACGTGCCTCTCCTTCGAGCGGTCTCATCGCGCGCAGCTTCGACCCCGCCGCGATTGGCCGGGCGTACGACGCGGCCGGCGTCGACGCGATCAGCATCTTGACCGAGCGCGACCATTTTCTCGGCGAACTGGCCTATCTCGACGAGGTGCGCGCGGTCACGTCGCGTCCGCTTCTACGAAAAGATTTCATGTGGACACGTTATCAGGTTGCACAGTCGGCCGCCTACGGTGCGGATTGCGTACTCTTGATCGTCGCCGGCATGGAGGATTCCACACTGCGGGAGTCGATCGCCGAAGCCGCGGCCTACGCGCTCGACGTGCTCGTCGAAGCCCACGACGAAGACGAGCTTCGCCGTGCGATCGCGGCGGGGGCGCGTATGGTGGGCATCAACAACCGGAATTTACGAACGCTGGAGACGGACCTCGCCGTGAGCGAGTATCTCTTGCCGAAGGTCCCGCCCGAGATCTTTGCCGTCACCGAGAGTGGAATGCGCGACGCGGCCGACATCGCGCGCTTACGGGCTTCGGGCGCGCGCGGCTTCCTGATCGGCGAGGCGCTGATGCGGGCGGAGGACCCGAGGGCGCTGATCGCAGCGCTGCGCGCCAGTGCCCGCAATCCGGCCGTCGCGTCCCTATAGTAAGAAGAAGAGTCCCGCGCCGACGAGCGTGCCGAGGGTCGCGACGAACGCCGGGGCCGAACGCCTGCCGAGCGAGGCCGCCGCGAGGCCACCCAATCCGATGCCGACGATCCCGGTTCCCGGGTAAATCTCGCCGTGCTGGAGGTAGCAGGTCAGCAATACCCCGGCTAGCGCGAAGAGGAAAGCAATGAGCGGGGAGTGCCGGCTCTCGAGCGCGACTGCGATCAGCAGCAGAATCGCGATTGCGAGCAACGCGTGGAGACGTTCGAACGGCTCTCCGGCCATCCCGATTCCAAGGAAGAACGCCGCGATCGCGACGGCAACCAGCTGCGGCATGGCAGAGGCTTCGCGCTGCAGCAAGCAGGCCCCCTGGCCCTTACCCTGTCGCGTTGAGCGAAGCGTCGCAGGCTCGGAGTCGAAGGGCTGGTAGTATAGCGTCATGACGACGACAGCGACGAAACCTATCCACGAGATCGCCCCATTTCAAAACGAGCGCGTCAAGGATTTCAAGGATCCGGCCGACGCTTCGGCGATGCGCTCTGCGCTCGAGGTTGTAAAGCGAGAGCTCGGCAAGCATTATCCGCTCGTGATCGGCGGCCGTAAGATCGAGACCGAGAAGAAGATTCGCTCGCTCAACCCCGCCAACCCCGACGAGGTCGTCGGCTTGACGAGCGCGGCCTCCAAGCAACAGGCGAGCGATGCGATAGAAGCCGCCGTCCGCGCCTTCGAGTCGTGGCGTCGTTTGAGTCTGCCCGAACGCGCGACCTACATATTTAAAGCGGCTGAGGTCTTGCGAGCGAGGCGCTTCGAGTACGATGCCCTCCTCGTCTACGAAGTCGGAAAGAGTTGGGTCGAGGCTGACGGCGACATCGCCGAAGCGATAGACTTCTTAGAGTTTTATGCGCGCGAGGCGCTCCGCTACGCGCAGCCGCAGCCGGTCGTGCCGCTCGACGGCGAACGCAACGAGCTCGTCTATATCCCACTCGGTGTCGGTGCGATCATTCCGCCCTGGAACTTCGCGGGAGCCATCATGATGGGGATGACCGCAGCCGCGATTGTCTGCGGGAATACCGTGGTTGTCAAACCGTCGAGCGATTCGGCGGTGATCGCGGCGTGGTTCGTCGATCTGTTGCACGAAATCGGTCTACCGCCGGGTGTCGTCAACTTCGTTCCGGGTTCGGGCAGTGAAATCGGTGACCTGATCGTGACCCACCCGGAGATTCGCTTCATTTCGTTCACCGGCTCGAAGGAAGTTGGGCTGCGCATCAACGAGCTTGCCGCCCAGCCGCAGAAGGGGCAGAAGTGGATCAAGCGCGTCGTCGCCGAGATGGGCGGTAAGGATTCGATCGTCGTCGCAGCGGACGCCGACCTCGATGCGGCGGTGGAAGGCGTCGCCGTTTCAGCCTTTGGCTTTCAAGGGCAGAAGTGCTCGGCCTGTTCGCGTGCAATCGTGGACGAGCGAGTCTACGATGCGTTCGTCGAAAAGCTGCGGCGGCGCGTTGGAACGATTACGGTCGGAGACCCGAGCGATCCCGCGAACTTTATGGGTCCGGTCGTTAACGAGGGCGCTCTCAAATCGATCGAAGGATATATCGAACGCGGCCTAACCGAAGGGCGCCTGGTCGCGGGCGGAAAGCGCGTCGGCGACAACGGCTACTTCTTGGAACCGACCGTCATCGCCGATGTCGAGCCGACCGCGACGATCGCGCAAGAGGAAATCTTTGGGCCCGTTCTAGCAGTCATCAAGGCCAAGGACTTCGACGATGCGCTTGCGATTGCAAACAACACCGAGTTCGGCTTAACCGGTTCGCTCTACACTTCCAATGAAGCAAACATCAAACGCGCACGCGACGATTTCTTCGTCGGCAACCTTTACTTCAACCGGAAGAGCACCGGTGCGATGGTTGGAGTTCACCCGTTCGGCGGCTTCAATATGTCCGGCACGGACAGCAAGGCCGGCGGTCGCGACTACCTGCTGCTCTACATGCAAGCCAAGACAATGTCACGCAAAGTCTAACCGCGCCCTTGCGATAACGTATCGAGCAAGATCTAACGCCCGTCCGCGCGACATGGAGTCGCGCTATCATCTACTGCGTTGCGCCATCCACACTTGTCATCCTGAGCGAAGGCGCGTAGCGCCGAAGTCGAAGGACAGAGCGAAGGCGCTGTAAGACTGCGCGTACGGTGAACTCCGCGGCGCATTCGAAGGGCTGAGCGTAGCGCCGTAGGCGCGAAGTCGAAGCGCGTCGCTCGGTAACATGGTTCCCGTTCCGAATGGACTAAGTTGGAGCCGCTCGGTAGCAAATCTCGAGTTTGTTGCCGTCGGCATCCTCAAAGAACGTTGCGTAGTAAAAGGGCGTATATTCAGCGCAGACGTGGGCCGGCTCGAAGGCCGCGGCGCCGGCCCGCTGGGCGAGGCCGGCTAAGCGATCGACCTCGGCGCGGTCGGCGGCCCGTATGGCGATGCGCGTTCCGTTTGGACGGTGGTTGGGGTCGAGAGCCAGCCCAAAGAACGGCGCCGATCGATCTTCGCCAGGGCGGTAGTAGCAGACGCTATCGGGGTCTTCGGCGATCCGGCTGAAGCCCATCGCCGGTAGTAGGGTGTCGTAGAGGGACCGCACCTTGCCAAGATCGCTGACGCGCAGGTCGACGTGGTCAAACAGCATGGGTTGCTCCTTTTGCCGCAGGCCCGGCGGACCCGCCTGGTTGGGGTCGGCGCCTGCCTGGTCGGCTAGCTGAAACCAATCGACGGGGCGGGTGGTTAGGGCTTTTAGTAACGGCCGCGTCCGCGGCCGGAAACCTAATGAGGGCTTTCCTTGACACGCCATATAGGTGGCGATATGATAGCCGTCGTGCCCCGAGCGACCCCGTGCCCAGCGCGGTCGGTGAACTCGCTCGCGGGTCGTCTTGATTTCCGTGTTCGCTCCTTGAAAACTGAACAGTGCAGCAAGCGCAAAAGTCTGTGGGTCTCCGGCCATTTTGGTCGCGAGATTTCGTAACAAATCTAAGAGTTTTGAGAGCCATCATCAAAAGGCTCCATGATTTTATTATGGAGAGTTTGATCCTGGCTCAGGACTAACGCTGGCGGCGTGCCTAACACATGCAAGTCGAACGGGGTAGCAATACCCAGTGGCAGACGGGTGAGTAACACGTGGTCAACCTACCTCTGTGTGGGGGATAACTAGCCGAAAGGTTAGCTAATACCGCATACGATCGTTTTGGGGCATCCCGAGATGATGAAAGGAGCAATCCGCACGGAGAGGGGACTGCGTCCCATTAGTTAGTTGGTGGGGTAACGGCCTACCAAGACTCCGATGGGTAGCTGGCTTGAGAGAGCGACCAGCCACACTGGAACTGAGACACGGTCCAGACTCCTACGGGAGGCAGCAGTGAGGAATTTTCCGCAATGGGCGAAAGCCTGACGGAGCGACGCCGCGTGTGGGAAGAAGGCCTTCGGGTCGTAAACCACTGTCGAAGGGGACGATAATGACGGTACCCTTGGAGGAAGCCCCGGCTAACTACGTGCCAGCAGCCGCGGTAAGACGTAGGGGGCAAGCGTTGTCCGGAATTATTGGGCGTAAAGCGCTCGTAGGTGGATCGGCAAGTCCGCAAGCAAAGACCCGGGCTCAACTCGGGAATCCGTGTGGAAACTGCCGACCTTGAGGGAGTCAGAGGATGATGGAATTCCCGGTGTAGCGGTGAAATGCGTAGATATCGGGAGGAACACCAGTGGCGAAGGCGATCATCTGGGGCTAACCTGACACTGAGGAGCGAAAGCTAGGGGAGCAAACGGGATTAGATACCCCGGTAGTCCTAGCCGTAAACGATGGACACTAGGTGTAGGTGGTATCGACTCCATCTGTGCCGCAGTTAACACAATAAGTGTCCCGCCTGGGGAGTACGGCCGCAAGGTTAAAACTCAAAGGAATTGACGGGGGCCCGCACAAGCGGTGGAGCATGTGGTTTAATTCGACGCAACGCGAAGAACCTTACCGGGGCTTGACATCCTGCGCAATCCTAGGAGACTAGGTTTCCGGGCAACCGGACGCAGAGACAGGTGCTGCATGGCTGTCGTCAGCTCGTGCCGTGAGGTGTTGGGTTAAGTCCCGCAACGAGCGCAACCCTTGCCGTGTGTTGGTCGCAAGATCTCTCACGCGGGACCGCCGGTGACAAGCCGGAGGAAGGTGGGGATGACGTCAAGTCAGCATGGCCCTTACGTCCCGGGCTACACACGTGCTACAATGGGGGGGACAACGAGTCGCGAACCCGCGAGGGCTAGCTAATCTCACAAACCCTCTCTCAGTTCGGATTGAAGGCTGCAACTCGCCTTCATGAAGTCGGAATCGCTAGTAACCGTAGATCAGCTACGCTGCGGTGAATACGTTCCCGGGCCTTGTACACACCGCCCGTCACGTCACCTGAGTTTAGTGTACCCGAAGCCGCCCGTGCAACCGCAAGGAGCAAGGCGTCTAAGGTATGCTAGGTAAGGGGGACGAAGTCGTAACAAGGTAGCCGTATCGGAAGGTGCGGCTGGATCACCTCCTTTCTAAGGAGTACATGTCATCGGATCGTGCTTGCACGATTGCGATGACGTACGAAAACCTTAAGTCGACCACAGATCCCTTCGATTCCGCAAGGATGACGGGGGTAGCTTAGTGCCGAGGAGTCTATCGATCAGCTCGATCGTATGGCTGGAGGCGCGAAGCATATCGCGTTTCGCCTGTACTGTTCAGTCTTGAGGGAACGAACCTCACCCTTTTGCCGACGCTTTTTGCGTTCGGTCGACGGGCGAGTCGTTTCTGAAGCATCGCGGTCGGATCGCAAGAGCGAGCTATCGAAATGTGCTACGGCACGGGAGGCAGCGAGCGATAAGCGAGCCGCCGCGAGAGATCCTTGAAAACTGTATAGAGAAGAACTTTCATGTGTCGTGTCAAGCGACACATAAAAGCGGCCTCCTTCGACCGAGCTCAGGAGGACACGGTTATCCTATTCTCAGGATGACACGGTCTTCGTGATCCGCGCGATGGGGGTGCAATTTTGCGTTAGTAAAAAAATAATTAAGGGCATGCAGGTGGATACCTTGGTTCCACAGGCGACGAAGGACGCGCCAAGCTGCGATAAGCGTCGGGTAGCTGCTAAGAAGCGATGATCCGGCGATTTCCGAATGGGGCAACCCCCATGCCGTCATGGGCATGGACGCCACGATGAATTCAATAGTCGTGAGCGAGCGCACCCGGTGAACTGAAACATCTAAGTAGCCGGAGGAAAAGACATCAACCGAGATTCCCCTAGTAGTGGCGAGCGAACAGGGAACAGCCTAAACCGTTCGTGTGCAAGCATTCGGGCGTTGCACGAACGGGGTTGTACGACAGCCGTCTTGGAGCCGAATCTCCAGGCGCGAGTAAGAAAATCGATCGTTAGTAGAAGCCGGCTGGAAAGCCGCACCATAGAGAGTGAAAGTCTCGTAGACAAAAACAATCGATCTCGCGGAGCTGTTCGTGAGTAGGGCGGGGCACGGGAAACCCCGTTTGAAGCTGGGAGGACCATCTTCCAAGGCTAAATATTCTGTGGAGACCGATAGCGTACTAGTACCGTGAGGGAAAGGTGAAAAGAACCCCCGGAGGGGAGTGAAAGAGAACATGAAACCGCGTGCCTACAAACCGTGAAAGGCCAATGCGCAAGCAAGGCTGATCGCGTGCCTATTGAAGAATGAACCTGCGAGTTACTTGTAACGGGCTTGGTTAAGGTGTTGAGCCGGAGCCGTAGCGAAAGCGAGTCTGAATAGGGCGTTTGTCCGTTGCAGTAGACCCGAAACCGAGTGATCTATCCATGGCCAGGGTGAAACGTGATTAACCTCACGTGGAGGCCCGAACCTGTTGTTGTTGAAAAAACATTGGATGAGCTGTGGATAGGGGTGAAAAGCCAATCGAACTCGGAGATAGCTGGTTCTCCCCGAAATAGTTTTAGGACTAGCGTTGTGTGTTAACCCGCGGGGGTAGAGCACTGACAGGGCTAGGGGTCTTACCGGATTACCGAACCCAATCAAACTCCGAATACCGCGGCGAACTGCGCAGCAGTCAGACTGTGGGGGATAAGCTCCATGGTCAAAAGGGAAACAGCCCAGATCAACAGCTAAGGTCCCTAATCGATGCTCAGTGGTAAAGGAAGTTCTGTCGCTCAGACAACTAGGAGGTTGGCTTAGAAGCAGCCACCCTTGAAAGAGTGCGTAATAGCTCACTAGTCGAGTGATGGGGCGCCGAAAATCCAACGGGGCTCAAGCATCGAACCGAAGCTTTGGGATTACTAAAAATAATCGGTAGGGGAGCGTTGTGGTGTAGGCCGAAGCACGACCGTAAGGACGTGTGGACGAACCACAAGTGCGAATGCAGGTATAAGTAGCGATAAATGCGGGTGAGAACCCCGCACGCCGGAAGTCTAAGGTTTCCTGAGCAACGTCAATCGTCTCAGGGTGAGTCGGGAGCTAAGCCGAGGCTGAGAAGCGTAGGCGATGCACAAGCAGTTCATATTCTGCTACCACCGACGACCGTTTAGACTTTCCCATACAGTGTCCAGCAAAATCCCGCGTGGAATTTTTGCTCGAGCGCTAGGGAGCGCCGAGGGAGCGGTCTATGGGCCGTGACTGAGGCGCGACAACGCGATCGACAGAAAGACCCGCGGCGCCGGGCATCGTTTGGTAAAGTCTATGAGCCGAGGGGGTGACGCAGGAGGATAAGTCAGCGCGCGGATGGATGTGCGCGTCCAAGCTGGTAGGCGGTGCTGTAGGTAAGTCCGCAGCACGTAACGCCGAGAAGCGAATGCGAGGCTCTTCGGAGCCGAAGTGATTGACTCCACGCTGCCAAGAAAAGCCCCTAGGTAGATCGTAGGTGCCCGTACCGTACACCGACACAGGTAGACTGGCAGAGCATGCTAAGGCGACGGGAGAATCCCTGTTAAGGAACTCGGCAATTTGACCCCGTAACTTAGGGAGAAGGGGTGCCTCCTTTGGTCTAGTGTTTACCACGAAAGCTGAGGGAGGCGGCACAAAATAGGCCCAAGCGACTGTTTAACAAAAACACAGGTCTCTGCGAATGCGAAAGCAGACGTATAGGGGCTGACTCCTGCCCGGTGCTGGAAGGTTAAAGGGAGTCGTCAGCGCAAGCGAAGCGGCAAACTGAAGCCCCAGTAAACGGCGGCGGTAACTATAACCGTCCTAAGGTAGCGAAATTCCTTGTCGGGTAAGTTCCGACCTGCACGAATGGAGTAACGACTTGGGCACTGTCTCGATGGGGATCCCGGCGAAATTGCAGTACCAGTGAAGATGCTGGTTACCCGCAGCAGGACGGAAAGACCCCGTGAAGCTTTACTGTATCCTGATCTTGGGTTCTGAGATTGTCTGTACAGGATAGGTGGGAGCCGATGATCCGGCGGCGCTAGTCGTCGGGGAGGCAACGTTGGGATACCACCCTGATAATCTTGGGATTCTAACTAGCCGCCGTAATCCGGTGGTAGGACATGGTCAGGTGGGCAGTTTGACTGGGGCGGTCGCCTCCTAAAGAGTAACGGAGGCGCCCAAAGGTTCCCTCAGGACGGTCAGAAACCGTTCGTACAGAGTGCATAGGCATAAGGGAGCTTAACTGCGAGACGGACAGGTCGAGCAGGTGCGAAAGCAGGGCTAAGTGATCCGGCGGTTCCGAATGGAAGGGCCGTCGCTTATCGGATAAAAGCTACTCCGGGGATAACAGGCTTATCTCCCCCAAGAGTCAAGTAGGGCTCTCCATCCGAGTGATCGGATGGCAAACTCATTGCTCATATCGGTGGAACCACTTCGTGGCAACACCGAGGGAAGAACATTCGCCGCCAGCAGTGGCGAGCTAAACCGCAAGGCATGCTTAGCGGATGTTCCCTGTAACGACTTCGCGCGTTCGAGCGCGAGATGGATGCGCGGCATCGGTTTCCGATGCAAATCTATCGCTTCCATAATACGCAGTGCTCTCGAAAGAGATGAAGGTATAGTCTGCGCTGCAAGTGATTGCAGAACGCCACATCGACGGGGAGGTTTGGCACCTCGATGTCGGATCGTCGCATCCTGGGGCTGTAGTAGGTCCCAAGGGTTGGGCTGTTCGCCCATTAAAGCGGTACGCGATCTGGGTTCAGAACGTCGTGAGACAGTTCGGTCCCTATCCGCTGTGGGCGCAGGAGATTTGAGGAGATTGGACCCTAGTACGAGAGGACCGGGTCGAACGAACCTCTGGTGAACCGGTTGTTCCGCCAGGAGCATAGCCGGGTAGCTATGTTCGGATCAGATAAACGCTGAAAGCATATAAGCGTGAAACTGACTCCAAGATGAGATCTCAATCCCGCAAGGGTGAAGAGTCGTGGTAGACTACCACGTTGATAGGCCGGAGGTGGAAGCGTCGCAAGGCGTGGAGCTGACCGGTACTAATCGCTCGGATATTTTAAACTAACAAGTGCGCGCGGCGCGACACTGGAAGTTCTTCTCTGTACAGCTTTAAAGCTTCCCGGCGCGATCGGCTCGAGCTCCGGCTCGCCATCGCGTTCGGGGACCAAGGTTTCTGGCGCCCATGGCGGCGGGGTCCCACCCGTTCCCATCCCGAACACGGCAGTTAAGCCCGCCAGCGCCGATGATAGTCGGGCCGCAGGGCCCCTCGAAAGTAGGACGGTGCCAGATTTAATCGACGAAGAGCCTGCCACTTTATGTGGCGGGCTCTTCTCTTGTTCGCCCGGCATGGGCGTTGACTTGGAGGCTCCCTTGGTCCGAAAGGTCGGGCTCGTCGCCCATAAAACCGGTGCACGATCCGGGGTGCAGAACCTCATGACCCGTTTGGTTTTTACGGAGGTGCTGAGCAAGTGAAAGATCTTCAGACCATCAACTACACGAACGAAGAGCAAGACAAGTACGGCCACCTTAGGGTGGTCGACATTCCCGCGGAGGTCGCCGCACACCAGCCCTGGTTCAATCGAACGCTCACGACCGTTAACGACGCCGTCGTTCGGCTTGGCATCTTCAAAGGCGAGTTTCCTTGGCACAAGCACGACGACCAAGATGAGTTTTTCCTTGTACTTGACGGCGAGATCTACATGGACACGGCGACGAACGGTTCCGTCAAGCTGCAGCGCAACCAAGGCTTTACGGTGCCGAAGGGAACGATGCATCGACCGAGGTCGCCCGAGAAGTCCGTGGTGCTCATGGTCGAGCGGATGGGCATCGTGCCTACCGGAGATTGACGCAATAGATGCTCCTTCAGGGGCGAGCAACCGCTTCAAAAGCCGCGCGAAACTCGGCGGCGCAAAGCGTGGTCTGCGCTGCGAGTTGCGCGAGCTTGGCCGCGTCGGTGAAATCTGCGGGCTCGAGATAGACCATGTAATCGCGAGCCACGCGGTACGCTTCGGTGCGAAGATCGACTCGGCGCGTGCGGATTCGGTCGGTTTGCGGGTCGAGTAAGTCGGCCAGCGAGACGGGGTGCACGTTGCCGCCTTCCAGCGCTATCAGCGCGCCGCTGCCGCCGTCAATGAGGTAGCGAACGGCGCCGAAGCCAAGCGTACGCGTGTAATCGACGTCGAACGGAACCGGCTTTGCGCAGCGCAGTTCGTACCCGATATCCTTGGCATGCACGACCGACTCGACGCCGATCTCCGTTAAGCGAGCGCGAATCGCATCGCGCAGGATGATCCCAAGTGGTACGTCGGCAAGGCTCACGTTTCCAAAAGAATCCCGGCCGAGGTGCTCGTTCCCGCGCGAGACGTCGTCCCAAATCAGCTCCGCGATCCCCTCCGCGACGACGGCGATACCGTGTAATCGGCCGAACGCGCGGCGTTTGACGATTGCGCCGACGATTGTATCGGCGACCGCCGCGAGGGTGGTCTTTTCGGCGAACTCCTCCGGCAGAACGGCAAGCGTAGAACCCGCTGCTTTGCACATGCCCAGCGCCAACGATCCGGATTTTCGCCCCATGCAGACGACGACGTACCAACGTTCGGTGGTGCGAGCATCCTCCATCAGACTCTCGAGAATGCCGGCGCCGACGGAACGCGCCGTTTCGAAACCGAACGTCGGTGCATTCTCGGGCAGTGGAAGGTCGTTGTCGATCGTCTTGGGCACCGTGGCGACGCCGATGCGTCCGCGCGTCCGTTCCGCAATCCTGGCCGCACCGTAAGTCGTGTCGTCGCCGCCGATGCAGACGAGATATCGCAAGTCCAATCGCGCGAGCGACTCAACGCAACGCCGAAGGGTTGCTTCATCCTTAGCCGGATTCGTGCGTGAGGTTCGCAAGATCGAACCGCCGCTGGTGTGAATTCTCGACACGCGATCGAACGTCAGATCGACGATTTGTGGCTCGCGACCCGCGGCGAGATCGTGATAGCCGTCGTAGATCCCGATCGGACGCAGACCGCATTTGGAGGCTTCCATCGCTGCAGAGGCGATGACGCCGTTGATGCCGGGCGCGGGGCCGCCACCGACCAAAATAGCGAGCGTTTCAGGCATGTTGCGGCCGGATCCGATAGATCGCGCCGGCGTCATCGTCGCCGACGAAGAGCGAACCTCTCGCACCGATCGCGATGCCGGTTGCGCGTCCGATGCGTGACATGCAACCGCTTTGAAATCCCGTCAGGAAATCCGTCCACTGGGTCGTCGGATCGCTCCACTCGACGGGCTGTTCGGGCCGGTCTCCCTTCATCGCGACGAAAAGAACGCGGGAAGGTGCGGCGTAGCATCCGTGCCGGTCGCGATGCCAAGAACCGTGAACTGAAACGAAGAGCCCCCCTCGATAGCGCGCCGGAAACGCGTGCGGCCCGAGTTGATGAACGGGATAGAACGCCGCGCCGATAATCGTGGAGTAGGCAGGAATCACCACCAGAGGTTCGACCGTTCTCGAACAGTCATAGCCGGGCACATACGCGTGATGATCTTCCTCGCATTCGGGCCAGCCGTAGTCGGCGTCGCCCGAATGGGCGGAGAGATTGTCGAGAAACTCATAGGGATGAGCCGGCGGCAAGTCATCCTGCCCGGCGTCACCCACCCACAGCGAGCCGGTCTCCGGATTAACGGCCAGCGCGATCGCGTTGCGAATGCGCTTCGCCCGTTGTTCGAAGTTTGAGCCGTCGGGGTTCATCACCGAGACCGCGGCGCGCGTGGAGTCGACTTCGCTGCACGGGCTGCGGCCGTTGTTCATAGTTGCATTGCATGAGGATCCAGCCGCCGCATAGACGCGACCGGCGGTATACGCCACCGAGGTAGTCGTGTGAACGTCGCCATCGCTTCCAGGCGCAATTGGCCCGCTGCGGATCTCCGCGATTCGTCGTATTTGCCCGGCACTGCCGGCGCCGTCGTACGCGATCGCGTAAACGTGGTGCATCGTCGCGACGTAAATCTCATGCCGGGAGGGTGCAAAGGTGACGCCCGCGGCGCGGTCGTCGTCGAACCGAGCGAAGACGCGCGGCGAGCCTGCGTTCCCTTCGCCATCGGGGACGATGTAGAGCTGTGACCCCTCGGTGCCGACGAGCAGATCGCCGTTAGGCAGCGCAGCGAGTTCGCGGGCGCCGCCGACTCGGGCGATGGTCTCGATCGAAAATCCGGCCGGAACGCGTAAATCTGGTGCAGCGCCGACGTCGGCCGCGAGAAAGAGTGCGAGAAAAAGAACTACGGCGCGCATGGCGACCCTTTCGGTCGTTTGCGCGCCGTCACCCGGCTGACGCTTTTATCGTTACTTTAAGCCGGTGGCGGGCCGGAAGGTTGTTGACCACCTTGGTCCGGCGGACCCTGCTGATCGGGCGGACCCTGCTGATCGGGCGGGCCCTGCTGATCGGGCGGACCCTGCTGATCGGGCGGACCTTGCTGATACTGCTGGCCCTGTTGGTACTGCTGCGGGCCCTGTTGGTACTGCTGGCCCTGTTGATACTGCTGCTGGCCCTGTTGATACTGCTGGCCCTGGGACTGATATTGTCCGCGGCGCTGTTGCATCTGCTCGCGGTGTGCACGCATTTGCTGACGGAACTGATTCTGCTGATCGCTAGTTAGAACGCCCATGATTTGGCGGCGCAAGTCGCGATTCGCTTGTCGGTCAACCGGGCTTCCCTCAGGGTGGGTTTGCGAGTATTGATTGATGATCGATTGAACGTGCTGCTGCTGGTCGCCTGAGAGGTTAAGGTTGCCGAATCGTTTCGCCCACTTGTGCTGGATCCGGGTTTGGCTGGGGGTAGTATGGCCGTACGCTGACGCCGCGGAGGGCTGGCCCTGCTGGGCGCAGACGCCGAGCGGCAGGGCGAGCGCGGCAGCGAAGGCGCCGGCGGCCAAGAGGTTGATCTTCATGGGGTGATCGTAGCCTAATCTCCGGGGAGGCCGCCTGAACGCCGGATTAGGACCGAGCAAGCGGTCTGATAGCAACGGCGTTGATCGAATCCGAAACGTGATTCTCGAAGCGCTTGAAGTTATCGAAGAAGAGCTGCGCAAGCTTGCGCGCTTGCTCGTCATATGCGTCTTTGTCAGCCCACGCGTTGCGAGGGTTCAAAACCTCGCTCGGGACGTCGGGAACCTGCGTCGGAACTCTCAACCCGAAGAATGGCTCGCGCTCATAATCGTCCGGGATTCGGCCCTCGATTGCGGCGTTGACCATTGCGCGCGTATGCGCGATCGCCATCCGATGACCGACACCGTACGGGCCGCCGGTCCATCCGGTGTTGACAAGCCAGCACTCAACTTCGTGCTCGTCTATCTTTCGCCCGAGCAACGCGGCGTAAACGGTCGGGTGATGCACCATAAACGGCGCGCCGAAGCAGGTCGAAAACGTCGCCTGCGGCTCGCTGACGCCGCGTTCCGTTCCGGCAACCTTGGCGGTGTAGCCGGAAAGAAAGTGGTACATCGCTTGATCTCGTGAGAGTTTCGCGATCGGAGGAAGCACGCCAAAGGCGTCGGCCGTCAGCATGATGATCGTCTTTGGATGACCGGCCCGGCTCGTCGGAACCACATTGGGGATGAACTCGAGCGGATACGCGGCTCGCGTATTCTCGGTTTTGGCGTCGGAATCAACGTCGAGCTCCCGCGTCGCCTCATCGTACGTGACGTTCTCGAGTACGGTGGAAAAGTGGTGGGTCGCGGCCCAGATCTCCGGCTCGGCCGTGGACGAGAGTCGAATTACCTTAGCGTAACAGCCGCCTTCGAAATTGAAGACGCCGTCGGCCGACCAGCCGTGCTCGTCGTCGCCGATGAGCGGGCGGCGCGAGTCTGAAGAGAGTGTCGTCTTTCCGGTGCCCGAGAGCCCGAAGAGAATCGCGACGTCACCGGCGCGTCCAACGTTGGCCGAACAGTGCATTGGAAGCGCGTCGCGCAGCGGTAGAAGATAGTTCATCACCGTAAAGACCGACTTCTTGATCTCGCCGGCGTAACGCGTGCCGCCGATCAAAATAATGCGTCGCGCGAAGTTCACGAGAATGAACGTCCCGGTCCGGGTGCCGTCTCGTTGCGGATCGGCCGAGAAAAGCGACGCGTCGACGACGGTGAACTCCGGAACGAAGTCGGGCTCGGCCCGGTCGGGCGTAATGAAAAGATGACGTGCGAAAAGGCTCTGCCACGGAAGCTCGGTGTAGACTCTCAGCGCGACCCGATAGCGCTCGTCAGCACCCGCATAACAGTCGAGGCTGTACGCTTCCCGTTCGGAGAAATAGGCCGCCACGCGATCCCAGAGAGCGTCGAAGCGTTCGGGAGAGATGGCCTGATTCGACTCGCTCCAGTCGATGTGTTCCTCACTCGATGGCTCGCGCACGAAGAACTTGTCCTTGGGCGAACGTCCGGTATGAGGCCGGGTGTCGACGATGAGCTGCCCGTCTGCTCCGAGCACGCCTTCACCACGAGCGAGCGAACGTTCGATCAGGGTGGGAACGGAGAGGTTTTCCCAGAGCTTGACGACTTTGAGCTTTTCCGGAATCGAAAGAATAGCGAGCCTCCTTGTGACGAGTTCTTTCCAATGCTTTTCCGGGCTGGACGGGCGAGCCTGCAGGCGACCCTCGACGCCTGCGTCCAATGCAACAGGCATGCGCTGGATGCTTCTATTCCCGGGCACAGCCGCGATTATGCTGGCCGCTGCCGCGGCCTCGCCTGCCGTTTTGCCGTTCCATTTTGGATTCTTCGCGCCCGGGCCGCTAGATGGTATTACTGATGTCGCAGACGTCCAGGTCGCACATATTACCAAGATCGAGGGAAACGACATTCGAACCGGGGCGACGGCCGTTCTTCCGAACAGCGATCCATGGGATCACAAGGTTTCGGCCGCTTTCTTTGCTTTCAACGGCAACGGCGAAATGACGGGTACCCACTGGATCGAGGAGTCGGGCTACCTCGAAGAGCCCGTGGTTCTCACCAACACGCTCGACGTGGGAAGGGCGGCCGACGGCGTCGTGAGCTGGGTGATCGAGCGTCATCCGCGCGTCGGGCGCGGCGACGACGTGCCGCTCCCGGTCGTCGGTGAGTGCGACGACGGGCTGCTCAACGACATCCAGGCTCGCGCGGTCACGGCCAACGACGTGGTCGCTCTGCTCAACTCTGCCCGAGCGGGCCAGTTCGCACGCGGGAGTGTCGGTGCCGGCACCGCGATGAATGCCTTCGGTTTCCGCGCCGGAATCGGCTCTGCGTCGCGCGTGCTGCCGAGCAACGCCGGCGGCTATCGCGTCGGCGTGCTCGTCAACGACAATACCGGAAGCAGCCGGCGCCAGCTCACCGTCGTCGGCGTACCGATCGGCGAACGCCTAAAGAACGAGTATCGGCCGGTTTTCCCCAAGCGAGTTTCGCTCAAGGGCCGGCTGGGGTCCGGAAGCATTATCATCGTGATCGCGACGGACGCACCGCTCGATAGCCGACAGCTGCGAGCCCTCGCGCTTCGCGCCGCGATGGGCATGGCCCGAACCGGGCTGACCTCCTCGGTCGGCAGCGGCGACCTTATCATCGCGTTTTCGACGTCTCGCGTCTTCGAACGCGTCGCCGACTTTACCGTGACTGCGCCGAAGGACCCGATTCTCGAGGACGACGACGCGTTGGATGCGCTCTATACGGCGACGGCTGAGGCAACGCAAGCCGCTATCTACGATGCGCTCTTCGAGGCCAAGACGATGACGGGAAGAAACGGCGTGACGGTCTACGCTCTACCCGCCGACCGCGTGCTGCAAATGTTGCGCGAAGCCCGAGCGATCGATCAATAGCACAAGGGTCGCGTGCGGCGCTTAGGGTAAACGTCAGCGTGCCTGCAAGCGGTAAGCCCGCGTGAGCCAGTTCGTCCACCTCCACGTCCACTCGGAATACTCGTTGCTCGACGGCGCTTGTCGCATCGACCGTCCGGGCGAGCTAAGGACGGGGCTCTGCCGCCGGGCGGCGGAGCTCGGAGCCACGGCAATTGCTTTGACGGATCACGGCGTCATGTACGGCGCGATGGAGTTCTACTATGCCGCGCGCGAACTGCGGCTCACGCCGATTCTAGGCTGCGAAGCCTATTTGGCGCCGCGCGGACGCTTCGATCGAACGGCTCGCGAAGAGGCCCACGTCACGCTCCTGGCAGCCGATCTGGTCGGTTACCGAAACCTCATGATGCTCGTCTCGAAAGGCTTTCTTGAGGGCTACTACTATAAGCCGAGGATCGATCTCGAGCTGCTCGCCAAGCATAACGATGGGCTGATCGCGCTCTCAGGGTGCATGTCGGGGTTGGTCGCAGCGCCGCTGTTGCGCGGCGACTACGCGAGCGCGCTGCGCAACGCGAAAACGTACGTCGAGATCTTCGGTGATCGCTTCTACGTGGAAGTCATGCGCCACGGCATGCCCGAGCAGGATGCCATCAACGACGGCCTGGTGCGAGTCGCGCGCGAGCTTGAGGTGCCGATCGTCGCCACCAACGATTCACACTATCTCGAACAGAAGGACGCCGCCGCGCATGACGTCTTGCTGTGCATCGGTACGGGCAAGACCATCTCCGATACGAATCGAATGCGATTCTACTCCGACCAGTTCTACCTCAAGTCGCCCGACGAGATGCGCGAGCTTTGGAGCGATCTGCCTGAGGCTTGCGAAAATACCGTGAGAATCGCCGAACGTGTCGATATCCGAATTCCTGAAAAGGTCTTCCACCTGCCGCAGTACCCCGTGCCGCAGACCGACGACGCGCCGGCGCGCGGTGACGGGGAGTATCTGCGCGAGCTCTGCGAGCTGGGGTTGCGAGATCGGTACGGCGAGGAACGCGTTGCAAGCGATGGTCCTTTGCGCGAACGCTTGGAATACGAGCTCGGCGTCATTACAAAGATGGGGTTCTCTTCCTACTTTCTGATTGTCTGGGATTTCGTCAAGTACGCACGAGACCGCGGAATACCGGTTGGGCCGGGGCGCGGTTCCGCGGTCGGATCGCTCGTTGCGTACTGCTTGAGGATTACGGACCTCGATCCGCTGCGTTTCAACCTGCTGTTCGAGCGTTTCCTAAATCCCGAGCGCATCTCGATGCCCGATATCGACACCGACTTCTGCGTCGAGCGGCGGGATGAAGTCATCGCTTACGTCACCGAGAAATACGGAAAGGATCGCGTCGCACAAATCGTAACCTTTGGAACGATGGCGGCCCGCGCGGCGATTCGCGACGCGGGCCGGGCGCTTGGCGTGCCGCTCCCAGACGTCGACCGGATTGCGAAGCTCGTTCCGTCCGGGCCGGGCGGATTTTCGATCAACCGCGCGATCGAGCAGATCGGCGAACTCAAAGCAATCTACAGCACGCAGCCGGAGATGCGTAAGCTGCTCGACACCGCCAAAGAGATCGAGGGCCTCGCGCGTAACGCGGGCACGCATGCCGCGGGGGTCGTCATTTCGGCCGGGCCCCTGGTGGAATACACGCCGCTCTGCCGGTTCGGAGACGGCGGGGTGAACACGCAGTACGACATGGACTCGATCGAGCGAATCGGCCTGCTGAAAATGGACTTTCTCGGCTTGCGCAACCTGACCGTCATGGAGAAGGCCGTTCGCGAGATCCGCAGGACTGTCGATCCCCATTTCGAGCTCTCGGCGATTCCGTTCGACGACGAGCGAACCTACGAAATGCTTGGCCGCGGCGAGACGGTCGGCGTGTTTCAACTCGAGTCCGAAGGGATGAAGCGGGTCTGCGCTGAGCTGCAGCCGTCGGGATTCGACGACATCATGGCGTTGGTGGCCCTCTACCGCCCCGGCCCGATGGAGTTGATTCCGCAGTATATCGCCAGCAAGCACGGCCGCTCGAAGCCGCAGTATCTGCACGCCAAGCTCGAGCCGATCCTTTCGGAAACCTACGGCACGCCGCTCTATCAAGATCAAGTGATGCGGATGTCGCGGGAGATCGCCGGTTTCAGTCTGACGGAAGTCGACGAGCTTCGCAAGGTCATCAGCAAGAAGCAGAAAGAAAAGATTCCGTTCTACCAGGAGAAGTTCGTAGCCGGCGCCGCCTCGACGTCCGAACTCGATCGCGGACTTGCCGAGCGGCTCTTTCACTACATCGAGCCCTTCGCGGGATATGCCTTCAACAAGGCGCATGCTGCGGCGTACGCCTGGATCGCCTACGAGACCGCGTATCTGAAGGCCAATCATCCGCTGCAATATTTGGCGGCGTTGATGACGTCGGTGAAAGACAAGACCGAGAAGCTCGCGGAGTATATCGAAGAAGCGAAGAAGGTCGGCATCGACGTCTTGCCGCCGGACGTCAACGAGTCGTTGGTCGACTTTACCGTCGTCGGGAGCGCCATTCGTTTCGGTCTTGCCGCGGTGAAAGGCGTCGGCGAGGCCGCCGTTCGTAACATGATCGAGACGCGTGATGACGGCGGACGCTTCGGGGATCTCTTCGATCTCGCGGCGCGCGTCGACGCCAAACAGGTCAATCGGCGGGTTTTTGAGGCGCTGATAAAATGCGGCGCACTCGACGGGTTAGAAGGAAATCGCGCCCAGAAAATCGCGGCGCTCGATACGGCGCTCGAGCTGGCCGCGAGAACTACACGCGATGCCGAGCTCGGCCAAGTCTCGCTCTTCGGCGACGCCGGCGCGCAGGCGCCGACGCTGGCCCCGCGGTTGCCGAGCGTAGCCGCACCGACGACCCGAGAGATGCTCTCGTGGGAGCGCGAGACGTTGGGCGTCTTTGTCTCCGGACATCCACTGGCCGAGATCGCGCCGCTGTTGACGCGCGCGGGCGCGGTACCGGTGAAAGAGTTGCGAGCCCTGCCGGATGACAGCGCGGTGAACGTTGCCGGCACCGTAACCGGAGTCCGTCGCTCGCTCACGAAGGCCGGCCAGCAAATATTGGTCGCGCAACTCGAGGATACTACCGGTCTGATCGACGTCGTGCTCTTCGCAAAAGTCTATCCACAAGCACAGCATCTCTTCGAGAACGACGCGATTCTCGTCGTCAAGGGAAGATTGCGATTGCGCGAACGACCCGCTGCCGCGCCCGGCGACGAGCCTCGAGTCGAGCTTTCGGTTGCGGCCAACGAGGTATCCGCCTTCGTTCCTCCGGTAATCGGTACGCCCGCCGGTGCGGTGCGCGGATGGCATGTAGAAGTAACGCATCGCGAGCAGATCGATCGGCTGGCGCGGCTGATCGACGAGTGGCCGGGCGAAGTGCCGGTCGTGATGCACGTGCGCGGGCGTTCGCAGCGGGTCGGCCGCGCGATAGCGAGCGACGCTCGAGTACGCCACGAGCTCGAGCGCATCTTCGATCGGAACGGGGTGCGCGAAGGCACGCTCGATCTCGGCAGTCTCTGATGAACGTCGTCGCGGCCTCCGATACGGCCGCGTTGGCCGGACTGCTCGAGACCGGCTGGAACCCTCCGGAACAAGTCGTCGCCGAAGTATCGCAGATCGTCGAGAACGTTCGCTCGAACGGCGACGGCGCGATACTCAGATACGCGCGCCGTTTCGACGATGAATCGTTCGAACTTTCGAAGTTGCGCGTGCCGATCCCCATTCTGGATAGCGCGCGATCGATGGTGTCGCGAGAGATCGGGGTGGCGCTGGAGTTGGCCAAAGAGCGAATCGGACGCTTTCACGCACGGCAGCGGCAGCCGGACATATCCTACGTCGAGGAGGATGGAACGCGGTACGCGCTTGCACGACGCCCGTTACGATCGGTCGCGATCTACGCGCCACGAACCGCAGCTGCGATATCCGTCTTAATGGGCGCGGTCCCGGCAAAGATCGCCGGCGTCCCTCGCATCATCGTGCTTTCACCCGCCGCAATCGACGGCTCGGCCGCGGCGGTACTCTTTGCGTGCGCGCTGTGCGCAGTCGACGAGTTGTATGCTGTCGGGGGCGCGCAGGCCGTCTCGGCGGCGGCGTTCGGTACCTATTCAATCGCACCGGTCGACAAGATCGTCGGCCGCGGCGGCGTCTGGACGACGGAGGCGAAGCGGCAGGTCTTTGGCCGCTGCGGTATTGACGCGCTGGCGGGTCCAACCGAAGTGCTGATCGTCGCCGATGACGGCGCCAACAGTGAATACGTCGTCGGGGAGCTCTTGTCGCAAGCCGAACTTCCCGGCGTTGTCCGGTTGGCCGTCCTCTCGGAGTCGCGACCCTTATTGGAGGCGGTCGCCCAACTTGTCGATACACTCGATCTTCGAACGCTGGATCGTGAGGAGTTCGTCACCGAAGCGATTTCCAAGCGCTGCCGGCTGATTGAGGCGAGTTCGAGGGAAGAGCTCTTCGGTCTGGTCAATCGCCTCGCGCCGGCATATCTTTGCTTGCAGGTCCGCGACGCTTCGGCGTATCTGGATCGCATCTACACCGCGGGAACCGTGTTCGTTGGCGATATGACACCGGCAGTGAGCGGCGAGTACCTCGCCGGAACGAGTCACGTCGTTCCGACGGGCGGCACGGCGCGCTTCGCCTCGAGTCTCTCTTTGACCGATTTCACGCGTGGTTTCAGCGTAGTGGAGAACACGCTGGAGCGGATCGCGAACGATGCTCCGATGCTCGAGGCGCTCGCAGACTTCGACGGCCTGCCGCACCACGCTCAAAGCGCTCGCATGCGGTGCGGTAATTGACGACGCCGACCCGGCTGGTAGCCTTCGACGTGGACGGAACCCTGGTCGGGCGCGACCTTACGATTTCAAAGGGCGTGCGCGATGCGATCGAACGGATGCAGGCGGCCGGTACCATCGGCTGTTTGGTGACCGGCCGGATGTATCGCGCGACCCTGCCGTTTGCGCGCGAGCTCGGGTTCGAGACACCCCTGATCTGTTACCAGGGAGCTGCCATCATCGACCCGCAGACCGACGAGGTTCTGGCGCACACGGCACTCGGCAACGAGATCGTGCGCGAGCTGATCGGCGTAACGGAGCGCGACGGCGTGCACCTGCAGCTCTACCGCAACGACGAATACTACTGCGAAACTCACAACCGCTTCTCCGAGTTTTACGCTTCGTTGGCGATGACGGAACCCGTGATCGTTCCATCGTTGCGCGAAGCCTTTGCGTACAGCCCCGCCACCAAGGCCGTCGTCGTCGCAGACGAACCGGTCGCGGCCGCGTACTCCGAGAAGCTCGTCCGGTTGTTCGAGCGCCGGGCGAACGTGACGCGCAGCTTGCCGGAGTTCGTCGAAGTGCTCGATCGAAATGTCGATAAGGGCGCTGCCCTTCGGTTCGTTGCAGCCCGGCTTGGCATCGGTATCGAGCGAACCATTGCTATCGGCGACTCGTGGAACGACGCACCGCTGCTCGAAGCAGCGGGCGTCGCGGTCGCGATGGGCTCGTCGCCTCCCGAACTCAAGGCGCTCGCCGATGCGGTCGTCGCCGACGTGGCGCACGATGGGGTCGCAGAGGCGATCGAAAAGTACGTGCTGACATGCGCGTGAAGGGCCGCCGGCGCAAAGCCTCGCAGGTGGCGCGCTTGAAGCCCTTCTGGATACCGATCGCGCTGGTTACCGCACTGGTTTTAGCAGCGTTGTCGGTTGGGGGAACGTGGTCCGGATTCAATCCGACGCAGGTTGCAGTCAGCGGAAACCACCGGGTGTCGAGCGCGGAAATCCTGCGCAGCGCAGAGATCCCCTCGCACGTGAGCATCTGGCTCCAAAATACCGGTGCAATCGCGAAACGCATCGCGGCGATTCCATATATCGGCGCAGTCCGCGTACATCGGGTACCCCCCTCGGCGATTAGGATCGTGGTCGTCGAACGTGTTCCGTTTGCCATCTTGCGCAGCGACGCGGGCGACGCGGTCGTCGACCGCGACCTACGGGTTCTCGAGTCGGCAACGGGCGACGAGACGCTGCCCGTATTAGTGGTGGAGTCGAGCGCCGACGATCCGCCGGGTGCGTACATACGGACCCGCGACACGATCGAACTTCGCGATGCCTATGAGGCGATCGCGGCTAAGCGGATCGTCCCGCTGGAATTGCACCTCGACCGCTTCGGCGGTCTGGTGGTGACGATCCAGGGTGGTCTGCAGCTGCTTCTCGGCACGCAAAACGATCTCGGTCAAAAGCTGACTCTAGCGGACGCGATTCTCTCGCAGGTAGTGACCCATGGACGGCGCGTTGCCGCAATCGACCTGCGCGCGCCCGGCGCACCCGTCTTGGTATATCGCTAAACGATTGGCCGGCTTAGTGGTTGGTCAGATCCATGTACACCATGACGTTGCCGCCAATGAGGGAAAGCTTGATCTGATCGTTTGGTTGGACTTTCGAGAAGTCGACGTTCGACCGTCCAGACGGCAGCGTCGCTTCCTGACCGTTATCCATCAAGACATCGACGTGCTTGGCGTCGACAACCTTAACGACCTTGACGGTGTAGGTACCGTCGGGAATGGCTGTGGAGGCGACGGTAGCCGCAAGCGCGGTCGCCGGCATGAGCGAGGCAAGAAACGCGGCAGCGATTATGGAGGTGCGATTCACGAAAGGAAGCTCCCAGTCAGCAGCGGTCCAAAGTTGGATAATAACTCATAGGGGGCCACGCTTCTAGAGCACAGCGACCTATTTTCCAGCAGATCATTTGAGTTCTTTTTGATAAGACCTCCGCCGATTTCTTGTCGCGGCCCGCTTGGAATGCACAGCTTCTCCACACCTTTGGGGGTTCTCCGCAAGGGACCTGACATGGCGCTCGCCAAGGCTTGCTTAACTCGATCGGTCCCTCAATGAGTAGTAGGATTCGTTGAGAAGGACCACAATATATCGTGGTTGACCGTTAATTTCTAAGGACAGGTAGCGCGGAGCGGATGAAGCACGAGACGGTATGCGGGCTCGACATCGGGACGACCAAAACCTGCACCGTCGTGGCCGTCAACGGTTCCGCCGGTCTCGAGATCGTCGGCGTCGGTGAAGCGCCTTCGTTTGGGATGCGCAAAGGTGTGGTCGTGGACTTAGAGGAGACGATCAAATCGATCGAAGCCGCAACCGAGAAGGCCGAGCGGATGGCAGGACTACACTTCAACGAGGTCTTCGTCGGGATCACCGGCGACCATATTCGCAGCACGAACAATCGAGCGGTGGTCGCGGTCTCCAGTGACGACCGCGAGGTTACGTCCGGTGACGTCCGCAGGGTCGTCGACGCGAGCAAGATCATCAATCTTCCCAGCGACCGGCAGATCATCCACGCCTTGCCTCGGTACTTTACGGTGGACGGTCAAGAGGGCGTCAACGATCCGGTCGGCATGGCCGGCGGCCGTCTGGAAGTCGACACTCATATAGTGACCGGAAGCAGCAGCTTCATCACAAACGTCCTAAAATGCGTGCAGCGAGCCGGCTTGGAGACGCTGGGCGTGGTTTTCGAGCCGCTGGCGAGTTCCGCCGCGACGCTCTTACCGGAAGAGAAGCAGGTCGGGGTCGTTTTGCTCGATATCGGCGGCGGAACGACCGACATCGCGGTCTATTCGCTGGGCAGCGCCATCTATACGGCGACGATCCCGGTCGGAGGAAACGTCCTGACGAGCGACATCTCGCTCGGTCTCAAGACGACGCTCGCGGAAGCGGAGGCAGTGAAGAAGCGTCTCGGCGCCGGTGAAAAGGAAGAGCGCTTTGACGTTCGCACGCTCGACGGTCGGGCGACGCGAGAGCACTCGATGACAGAGCTGCGCCAGATCGTCGTCCCGCGCGTACTCGAGACGCTACGCATGGCCAAGCAGAAGATCGTCGAGAACGTGCCGCGAGACTTGGTGCTGGGGGAAGTGGTTCTTACGGGAGGCGGCGCGCAGCTTCCGGGGATCGAACCAATCGCCGAGGAGGTATTCGGCTTGCCGGTACGCATAGGAACGCCCAATACCATCAGCGGACTAACGGATGCAATGGCGGCTCCGCAGTACGCGACGGCAATGGGTCTCGTGCTCTTTGGCGCCAACGGCGACCGCGACGACGTTTTGCGCACCAGCCGACGCGCAAACGCGGTCGTAACGAAAGTCCAGCGATGGCTGGCGGATCTTTGGACCTAGCTTCATACTCAACGCTTGACGGAGGCACCCGAACCAATGGCTGAAGGACGACGTTCCATGACCGAGCCCGAGCACGCAGCGACGATCAAAGTCATCGGAATCGGTGGCGGTGGCTGCAATGCCGTCAATCGAATGATCGCGGGCGGCCTGAGCGGGGTAGATTTCTTCGCGGTGAACTCCGACGTCCAGGCTCTACGCGGCGCGCTCACCGAGAATCGCGTTCACATCGGCGGTGGGCAGACCCGAGGCTTGGGGGCCGGCGCGAATCCAACGCTTGGGCGCGAGGCCGCCGAGGGGTCGCGCGAGGATCTGTCGCTCGTTCTCGAGGGCGCCGATCTCGTCTTTTTGACCGCCGGCATGGGCGGCGGGACCGGCACCGGAGCGGCGCCGGTCATCGCGGAGCTCGCGCGCGAATCGGGTGCGCTGACGATCGCGGTCGTCACAAAGCCGTTCGCGTTCGAGGGTAGAAAACGCATGCAGATCGCGGAGAACGGAATCGCCGAGCTCGAGGCTAAGGTCGACACCTTAATCACCATTCCTAACGAACGTATCTTGCAGGTCATCGAAAAGAAGACGCCGCTCAACGAAGCGTTCTCCTACGCCGACGACGTACTGCGCCAAGGAATCGCGGGCATCAGCGACCTCATCACCCAGCCCGGGCTCATCAATCTGGATTTTGCCGACGTCAAGACGATCATGAGCGATGCGGGCTCGGCGATGATGGGCATCGGCGAGGGGAGCGGCGAGCACCGCGCCGCCGACGCGGCGCAGAAAGCCATTGCTTCGCCGTTGCTCGAGACCACCGTGGAAGGCGCGCACGGCGTCATCTTCAACATTACCGGCGGCCCGGACATGGCGATGTACGAAGTGAACGAAGCGGCAGAAATGATCAGTCGCGCGGTGGACTCGGAGGCGCAGATCATCTTCGGTGCGTCGATCGATCCGACGATGTCCGGAAAGGTACGCGTCACCGTCTTGGCGGCGGGCTTCGGCTCGCGGCGCGGCTATCGCAACGCGCAGGGCGGCTACACCTTCGATACGGGCAAGCTGGATGCGGTCGCGCCCGTCACGATGGACGACATCGACGTCCCCGCGTTCTTACGCTATCGCGGCTAAACGCTAAGCGCCATCCATGGCGTACAGTGCGCGCGTTCTGCTGGACTCCGTCAGCCCGATCGGAGTCCGGCTCACCACGCTCGAGGTAACCTTTCCGCGCTTCGTACTCGCAGAATTTAATACGCATAGAACGTTCTGTCTTGACGGCGAGACGAAGCTTTACTTCGATCTTCCGACAAAACCAAGGGGCGCGCAGACGAAGCGTTTTACGATAACGATCCGCGAACTTTTCGACAAGTGGCAGCACGGAGCTGCTCCGAGAGTCAACCGTTTCAAAACCGCGAGGGTCGCTGACGTCTGTCCGAGCCGCGAATACACCGCTAAAGAGCTAGCCGCCGTCGCGGGATACGCAGACTACACAGGCGTAGACCTGCTGTCGAGAAGAGTCGGCATACGTCGCATCATTTCTCCTGACGCGCCCTACCGGGTGCTAGGGGCAGACTTCATTGCTTGGCTTGAAAGCGTCGGCACCAATCGACAGCCCATGCGCGGTCGACTCGAAGCGATGGAGCTTCGATCGTGCAATGAAGAAACGGGGGAGATATACCACACGCACGTGCGCGATGTTGTCTACTCCGGCAAGAAGCCCGTGTTTAAGGTGACGTTGAAAAACGGACAGAGCATCGTTTCCTCGAAGGATCACCAATTCTTGACAAAGGAAGGCTGGCGGCGACTCGAGGATGCGATTGGGCTGTCGCTAAGCCCTGGAAACATTGCGACCTGGAGTCGAGCCGCCGAGTTTGGTGTCAACGGAATCGCGGCCTACAAGGATCCGCAGTGGCTTGCCGGGTTGCACGACGCGTCGTTTTGGCGATCCAAAAAGAAGCGAGCGATGGTCCGGCACTTCGTCGAGGTGGAATCTATTGAGTACGCAGGCGAGCGCGATACCTACGATCTTGAGGTCGCGGGACCTTATCATAATTTCGTGGCCGAGGGTTTCATCGTGCACAATTCGCGAAATTCGGCCAGCAGCCGGGCGATTCCGACGGCAAAGCTGATCGAACGCGTCGAACAGGATCCGGTTTTGCCGTTGGAGTGGGGACGTAATAAAGCCGGCATGTCCTCGAGCGATTTGCTATCGGCGCAGGAAGCGGAGGCCGCGCGGCGGGTTTGGTTACTCGCGCGCGACGACGCAATCGTGCGCGCACGCGAGCTGCTCGACTTGAAGGTTCACAAACAGGAGCTCAACCGCATCTTGGAGCCGTTTCTGTGGCACACGGTCATCGTGACGTCGACGCAATGGGATAACTTCTTCGAGTTGCGTTGCTCGAGCAACGCGCAACCCGAGATTCGGAAGGCCGCGACCCTGATGCGTGAGGCGATCGCTGCCAGCAGGCCGAGAGCGCTGGCCTACGATACGTGGCATACGCCGCTGCTGCAGCCTGACGAGGACGGCCTTCCGCTCGAAACGCGTAAACGGATTTCGGCCGCCCGCTGCGCGCGCGTTTCGTATCTAACGCACGAGGGCCGGCGTGAGATCGAAAAGGACCTCGAGCTTTACGAGCGGCTAAAGACAGACCGTCACTTGAGCCCCTTCGAACACGTCGCGACGCCGGCTAACGACGCCGGCTTTCACGCGAACTTCCGAGGCTGGATTCAAATGCGGGCCGAGGTCGAAGGCCGCAGCGAGCCGCAATTGCAAGCCCGCCGATGAGAGCGGCCCACGTCGGGAGTTTAATCGCAAACCAGAGCGCATCGCGCGTGCTCCGCGCGTCGGTATAGTCGCGCCACTCCGTCTGAACCAGGTCGTTGGGAAGGTACGCGTGCCACGCGCGTGCGGTGGGGAGCGGCAGATGCGGCGGGTGGAGTTGAAAAAGATAGATCGTCGCGGCGATCAGGCAAAGAAAGCCAAAGGCAACCGGGAGAGCGATTTCCAGTTCGAGCAGGATCGCCGCGCAGATGAAGATGCTTGCGAGAAATAGCTGCTTGGCACCCCAGACAAGGATCCAAGGTACGGCGAGGACGCAGAGCGCGAGCGCGGCGCACGCGCGAATCGCCCCGCGCGTGCTGACAGCGAGAATCAGAAGGGCGGGAAGGGCGAAGCAGAGCTCTTCCTGATGAAGAAACGGTCCGGCGACGACCGCGCTGAGCGCCGGAAGAAAGACGAGAAGCTCGGGCCGCTCCAAGACTGCACTCGTTCGCGGCGCCAGAACGAGCCCGAAAACCACAAGCGCTACGTACGAAAGCGCGCCCGCAATTCGCGCGAAGGTCGGATCAATGCCAACGTACACAAGAGCCGACGTCAGGCTGTATTGAAACGGGAAGTGCAGCTCGGAGCCTGCGTGTGCGGGCAGGACCTTGGTGAGGTATTCAAGGACGCCGGCCGGTCCAACGGCCAGGCTTGAGACGAGTGCGAGAAAAAGCGCCGTCGCCATGACGGCGACGCGGGCGCGCGGTACGAAGAGCAGCGTCGCGGCGATTACCGGGAGGCCGGCCGACGGCTCTATCGCGGTTAGCGTAAGCAGGACGCCGGCAAGCGGGTGGCGGCCGCGCGCGAGCGCCAGCCCGCCGAGGACGAGCGCGAGCAGCGCGAACGGAACGATCTGCGCGGTGTTGAGCTCGACATAGGCGACTGAGAGCGCCAAGGCGGCTAGCGACAGCCCGATCGGCACTCCTAGCGCCGCGAGCGCCGCGGCGCAGGCCGCCACCGCCGCGAGGATCGCAACTCCATCGACGATCCGCGCCTGCTCGGCGGGCAGTCGCGCTAGTGCCGCGTACGGCATGAAATCGAACGGCGGCTGGGGCGCGGGAACCGCAACAGGCGGATTGCTCGCGAACAGACCGGCGCGAAAGCCGTTCCCCACGTTGACGCGATGCTCGCAGGCATGCAGCGGCTCGTAGCGGTACGGATCCGCGCGCTGGTCTATAGCCCAACCCGCACAGTAGAAGTCCGCGAACTCGTCCATCGTGCGCCACGGCAACGCGTTATCTAGGCGGCTCAGGTCGCGCAACGCGGCGATGCCGAGCACCGTCATCACGATAGCGACGGCGAGTTGCCGGCGATTCTTCACTGGCGCTGCGCTACCCGTTGGGGGCGAAGAACCGTTAAGGCCGAAGCGACCATCGCTGCCAGCGCGAGCCAACTCGGGATCTTGACGAGGAGCCATGCGATGCTCGCACCCCCGAGTTGCGCAACGTACGCCCGCCATGCGTTCTGCGCTAAATCGGCGGCGCTGTAGATTCCCGGAGTGATCGCGACAAGCGGTGCGGGCGGCACCAATTCCAGGAGGTAAATGCTCGCGGCAACTCCGACGAAAAGCGCGATCGCCACGGCCGGGTTACTTTTCAGACGCAGTAGGAGCGCGGCAACCACGAAGAGCGAGGCGAGAAAGAGTCTTTTGGAAATCCAAACCAAGACCCAGGGAACCGCAAGAAGGCAGAGCGCTACAACTGCAAGCTCCCTAGAGCGTCCTCGCAGCGAGGTCGCCAAAACCATCGTCGCCGGGATGGCGAACGCGAGATCGACCATGTGAACGTACGGACCGGCGATCACGCTGCAGGCGCCGGGGATGTACGCAACGAGCTCGGGCCGTTCGAGCCGCTGCGCTACGGAGCGCCCCAGCCAAACGCCAAAGACGGCCATCGCTGCATATGAGAGCTCGCCCGCAAGAAGCGCTCCGCCCGTTGGCACTCCGAGCATTCGAAGAAGATACGTGAGACTGTACTGATAAACGTATGACGCTTCGGCCAGTGCTTGACCGGGAAGAACGCGGGCTACGTACTCAGCCGCTCCCGCTACGCCCGCCAACAGAATTCCGAGGCTCGCGAGCACGAAGAGCGTGGCGATGAGGCCGAGTCGACTGCGCGGTAACCAGCAAAGCATGGCGGCGCAAACCGGTAAGCCCAGGTGAGGCTCGATAAGCGTTAGCGCGGCCAAGATTCCGGCCAGACGGTCGAGTCCGCGTGCAAGCGCGACGCCGCAAAAAACCAATGCGGCGAGCGCAAACGGGACGACTTGACCGGCGTTGAGCAGGACGAAGCCGGCAGGTAGCAGGAGCGCCAAGACCGCGACATCGAGCCGCCCGGTGACGAGCGCAAGCCCCCACATCGAGAGGCCGACCGCAATCGCGATGGCGATCGCGTCGATAACGCGCGCATTTGCGAAACTTAGCCGCGCCGCGAGCATGAGCGGTGGAAAATCGTACGGCGGCAGCGGTGCCGGCACAACCCGGCCAGGGTCGGCGCGAAAGGCAGCGGTCTCGTTGACCGAATGTTCGCAGCGGTGGAGCGGCTCGTAGCGATACGGATCCTCGCCCCGGTCGAGGGTTGCGCCCGCGCAGTAGAAGTCCGCAAAGTCGTAGAGCTGTCGCCACGGGAGCGCGTCACCGAGACGCGCGAGATCGCGAACAGCCGCGATCGCGAGAAGTGCGAGCGCCACGAGCAGTACGCCGCGTGACGCTTTCATACCCGGCCATACTCGGCGTCACATCGCGCCGACTCCTGCAGGCTATTGCGCTTTCGAAGTGCGTGGTATATAACGTTTAGCAACGGATGCCGCTTTCGAGCGTCAACCGTCGGGACTCTTTCGAGAAGAGGTTTGGGTGTGGCTCTTCGATTCCGTGCAACGCCGTTGCGCCGGCTTATTGAGCGCGACCGTTTCATCGCACAATACTGGTATCTCTGCAGGCGCGCGGCTCGGCGCTTCGTACGTCGCGGCCTCGATCGCGCAGATCTCGAACAAGTCGGCGCGATCGGATTGATCAAAGCCGCCGATCGGTACGATCCTGGCCAACGCGCGCCGTTCGAAGCGTACGCCTGGCTTTTAATCGTTGGCGAGCTGATGCACTACGTTCGGGATAGCGAGCGTCTCTTGCGGGCGCCGCGCGGCGTGCGCGATCTAGAGCGGCGCTGGAACGCGGCCGAGCGGGAGCTCTCGACACGCTTGGGGCGGCTACCGTCCGAGAGCGACGTCGCCAGCTTCGTTGCGGCAACGCCGGCGCAGGCACACGAGATACGCACGTACCGCGCCAGCGGCCGGATGGTCTCGTTCGAGCTCTTGAAGGGCCGTGAGGATTGCGTTCCGCCCGGCGGGATCGACGATCTCCTCGATCGTCTAACCGTCGAGCGGATGCTTCGCGTCCTGCCCCCGCTCGAACGCCGGATCGTCGCGGGAATTCACCTCGGTGGATCGACCGTTGTCGAGCTCGCGGCGCGGCTGGGTTACTCGCGGCGTCACGTTTCGCGCTTGCATCGGGCGGCGATGGAGCGTTTGCGAACGTCTACGCTGGTAGCTCGCGAAGGGACGCTGGTGAAGTAGGCCCGCTGCGAAGCGCCGAAGGGCGGAACGAAGTGTTTCGTTATCTCACAGCGGGTGAGTCGCACGGTCCGGCGCTGGTCGGCATCCTGGATGGTATTCCGGCGCATCTGCGCCTGAACGTGCAAACCATTAACGAGACTCTCGCGCGGCGCCAGGGCGGCTATGGCCGCAGCGCTCGGATGAAGATCGAGCATGACGAGCTCGAGTTTCTCGCGGGGGTTCGCGGCAGTGAGACGCTCGGATCTCCGATCGCCGTGATCGTTCGCAACCGCGATTACCTCACGCCCAAAGTACACGCGCTCATGGATCCGCTGACCGGCGCCGGCGACCCGCTGACGAACCCTCGGCCGGGCCACGCCGATTACGCCGGCGCGCTAAAGTACCGGCAGCGCGACTTGCGCAACGTTCTCGAACGGGCCAGCGCGCGCGAGACGGCGATGCGCGTCTGCCTCGGAGCTATTTGCGCGCAGTTTCTCGATGCGCTCGGCATCCGAACGCGCAGCTACGTGGCGCAGATCGGCGACGTCGAGGCCCCCGAACTCGACGAGTGGGAACAGCAGGACGTCGAACGCAGCGACGTGCGTTGTCCCCACGGCGAAACCGGCGCGCGGATGATCGCCGCCATCGACGCTGCCAAGGGCGCGGGGGACACGCTTGGGGGGCGCTTCGTCGTTCGAATTGACGGAATGCCGACCGGCATCGGAAGCAATCGGCAACCGAGCCAGCGTCTCGACGGAATTCTGGCCGGAGCGATCATGGGCATGCAAACCGTTCGGGCGGTTGAGATCGGGCTCGGCGCCGGCGTTGCCGCAACACCGGGTTCGCGCGCGCACGACGTCTTCGCGATGTCGGGCGAGGGGGTAGTGCGCGGCAGCAATCGCGCCGGGGGCATCGAGGGCGGGATGAGCAACGGCGAGCCGATCGTCGTTCGCGTATCGGTAAAACCAATTCCAACGTTGATGAAGGCGTTGCCGTCGGTGAATCTACACCACGGCACCGATGCGCCGGCGACGATCGTCCGCAGCGATGTCTGCGTGGTGCCGGCGGCGGCAATCGTCGGCGAAGCGATGGTCCGGCTTGCCTTGATGGGGCCGCTCCTGGAGAAGTACGGTGGCGATTCGATGGAAGAGACCTTGGATAATCTGGCGCGCAGCCGCAAGGCGGCCGCGCGCCTTTTCGCGCGGTGAAGCGACACGTGGCGCTGGTCGGATTCATGGCATCGGGCAAATCGACGATCGGGCGTAAGCTCGCGCGTAAACTCGGCTGGGCCTTTTTTGATACAGACGTCATCGTCGCGCGCGAGCACGGACCGATCGCGGCAATTTTCGCTGACGAGGGCGAGGCGGCGTTCCGGCGGTACGAGCATGCGGCAATAAGCGTTGCGCTGGAAAACACGGTCGCGAGTGTCGTCGCGCTTGGAGGTGGCGCACTTACCGTGGCGGAGAACCGAAGCCTACTGCGGGACCGCGCGTATCGCGTATTCATCAAGGTTTCGCCGCTGCAAATCCTCGCTCGTGTAAGGCGGAGCCGCGAAGTGCGGCCGGTTCTCGGCCGCAGCCCGACGCTAGCCAGAATTGAGGAGTTATACGCTTCGCGCATGCGGGACTACGAGAGCGCCGATTGCGTGATCGAAGCGACGAGCCGCAGCGACGGTCAGGTCATCGACGAGATCGTTGACTGGCTGAGCGAGAAGAAGCTCGACGGGCGCCGCGCATCGACGTAATGACGGACGCATCCCGCAACGACGATCTCGGTTACCCGATCCTCGTCGGGAATAATCTGCATTCCGCGATCGCGGAGTTCGCCCGCGCGCGGGGACCCGCGCGGGTGCTGCTCTGCGATGCGAACCGGCATGTCCTCGCGTTCGGGCAACAGGTAGCGAAAGCGCTTGGCAAGCCGGCCGTGCTGGCCTTTCGGCTTGGTGAGACACGAAAGCGGCTCAGCACCGTCGAGCGCGTGCTCGATGGAATGGCTGCCGCTGGGGTCGAGCGCTCGAGCTTGGTAGTTGGAGTGGGCGGAGGGGTCGCGAGCGACCTCTTCGGTTTTGCATGCGCGACCTACATGCGCGGCGTCGCGTACGGACACGTCGCGACCTCTTTGGTGGCGATGGTCGACGCGGCCATCGGCGGCAAGACGGGTGTCAATCTCCGCGCCGGAAAGAATCTGACCGGCTGTTTTAGCGATCCGGTCGCGGTGTTCTGCGACGTCTCGGCTCTCAGTTCGCTCTCTAAACGCGCGTTTGCCGAAGGTCTGGCGGAGATCGTCAAGGTCGCCGTCATCGAAGGAGGGGATTTTTTCGAAGCGCTGGAGGAACTCGCGCCGCACCCACTCGCGCGCTGGCCGTGGCTGAACGTGATCGAAGCGGCGATTAAGGTAAAAACGATGACGGTCGCCGACGACCGGCGCGAAGCGGGTGTGCGCGAGCTCCTAAATCTCGGTCATACCTTCGCGCACGCGTTCGAGCGAGCTTCGGAGTATCGGATGACGCATGGCGAGGCCGTCTCAGTCGGCCTGCGCGCCGCGGGATTGCTGGCTTTGCGGACCGGGCGCTTTACCGAAGCCGAGCATTTGCGGGTCATCACGCTGCTGACGCTCTTGCGCTTGCCCCTGCAGACGAGCTTAGCCCCGGAGGCGGTTCTTGCGGCGATGAGCGGTGATAAGAAGAAGCGCTCGGGGCGTCTGCGCTTCGTCCTCCCGCGCAGCATCGGCGACGTCGAGTACGGAGTCGAGTCTCCCAGCGGCAGCGTGCGCGCCGTCCTCGCCGCGCTCCAGAAACCGCCGGAGAAGCTTCGTGCGCGTCGTTGACGCGTTACCCGCGATTCGTTCGTCGCGCTTCGACCTTCCGCTGACGTACGACGCAGGCAACCTCGAGCTGGAAATCGGTGACGTCGTACGAGTTCCGCTCGGAAGCCGCGAGCTCGTAGCGTTCATCGTCTCTCCCGTGCGCGAAGCCGCCGAGCCGCCCAAAGCGCTCAAACCCGTACTCGAGCGGCTCGACGTGCCACGCGCGTTCGACGAAATCGGTCTGAAACTCGCGACGTTCGTGGCCGAGCACTACCTGTGCACGCTGGGTGAAGCGCTCGGCGCCGTCGTTCTAAGCGACGCGATTCCTCGAATGCGCGATTCCTTCGTGCGCGGCGCGCGTCCGAACCCGGGCCGCTATCCGTCGCTGCCGCCGCGACTGATTCGTTTGATTTGGGACGAGCTTACCGATAGCTTCGGGCTCGAGCAACTCCTGCGTCATCCGGAAGCGCGTCGAATCGGCGACCGCGGGACCCTGCTCGCGCACGTGCGGACGCTCGTTCGCGCCGGCGCATTGACGCGAGAACGCCGGCTGGTCGAGCCACGCACGAGCGAGTATCGCATTCGCGTGCTCGATCCGGGCGATCGGGCAATTCGGGGAAAGAAGGCCGAGGCGCTGGCGGCATTCGTTCGCGCGCATCCGGGTGTTGCGCGTGCCGATACGATGCTGGCGGGATTCGGTAGCGCCGTGATCGGGCGCGCGCTGCGAGCCGGCGCGGTGCGCGAGCGATATGCCCGGCCTGCGACGAGCGCGGGCACAGAGAGGATCGCGCAGAGACCGCCACCGGCGAACGCCGAGCAGTCGCGCGCGTTGCGATGGATCGAGAGCGCGATTGACGCAAAGCGCTTCGGCGCCGCGCTCTTATATGGCGTAACGGCAAGCGGCAAGACACACGTCTACGTTGAGGCCATCAAGCGCGTCGTCGCGCGGGGCGGCCGCGCGATCGTACTGGTGCCGGAGATCTCGCTGACGCCGCAGACGGCACAGCGTTTTGAGGCAGCATTCGGAGAGCGCGTCGCAGTGCTCCACTCTGCGCTTTCAGAGCGAGAGCGGTTCGATGCGTGGCAAGCCTGCGCTCGGGGAGAGGTCGACGTCGTCGTCGGGGCACGAAGCGCCGTCTTCGCACCGCTGCGCTCCGTCGCATTGCTGATCGTCGACGAGGCGCACGATCCGTCGTACAAGCAGGAGGTCGTGCCGCGGTACAATGCCGTGGCGGTAGCACGCGAGCGAATGAAGCTCGAAGGCGGCGTCTTGTTGCTCGGGAGCGCGACGCCGTCCTTGGAGAGTTACGCCGCGGCGACCAGCGGAAGGATCGCGCTGCTGGAGTTGCGCGAACGTGCCACCTCACTACCGCTGCCGGACGTCCGCGTCGTCGACATGCGCAAAGAATTCGAGAACGGCAACCGCGGCATCTTTAGCAGCACGCTCGTGCAAGCCCTCGGAGAGCGGCTGCAGCGGGGTGAAAAAAGCCTTCTCTTCGTTAACCGGCGGGGAAGCGCGAGCGCGCTGATCTGCCGCAGCTGCGGAACCTCGCCGCAATGTCCGCGTTGCAGCGTCGCACTGACCGTTCATCGCAGCGAACGCCTGCTGCGATGTCACTACTGCGACTATCAAATGCCGATTTTGCAACGTTGCCCCGCTTGTGCTTCGGAAGCGATACGCGAGCTCGGGATCGGAACTGAGCGGGTCGTTGAAGAGGTCCGCCGCCTCTTTCCGGAAGCGCGCGTCCTGCGGATGGACTCGGATACGACGACGCGGATTGGCGATCACGCTCGAATTCTCGGCGCCTTCGAGACGGATGGCGACGTTTTGGTAGGAACGCAGATGGTAGCGAAGGGCCTCGACTATCCGACGGTGACGCTCGCCGGTGTCGTCGCTGCCGACGTCGGTCTTTACGCTCCCGACTTTCGAGCTGCCGAGCGAAGCTTTGCGCTGATCGCGCAGGTCTGCGGGCGCAGCGGTCGCGCTCGACGCGGTGAGGCGATCGTTCAGACGTATGCGCCCGATCATCCCGCGATACGCTTTGCGGCGCTTCACGACTACGACGGATTCGCGGCGGGGGAGCTGCGAGAACGTGCTGCGGTCGGATTCCCGCCGACGCAGCGGCTCGTCTATTTAGGGATCATCGGGCGCGACCGCCGGCGGGTAGCCGAGACGGCCCGCCGCTACGCCGGATATTTGCGCGACGCAAAGATCGTTGAGGTGTTGGGTCCCGCGCCGTATCCGATCGCGCGCGTCAACAACGAATGGCGGTACAGAATCGCGCTGCGAAGCCGCAGGCCGGCGGCGTTACGGGAGATCGTTCGAGAGAGAGTCGTCAAAGCTGCGCGTGCCGATCGCACCACGCGCCTTGCGATTAACGCCGATCCCTAGGTCTTCTTTTTACTCGAGCGGCCTCTCGCGGGCTTGACGGGCGCGGTGGTCGTGCGGCGAACGGCTTTTGCGAGACGGGCTTTCTTGCGAGCGGCCTTGTTGCGATGAATGATCCCTTTGCTCGCAGCCTGATCGAAGGCGCTCTCGACTTTCGGCACCGAGGCGGTGTCGCCCGAGTCGGCGGCCCGCTTGTAGAGCGTCCTCAGCCGGCTTTTGACGCCTTTATTTCGCACGGCTCGCTTCTCCGACTGCAGAACCCACTTCTCGGCGGCTTTAATATTCGGCACGGCGAGTATCATAGCAGGCCCCTTCGGCGAGTGTCCAGCCTGCCGGACGTTCCGCCGTGCTAGCTTGGTTCCAGCAGCATCTTGCGGTAGCTCGTGTAGCGGCTCGATGCGATCCGGCCACCCGCGAGCTCGGCCTGTACCGCGCAATCCGGCTCCTGCAGGTGGGTGCAGTCGGTGAACCGGCAACGGGTCGAGAGCGTGCGCATCTCGCGAAAGGCTTGGGTGAGCGCAGACGAGTCGACGGCGCCAAGCCCGAACTCGTTGATCCCGGGGCTGTCGATGAGGAACCCGGAATCGAGGCGATAGAGCCGCCCGGCGGTAGTCGTCTGTCTGCCCAAGCCATGGCGTGATACTTCTCCTACAGGCGATTCCCCACCCAAGGCTCGAAAAATCGAGCTCTTTCCAACACCTGAGTTGCCGACGAGCAGCGCGCGCCGGCCGCGGAGCAGCTCGCGCAGCGCGTCGAGGTTCTCCCCTGCTTTCGGATTGACGGCGATCGCCGGATATTCGAGCGATTGGTAGAGCGAAAGCAGCTCACGCATCTGTGTCCGGTCGCTAAGGTCGGGCTTGGTGAGTACGACGGCCGCCTCGATACTTTCGATTTCAGCAAAGGCAAGGAGCTGGTCGAGGGTAACCAGCCGGGGGGCCGGATCCGCCAACGCCGTGACCGTGACGAGAAGATCGATATTTGCCGCCATCGTCTTGGCTCGTCCGCCCGCACTTCGGCGCTCGAGGGAGAAGTTGCGGTTCTCGATGCGTTCGATAAGGGCGTGTCCGTCTTCGAGAATCCGGACGTCGGCGACGTCGCCCGGCACGGGCATGAAGCGCTCCCCGCTCATTCGACGAAGTTGCGCGATTCGCAAACCGCTTTCGCCGTCAACCGAGACCCACGCGGAATTCTTTCCGGTTGAGACGACGAGCGCCCGCCGAGTCTGCGTTACACGCAAGATTGGATGCCGTAAACGGCTAACGATGAAGCGAGCGTGGCTTATCTAACCTTGAGCATCGATGGCGATCTCGACGACGCGCGCCGTTCGGCGATCGAGGGTGCGGCCCGGCGCCAAGGCGGTAGCGTGCTTTGGCGAACGAGCGCGGCGGCCCGTCGTTCGTACGCGCTGCTCGCTATGCCGGATCGGTACGACGCCGCGGCGATTCGCGGGATTGCGGCCGGCACCTTGTACGACAAACCGATCATTGCCTTGGCAGTTTTCCCTGCGCTGACGGAAGCCTTGCCGTCGCTATGCGAAACCCTCGGCGGCGCCGGCAGGCCCGCGGGAGTTTTCGCATGCGTGCCCGTTCCAGGGGGCGTCGTTGTCGAATGGGATCCGGATGTGACCGATGCCGCGGTCGTTCTAGCGCTCGTCGACGTCGAGTTGCTCAGGTGGCAGAGCGGACGTACCGCCGAGCTGCTCTCGCCGCTTCCGAGATCGCTCGTGGCCAAGGTCGCCGCGAGCGGGCTGCGCGCGCCGCAGATCGTACCGGAGCGAGTGTTGGAGAGCAGCGATCGTGCCTAGTCCGCTCGGGTACGTCGGGCTTTCGGATGTCGTCGATGTTATCGCGACGAGCATCTTGATTTACTACGTGCTATTGCTGATTCGCGGCACGCGCGCCGTTCAGATTCTGACGGGAATTCTCGTCTTGCTCGGGCTGCTGGGGGTCGCCACACTATTTCACCTCTATCTCCTCGGCACGATTCTGCGGCTTCTCGTCGTCGGCGCGGCGGTCACGATTCCGATCGTCTTTCAACCCGAGCTGCGCCGGGCGCTCGAACAGATCGGACGGGGCGGCTTTTTTCGGCTGGAGCGCGAGCGCGGAGAGTTAGGCCGCGGCCGGCCCGAAGACCGCACGATCGCCGTTTTGGGGCGCACCGCGTTTTTGCTCGGGCGTAACCGCAGGGGCGCGCTGATCGTCCTGGAGCAACAGAGCGGCCTAAAGGATTACTGCGAGAGCGGAACGTCTTTGCACGCAGACGTTTCCGAGGAGCTCCTGGCCTCGATCTTCGCATCAAACTCGCTTCTGCACGACGGCGCGGTCGTTATCCGCGAGGGTCGGATCGAAGCTGCGGGCTGTACCCTGCCCTTATCGGAACAAGCGCGTTCGATCACTCGGCTCGGTACGCGTCATCGTGCTGCTCTGGGAGTTAGCGAGGAGACCGATGCCGTCGTGCTCGTCGTCTCGGAACAGACGGGGGCGATTACGATCGCCCGCGCCGGGCTGCTCTCGCGACCGATCGACGACGAGCAACGTTTGATACGAATGCTGCTCGCGGTGACGAGACCGCCGCGACAACGGCGGGGCACCGACTTGCTCGCGCATCTGCGGTCGCGATTGCGGCCGCGGCGGGGCGAGGCGACATCGCGGGTTTCGTGAAAGAGTCGTTGATTGGAGATTATCCGCAAAAACTTCACGCTGAAAGTGTTGGCAGTCGGACTCGCAATCGTCGGATGGGCATACTTCCGCTTTGCCGGTAACCCGATCGTTGCGACGTCGGAGTTTCAGCAGCTTTCGATCCCGATCTCGGCGGTGAACTTGGCGCTGGGGTACGTGGCTCGATACGCGGATCGCCAGGCAGTGGTGACGGTCGCGACCAAGCGCGGCGAGCCGGGCGTTAAGCCCGACGAAATCAAAGCCGTCCTCGATCTTTCGAACAAGGAGACAGGCGTTTACAACGTGCCCGTGCAGCTGGTCGCGCCCGAGGTGGCCGTGCAGAGCCTGAGCCCGGCATCGGTCACGCTCACGATCGAAGCCATCGTACAGCGCTCCTTCCCGATCACGGTCCGCTACATAGGTGCCCAACCGAGCGGCATCGTGGTCGGCGGAATCCAAATTCTGCCGCAAAGCGCGGTCGTTCGCGCGCCGACTTCGCTGCTCGCTCAAGTCTCGGCGGTACACGCCGACCTCGCGCTGCCCAACGCGCCGAAAGCCGTTGACGAAATGGTACGTCCGATAGCGGTCGACGCCTCGGGCAGCGAGGTGGCGGGGCTTACCGTTACACCCAACCTGGTTCGGATTCAGACGCGCTTCGTCGCAGGGAGCGAGCCGGCAAAGTGAGCCGGCTCTTTGGCACCGATGGAGTGCGCGGCGTTGCGAACAGCGAGCTGACCCCGGAACTGGCGCTGCAGATCGGCCGAGCCGCAGCCAGCGTGCTTTCCGAGCGGGGTGACGGAGACGCGCCAATCGTCGTGGGACGCGATACGCGCATCTCCGGCACGATGCTGGAGGCGGCCCTCATCGCCGGCATCACCTCCGTTGGACGCAATGCAATTTCGCTCGGGATCGTTCCCACCCCAGCGGTCGCCTGTGTCGTTCGGTCCACCGGCGGCGCAGCCGGCGCAATGATCAGCGCGTCGCACAACCCGATCGCCGACAACGGCATCAAGTTTTTCGGCCCAGACGGTTTTAAGCTCTCGGACACGCTGGAAGACCGTATCGAAGCCCTGCTCGATTCGCCCGATCTGCCGCGTCCCAGCGGCACCGCGGTCGGCACCGCGCAGGTCGCCCAAAATCTCGCCCGCCACTATTACTCGGAGCTTTACGAAGGCTCGCAAAGCCTGGCCGGGCTTCACGTCGTGCTCGACGGTGCCTTCGGCGCCGCCTACGCAATCGCGCCGTACGCGTTGCGCAAGCTTGGCGCCGACGTCACCGAGCTCAACTGCGAGAACGATGGCGGGCGCATCAACGTCGATTGCGGTGCTACCGACTTGCGGGGAGTGCAGGCGGCCGTCCGGTCCAAAATCGAGAGCGGTGAAAAATCGGTGATCGGCGTCGCGTTCGACGGGGACGCCGATCGCGCTCTCTTTGTCGACGAGACTTCGGCAATCGTCACGGGGGATCACGTGCTCTTCGCGCTCGCTTGCGACATGCAGGACCGTGACGAACTGCCGGAAGCGGCGATCGTCGCGACGGTCATGAGCAACTTAGGGTTCGAGCGAGCGCTGCGCGCACGCGCAATTCGTTTGCTTCGCACCGCCGTAGGCGATCGCTACGTGCTCGAGCAGATGCAAACCGGCGGTTATCGGTTGGGCGGCGAGCAATCCGGTCACGTGATTGACTTTCGCCACAACACGACCGGCGACGGCCCACGAACCGCGATTACGCTGCTCGGAATCATCGCTTCGCGAGGCGCGACGCTTCACGAATTGGTTCGCGACGTCGTATACGTGCCGCAACTTCTCGTCAACGTTCGCACGGCGCATCGAGAGGTACTCGACTCGCCGAGCGTGCGCGAGGAAATCGCTGCGGCGCAAATGGAGCTCGGTGAGTCGGGGCGATTGCTAATTCGTCCCTCGGGAACCGAGCCGCTGATTCGAGTGATGGCTGAGGGCGACGATCGCACGCTCGTCGAGAATGTGGCTCGTCGCGTTGCTATCCGAATCGAGCGGGAGGTCGAGCGGTTCGTTTCACCGTAACCTCAGGAATCAGAGAATCGAATGGATTGTGGAAGGGCGCCCCGGCGTGGTGCCGAAGCGCCGCCACATCAACCTGAAATAGGTCACTGAGTCGGAGTAGCAGCTCCGAGCGGGGGATATCCTCGGCAGGGGTGAGTGGGCCGGTCGGCCCTAGGGCGAATCTTTCCCGCCCGAACCCGTCAACTAACCCCGCAAGTGTCGAGAAAGAGGAGCGGATTCTTGCGTCATGTGGTAGCTGTGTGGGCGTTTGCCCTATTTATCGCGAGTTCGGGAGCGCTTGTGCGAGCCGATACCGTCACCAACTCACCCGAACTCGATTACGCCGGGGCCGCGCAGGGGGCCAACGCCCAGGCCTTAAGCCCCGACGTCGCAGAGTGGACCTCTCGCCTCATCGTCACCACGCGCCAACATCATCACGGCGGCATCGACCGGTTCACGGGCGGAATCCTCGCCCGCACCTCCAAAATCGCCCAAGGACTCACCCGAAGCGCGTTACGCTTTCTGGGGGTGCCGTATTCCTTTGGCGGCACGAGCTCGGCCGGCTTCGATTGCTCGGGCTTCGTCCAGCACGTCTTCGCGTTGCTCGGGATCTCACTGCCGCGCACGGCCGACGCGCAGTACGACGTGGGGCGCCCCGCCGTCGGTGGGCCGCGTCCGGGTGATCTCGTCTTTTTCGATACCTACGGCGGCGTTTCGCACGTCGGTATCTATCTCGGGCACGGAAAGTTCGTCCACGCCAGCTCGAGTCATGGGGTCACGGTCAGTCACCTTTCCGAGTCGTACTGGGCGGCGCGGTACGTCGGAGCGAAGCGCCTGCTGGCAACTCGGTAGCTCCGGCGAACTCCTAGCGGAAGAGCAAGCGCTGCCGTGAGTACAGCGGCGCTTGCTCTTTGCGCCCTTATGCGCGAGCGCTAGGGAAAATCGAGTTATCGAGTGGTAAGCTTCGTCGAAGGGTCCCTCGACGGTGGGGTGTAGCCAAGCGGTAAGGCAGCGGACTTTGACTCCGCCATGCGTTGGTTCGAATCCAGCCACCCCAGATTCGCGACTTCGCCATGCGTTGGTTCGTCCTTCGACTCCGCGCCTGCAGCGCGTCGCTCAGGATGACAAGCCACCCCAGCGTTACCATGCGTTGGATCGCCCAAAAGCCTTTGCGGGCGAGTCAGGGGTGTGCGCGGCAGACTCGAAGGGAAAGACCGCTTGAGGAGGGCAGCGTGTGGGGCATTCGGACCGCAACCGGCTTGGATTCAGCGTGCTCGTCACAGCGGCGGTGCTGACGGGCTGCAACGCGGGAGTCTCGTCAACCGCGATGACTCCGACCGATAGCATCATCGCAAAGCGCGTATGCCCGCAGATCGTTGGTCAGGCGTCGTGCACGGCCGAAGTTGAATCGCCGAGCGGATTTGGCGTGGCCGTTGCGGGATGGACGCCGGCCGATCTTCAAGCGCGGTACAAGCTGCCGTCGAGCACGATGGGCGCCGGACGGATCGTCGCGACCGTCGAGGCTTACGATAACCCCAACGTCGCCGCGGATCTTGCGGCGTATCGCTCCGAGTTTGGCCTCGGCGCGGCGACCCTACGAAAGTACAACGAGCATGGCCAGATGAAGAACTACCCTTCGCCGAATAGCGAGTGGGGTGTGGCAATCGATTTGGACGTCGAGATGATCTCGGCATCCTGCCCGCTTTGCACGATCTATTTGGTTGAGGCGAACAGCGCGTATTCGAGCGATCTCAACGCCGCGGAAAAAGAGGCCGTCAAGCTCGGCGCGCATATCGTCAGCAATAGCTGGGTCTGCTCCGGTTCGGCCTCCACCTGCCTCGATCAGTCGTACTTTGAGACGCCGGGGGTCGAGTATCTCGGGGCCACCGGAGACGGCGGCTTCGGCCCGTTCGCTCCCGCGGGATTTGAACACGTCGCTGCGATCGGTGGAACGACGCTTTCGAAGAGCGGCTCGCAATATAGCGAACGTGCTCTCAACGGCGCCGGCGGATGCGATACGAAGCTGCCGAAACCGCCGTGGCAGCACGATACGGTTTGTAGCGGGCGCGCCATCAGCGACGCCTCGGCAGTCGCATCGGGCGTCGCGGAATACGACACGTACCAAAACCGGGGATGGATCACCATTGGCGGCACGGCCGTCTCGACGCCGCTGCTCGCTGGAGTCTTCGGGCTTGCAGGAAACGCGAGCAAACAGGACGGCGGACGAACGTTTTGGGAGAAGAAGCACCGCAAAGATCTTTATAACGTCTGCGGATCCAGCGGCTGTCTGTTTAAACGATACTCTTACGGTGGCGGCTGGGGTTCGCCGAACGGCATCGGAGCTTTCTAGGAAACCTTTGAATCTGACCCACTCCGCGTCGACGCTCCATATTACAAACGGCGACGGAGCGCTCTATCTGCTCAAAAAAGCGGGCGTCCTCGGGACGCACGTCGCGTGGCGCGACGCGCTCAACGAGGGGCCGGTCCCGGCCGGCTTATCGCTCGAGGAGACCAGCGCGATCCGTACGCGATTCCTGGCCGAGCGAGGATACGGCAACCCGATCAAATTGATTCATGACTTTTCCCGGCGCGACGCGCAACTTCGGCGCGCGCGAGATTTTGACGAGGTAGTGCTCTGGTTCGAGCATGATCTCTACGACCAGCTACAGCTCTTGCAGGCGCTGACCTCGCTCGAAGAACTCGATCTCGAGCCTGGACGAGTTTCGGTGGTGCAAAGCGATCAGTACCTCGCGAACATGACGGTGGACGAAGTCTTTCCGCTCTTCCCCAAGCGTCGAACGGCGACGCCGGCGGTCTTTAAGTCCGCCCGGCGCACTTGGGAGCGCTTCACGTCAGCTTTGCCAGCCGATCTCTACGCGGCCGCGGGGGAGGATGCAATCGGGTTGCCCTTTCTGCGCGTCGCGCTGCAGCGTCTCTGCGAGGAGTATCCGTGGAAGCAAGACGGACTCTCACGATCGCAGCGTCAGGCCTTGTATGCCGTAGCGCAGGGGCGGGCCCGCGCGCAGGAGTTGTTCTTGCGCGCACAGGCGCGCGAAGAAGCGTACTTCTTGGGGGAGCGCGTCTTTGCAAAGATGCTCGAGGATCTCGCCGTCGGCGCCGGCGCACTCGTTGAAGAAGAAGATGAGACGCTCGTTACGACGGCGCTTGGCCGACGCGTCCTCGCCGGTGACGCCGATTGGCTGGAGGAACACGCCATCGATCGTTGGATCGGCGGCGTCCATCTCGTCGGCAAGCACTTGACGCGTTGGGACGACGACGCGGGGCGTTTCGTCTAGCAGGGGCACGATTGTAGGCCAAACCCGGCGCGGGCTCGAAAGGCAAAACGCGAGCATGACGCACGACGAGTTAAGCATCGACCTCAAGACCGAGAACGGCGGAGAAACGCTGGTCTTCAAGCTCCGAGGGAGCCTAGATCTTGCGACCGCTCCCACGATCCGCGCCGCGCTGGGGGACGCTGCCGAAAAAGGAAGCCATAAGCTGATCGTCGACCTGACGCAGCTAGAATTTCTAGACTCAACGGGGCTCGGAGTTCTAATCGGCGCGCATCGGCGGGCGGCCGAACACGGCGGTTCGTTTCGCCTGGTGATAAAGGACGGACCGATCTCACGGTTGCTCAACATTACCGGCTTGATCCGAGTCTTAGCGGTCTATCATTCGCTCGCCGGCGCGCAAAACGATACGGACCGGGTGAGGGCGACGCTTTAGGCTCCGTAGGCTTCGTCGAGCAGTTCGACGACGTGCTTTACGGTTGCGAGATAGCGCGCATCGCGTAGACCGGCGCTTACCTGAATGGCACATCCGGGATTGGCCGTCGCAACGATCGTCGCGCCCGTCCGGCGGATCGATTCGACCTTGCGCAGCTGCAGGCGTGAGGCCATCTCCGGCTGGGTCAGATTGTAAACTCCGGCGCTCCCGCAACACACCGCACTCTCGTCCATCTCGACGAGGTTGAGGCCCGGGATCCGGGCCAATAACCGGCGCGGCGCGCCGGCAACCCGTTGCGCGTGAACGAGATGGCAAGGCTCCTGGTACGTAACGCTCGCGTCGAGCGATCGCGTTGGTGCCGGCAAGTCGAGCGCGTCGAGAACCTCGGTGACGTCGCGAACGCGTTTCGAAAAGCTCGCCGCACGCTGCGCCCAGGCGGCATTGTCCGCGAAGAGCTCGCAATACTCTTTGAGCGTGGCGCCGCAACCGGCCGCGTTCACGACGTAGACGTCGGCGGCGCTGCGTTCGAATGCTTCGATGTTTCGTTGAGCAAGCGCTCGTGCAAACTCCATCTCCCCGGCATGCAGGGCAATTGCGCCGCAGCAACCTTGTCCGCTCGGAACGAGCACCGATAATCCGCCGCGGCGGAGCATCCGAACCGTCGCGCGATGGACTTGCGCGAAGGCGAATGGCATGATGCAACCGGTATGCAAAAACGCGACGCCTTTCGGCGCCGCGGCATTGAAACGTTGGTTTCTTGCGGTGAAGAACGAGCTGGAGACCGGCGGCGCCAGTTTCGCGGCACTTGAAAGCCCGAAGACGCCGGCGAGCGAGATCAGCCCGGTCCGTTGCGCAAATCGCAACAGCACCGCTGCGAGCCGCATTAAATCGGAGCCGGCGAAGAGCCGGCGCAGGAGCGCGGC